>CANIHR010000033.1 GCA_947467185.1 Bryobacterales bacterium
CGCAGCGGAGCCAACCCCAGGTTGGCTCGCATTTGGTTCACAGGGCGGGCCCAAATTCTTAGAATTGCCCGCGCAATGCTACCCCACGCGCGCCAAAATCCGGGACCCCATTTGCGAAACATTTCGAGAAATGGCGCGCCGGATATGGAGGGAGGGTCCCAGGCGGAGAGGATTGCAACCGGCTGAAGAACCACGCCAACCCATGGCTTTCCCAGAACTTCCGCAACTGTGGGCAGAGCAAACGACAGAGGATGACCTACAAGAATATCGGCAGCGGCGGCGGGTGCAAGAAGATCTTCGTACATTTCCGCGACGCGAGGCAGAAATACTTCGCGCATGATGTATTGCGTACCTGTGCGTGGATGATAGGCCCGTTTCATAGCCTCGGGACTCTCAACCAGGGCGGCGACATCGGGCCGAACCGGAACAAACCCCAGCCCCTCCCCCAGAACTTTTGCCCGATAAACCTCGGAAGTGGCTATGGTTACCCGGTGTCCGCGAGCCTGGAGCCCCAGGCCAACCGCAATATAAGGGTGCAGATCCCCCAGCGAACCAAACGTATTCAATAAAAACCTTACACTCTGCACCTAAAAAAGTCTCCCACGTGACACTTCCATTGCGGTATATTTATTTCCAGGCAACCCCCGAGCCGGCACGTCAACCTCCGAGACGGCCGGCTCTCCCAATTTCCAGCCTCTTCCCGCCACTGTAAACGCGCCGAAACCGGGTTTTGCTATCCTGATGTTTAACACCCCGCAATACATTGCATCAGGCAACACTTGCAGCAACCTCTGAAACCAACCCTCTGAAGGAGCTTTACCCCCGCTATGTCCGTAAAAGTAGCTATTAACGGCTTCGGCCGCATCGGCCGCAACATTGTTCGCGCCGGCATGAACAACCCCGACATCGAATTCGTTGCGGTTAATGACCTCACCGACATCAAGACGCTCGCCCACCTCACCAAGTACGACTCCCTGCTGGGCCCCCTGCCCGAGCCGGTCAGCATCGACGGCGACCATGTCGTGATCGGCAACCGCCGGATCAAGGTTTTCGCTGAGAAGGACCCGGCCGCCATCGACTGGTCCAGTGTCGGCGCCGAAATCGTTATCGAATCCACCGGCCGCTTCACGAATGCTTCGGATGCCGCCAAGCACCTGCACGGCACGGTGAAGAAGGTCATCATCTCGGCCCCGGCCAAGGGCGAAGACATCACCATCGTGATGGGCGTGAACGACTCCGCCTACGATGCTTCGAAGCACAATATCATCTCCAACGCTTCCTGCACGACGAACTGCCTCGGTCCGGTCGCGAAGGTCATCCACGAAAAGTGGGGCATCGAAAAGGGTTCGATGACCACGATTCACAGCTACACGAACGACCAGAACGTTCTCGACTTCCCGCACAGCGACCTCCGTCGCGCCCGTGCAGCCGCTGTCAACATGATCCCCACCACCACCGGCGCCGCCAAGGCGATCGGCCTGGTGATGCCGGAACTGAAGGGCAAGCTGGACGGTTACGCCATGCGCGTTCCCACGCCGGACGTCTCAGTGGTCGACCTCGTCGCCATCCTGAAGAAGGACGCGACGGATGCGGAAATCAATGCCGCTCTGAAGGAAGCCTCTGAAGGCGAACTCAAGGGCATTCTGGGCTACACGGACGATCCCGTTGTCTCCATGGACATGCTGAAGAACCCGAACAGCTCGATCGTTGACGGTCAGCTGACGAAGGTTCTGGGCGGCAACCTGTTGAAGGTTGTGGCCTGGTACGACAACGAATGGGGCTACTCCAACCGTTGCATCGACCTCGCCATCTTCCTGAAGGCCAAGGGACTCTAAGCTTAAAAGTTTCAGGCAGTTGAAGGCCGGGAGGGGTTCGCCCTTCCCGGCCTTTTTGCGTTTGCAGGCGGTAAAACAATGTAAACAGGCAGTTAAGGTTTGTTTAGATGGATTTTCCCGACCGTAAGTTCTGTTACCATTTCGGCATGAAAACAACGATCCTGGCCGTAATGGCCCTGCTTGTCTCCAGCCTGGCTTGCCTGGCTGCGGACGTCACTGGTAAGTGGACTGCGGAAATCCCCGGCCGTGGCGGCGCCACGCAAACCACCACCTTCACCTTCAAAGCTTCCGGCGCGAAGCTGGAAGGCACCGTCGCAAATCAGCGCGGCGAAAACCCGATCACGGAGGGTAAAGTCGACGGCGACAAGATCTCCTTCGTTCAGGTGATGAACTTCAACGGCAATGAAATGAAGATGACCTACACCGGCGTTGTGAAGGGCGACAGCATCGAAATCACCCGCGACAACGGCCGCGGTCCAGCGACGTTCACCGCCAAGAAAGCCCAGTAGTCGTTCTCTCCAACAGTAAGCAAGAGTAAACCTTGTGTGGAGCCGGGAACCATTCCCGGCTCCATTGCAATTTAGAACGGCTGGCCGCGCCTGAGTGTGGCCAGGACGTAATTGTAATTAAGGATCGGTGCATGCTGCGCTTTCGTCTTTTCGTTCTCACCACTGCGTTGACCGCGGGCTCGATTTCAGCTTTGGCGGACACGCAGTCGGGAATTGTACGTGCGAACGGCCAGGCGATTCCCGGCGCGGCGATCCTGGTGGAATGCGGCACCGAGAAGATCCGCACCGTCAGCGGCCCCGATGGACGGTTTGAAGTGGGCGGCCTGCCCGCTACCGCTTGTCAGTTCAGCATCGGCATGTTTGGCTTCGAACGGGTGGAACTGGAATCGAAGGCGTCGGCAACGCCGCTCACGTTTGACTTAAAACTCCAGACACGGGCATCCCTTCCAGTGGAAAAGAGTGCGCAGCCAGCCCCGGCGGCAGCTACAGCTACGGCACCAGGCCCAGGCCGGGGTGGACGTGGAGGACAGGGCTTTCCTGGCGGTGGGCGCGGTGGCTTTGGACGCGGTGGCGATCCAGCGGCCGTGGCGGGTGGTGGCCGTGGGCCTGGCGCCCCCGGAATTGCCGGTGGTGGTCGCGGGGCAGCAGGTGGACGTGGCCCCGCCACAGGCCCTGCGCAGGGTGGCGGCTTCCAGAATCTGAACCTGGTCCAGAACGGAGAAGCCCTTTCCGCCGATGTCGAAAATACCGCAGCCATCGCCAATCTGGCCGACATGAGCGGCGGCGCGAGCGAAGCGCTGCTGGTAAACGGCAGTCTGAGCCAGGCAGTACAGGCGCAAAACGGTGACGGCATGGGCATGGGCGGTCCGATGGGCTTTGGCCCCGGTGGTCCGGGCGGTGGTTTTGGTGGCCCGGGCGGTCCGGATGGTTTGGGCGGCTTTGGCGCGGGTGGTCAGGATGGTCTGGGCGGCGCGAACGGTGATAATCCCTTCGGTGGCGCTGCAGGCGGACCTCCCGGAGGTGGACGCGGTGGACCGGGTGGTCCCGGCGGCGGACGTGGTGGTTTCGGCGGCCCTGGCGGTCCCGGTGGTGGTTTTGGTGGTGGCGGTGGCGGACGCGGCGGTGGTGGTGGCTTCGGCGGTGGTGGTGGCGGACGCGGTGGGCCTGGCGGTGGTGGCGGACGGCAGCAGCAGGCAGCGAATGGCCGCGGCCAGTTTGGGAACCGCGTTGGTCGGGGACGCGGTCCGCAGTGGCGTCTGGCGGCGAACTACAACCTGGGAAATTCTGTCCTGAATGCCCGGCCCTACTCCTTTACAGCTCCGCAGCTGATCAACGGCCAACCGGTGCCGAAAGCAGGCTACGCCAACAATCGCTTTGGTGTCTCGTTCGGCGGCCCGCTCGCGATTCCGAAACTTTTTAAGACCGACAAGATCAACTGGTTTGTGAACTACACCGGTCAGCGGACCCGCAATGGGTATGACCGAATTACGACAACTCCTGCGGCAGCGCTGCGCACGGGCGATTTCTCCTCTCTGACGCAGGTGGTTTACGATCCACTCTCGAACACCCCGTTTGCGGGTAACAAGATCCCGTTCAGCCGGATCAGCCCCGTTGCAACCGGTCTGCTGTCCTACGTCCCGCTGCCTAATACCGACGCCACCCGGAATAACTTCCACCTGATTGGCGCGAATCCATCCAATAACAACAACCTGCAGGTTAACGTCAGCGCGAACATCACCAATAAGGACCGACTGTCTTTTAACACCAGTTACCAGGGTCGGGATGCAGTCAACGTCCAGACGTTTGGCTTCCGGGATGACAGCAACGGCAGCGGCCTGAATGGCACCCTCGCGTACTCGCGGACTATCAGCCGCTATCTGATTAACAACCTGAGCTTCCAGTTCAGCCGTAACGTCAACAACCAGTACTCCGCCTTCTCCAACGGCGCGAACATCGCGGCCGACCTGGGGATCTCGGGCACCACGACGAATCCTTTAGCGTTCGGGCCCCCGACCGTTTCCTTCACCAACTTCGGTGCGCTCAGCGACGGTCTGCCGTCTCTGAACCGGTCGCAGACCGCCGGGGTAACCGACGGCCTGACCTTCATCCACGGCAAGCACAACATGACGTACGGCGTGAATTTCCAGCGCCGGCAGAACAACGTGCAGACCAACCAGGGCGCGCGCGGTTCATTCAACTTCACGGGCGTCGCCACCCAGCAACTCGGCGCGAATGGCCTGCCCGTTAATGGGACCGGGTACGACCTGGCGGACTTCCTGCTCGACCGGCCCTATTCGACCAACATCAACCAGTACCTGAGCGGCAACAACAGCTTCTACTTCCGGCAGACGGCGGCGAACGCATACGCGACCGACGACTTCCGCTGGAAAACGAACCTCTCGATCACGGCCGGTATCCGCTGGGAATACTTCGGCGCCATGACGGAGAAGAACAACCGGATGGCGAACCTCGATATCGCCCCCGACTACTCGGCCGTCGCCGTAGTAACGCCAGGATCCACCGGCCCGTACGCCTCCGGAGCCTGGCCGAAGGGCATGCTTGACAGCCGCCCCCTGCTGTTCTCGCCGCGCCTCGGCATTGCGTGGCGTCCCGTCAAGGGCAAACAGATTGTGGTTCGCGCCGGCTACGGCGTGTATTACACGGGCGGGGTTTACGGCAGTTTCGGTAACCGTATGGCCCTGCAGCCGCCATTCGTGCGCAGCATCAACCAGACCACCAGCCCCGGCAATATCCTGACGCTGGAACGTGGCTTTGGGACGCTCCCGGCGCAGACGATTCAGAATACCTTCGCCGTGGCCCGGGACTACGACCCGGCCTACGCGCAGTCGTGGAACCTATCGATTCAGGAGACCTTCAAGCGGAATTATGTTCTGCAGCTCGGGTATCAGGGGACCAAGGGTACGCACCTCGATGTCCTGCAGAGCCCGAATCGGGCACCACTGGGCGGGTCGTCACTGACTACGCAACAGCGGTTGCGGATCGCCAACGCTTCCACTTTCCAGTACGATATTTCGGCTGCGAACTCCATCTACAACGCCGCGCAGGTCTCGCTGCTGCGGCGGATGGCGCGTGGCCGGTCCTTCAACATCAGCTACGTCTTCTCGAAGGCGATTGACAACTCCTCCACGCTGGGTGGTGGTGTGGTCCAGATTGTGGACAACCTCCGGGCCGAACGGGCCGTCTCCAACAGCAACCAGCCCCACCGGTTCAACGTGAACTACTCGCTGCAGTCACCCGTCGGAGCGGATCGGACGTCATGGAAATGGCATGCGATTCGAGGCTGGACCCTGAATTCCGGCCTGAACGTGAACTCCGGAACGCCGCGTACGGCGACTGTCGCGGGCGATCCTTCCGGCACCGGGATTACGGGTGGCGCGCGAGCCCAGGCCACCGGCCTGCCAGTCGGGGGCGGAACGAACGACCTCTACTTCAATCTGCTGGCCTTTGCGGTGCCCACCTCCGGCACCTACGGCAGCGCGGGGCGAAACACTATCCCCGGCATCACCAACTTCGGCATGAATGCCAGCATCTTCCGGTCGTTCCGCATCAAGGACCGGCACTCGCTGACCTTCACGATCAACGCGACCAACCCCATCAACAAGGTGAACGTGACCGGTTTCGGCACGGTCATTGGCTCCATCAACGCCGGTTTGCCCACGGCGGCGGGCGGCATGCGCTCTATCACGGCTTCCACGAGGTTTAACTGGTAATGCGCAGATTCATAGCTTTGACAACGCTGGCGGTGGTCGGTGCCCGGTTTGGTGGCCTGGAAGTGAAGGCCCAGGAAGTGACATTTAAGTCCGAAGCGAATCTCGTCGTGATTGACGTGAGCGTGAAGGATAAGGCTGGGAAGGCGATGGCCGACCTGAAGAAGGGCGACTTCATCATTCTGGAAGACGGGAAGCCGCAGCAAATTTCGGTGTTTGAGTTCCAGAAGCTGGATTCGGATGAACCACCCCCTCCTGTGCCGGCAATCCGTCCGGCGAAGGATGCTGTGGCGGCAACACCGGCGCCGGTGGCACCGAAAGCTGCCACGCTGGCCTCGGGACCGAAGCCCATTATTCGGTATCAGGACCGCCGACTTGTCGCCATGCTGTTCGACTTCAGCACTATGGCGATTCCCGAACAACTCCGCGCCCAGAAGGCTGCTCAGGAGTTCCTGAAAACGCAGTTGAAACCGGCCGACCTGGTGGCGATTCTGACAGCCGGCACCGGCCCGATAAAAGTGGCTCAGGAATTCACCGATGACCGCGTGCGGCTGGAAGAAGTCGTCAAGCAGCTAAAGATTGGCGATGGCAGCGATCTGGCAGCCCTCGGCAGCAATGGCGACGATACTGCTGGTGAAGACACCGGCGCGGCGTTCAACGCCGACGAAACCGAATTCAACATCTTCAACAACGACCGCAAGCTCGCCACGCTGGAAACAGCCGCCAAGCTGCTGGCCGCCCTGCCCGAAAAGAAGGCGCTTATCTATTTCTCGAGCGGCCTGGAACAGCAGGGGAACGACAATCGTGCTCAGCTGGAATCGGCTGTGAATGCCGCCAAACGGGCTAATGTGGCGTTTTACCCGATTGATGCCCGTGGCCTGCAGGCATCAGCTCCGGCGGGTGATGCGAGTGCGGCAGGTGGCCGTGGCAGCAGTGCGTTCACCGGGGGCGCCGTGTCAGCGCGTGGCGCTGGCCGCGACAACTCACAGGAGACGCTCTCGACGCTGGCTTCCGATACCGGCGGCCGCATGTTCGTGGATGACAACGACCTGGCGCTCGGCATGCAGAAGGCGCGGGATGACATCAGCAGCTACTACATCGTGGGCTACTACAGCACCAACGGCAAGACGGATGGCAAGTTTCGCCGCGTGCAGGTGAAGCTGACGAATCCGGCACTGCAGGCGAAGCTGGATTACAAGGGCGGCTACTTCGGCGAGAAGGAATTCAAGAAGTTCACCTCGTCCGATAAAGAAAGCCAACTGGAACAGGCCCTCATGCTGGGCGACCCCGTCACCGACCTGTCGCTCTCCGCCGAGACCGCCTACTTCCGACTGGCACGCGACCGCTACTTCGTCCCGTTCGCTGTAAAGATACCGGGCTCCGAAATCGCACTCGCCAAGAGCAAGGGCAAGGCCCAGACGGAACTGGAGTTCATCGGACAGTTGCGCGATGAAAAGTCCAAGCTGGTCGGCGTGGTTCGCGATGGTATCAAGATCAAACTGGCGGAACAAACAGCGGCGCAGCTGACTTCCCGCCCCATCGCCTATGAGACAGGCTTTGCCGTCGGCCCCGGTACCTACACACTGAAGTTCCTCGCCCGCGAGAACGAAACCGGCAAGATGGGGACCTATGAAACGAAATTTGTGATCCCGGATCTGGCCCCCGATAAGCCCAACGTGATGAAGACGAGTTCGGTGGTCTGGAGCAGTCAGCGCCAGCCGATGTCGGAATCCATTGCGTCTGTGGAAAAGAAGAAGATTCTGGAAGCCGACCCGCTGGTGCAGGATGGCCAGAAGCTCATCCCCAGCATCACGCACGTCTTCCGGAAGGACCAGAACCTCTACGTTTATATGGAGGTTTATGATCCGGGCCTGGATGCCAACCAGAAACCGAGCGTGGCGGCGACCCTGTCGTTCTATCGGGGTCGTACGAAGAGCTTCGAATCAGAGCCGGTTCGCCTCGACACCTTCCTGCCGAAGCGCGGCCAGACACTGCCGGTAAAGTTCCAGGCCCCGCTCGCGCAACTGGCGGCGGGACGGTACACGGCGCAGGTGAATCTGATCGACGAAACGGGGAAGAAGTTCTCGTTCCAGCGGACCGAGATCGTGATTCTGCCGGTGCAGAAACCGGCGGCAGCGACTGCCGAAGCGCCAAAGGCTCCAGCGGCCAATTAGTTTTCGCCGGGCCGCTCGATATGGTCGATGATCAGCACTTCCACGGGGCCTTTAGCCGGTTCCAGGCGGAGACCCAACTGCCGCAGCGCGGTGGGCAACGTGGGGGTGGATTCGGCTGGTTTCGTTTCGGCGGGATCTTCAAAATTGAGCTGGACCGAGTCGGGTAGCCACGTCAGGTCAATTTCGTAGCGGCCCGTCAGACCGGTCTTGTTGATGACCGTGCGGCCAACCCGGTCGGATAGCAGGGTGACGAACATGGTCATCGGGATGGCATCCCCCAGAAGCCGCCCCGGACCCATCTCTTTGGGACTGCCCCAGGTGACGGCTTGCCCGGCAGGTGCGCCATTTGGGTAGTCGCCACCCCAGAGGGAGGTATCGTTCGAGGGCTGCATCTTCAGACCGCTCTTCGCAATCACCAGCTCGAAAACGGGCAGTTCGCGGGTGGTGCGAGTCACCCTGAGCTGGAATCGGTCCAGTAACAGGCTCTGAAGCATTTGCTTCGATTGGCTGTAAGGCGGGCCAATTTTCGCTTCGATGTCGAATTTTTCGTCCGAGATCCAGGCGGGGCCGATCACCTGATAAGCGCGGACACCGAAGGCGATCTGGATCCAACCGAGGGCGGACATGTTGCGGCCCCAAAGACGGCTGCCGCGAACACCGTAGTCCATGCGTTCGGTGGTTCTGTTGGGCTTGATGGAAGCAGCTTCAAATTCCGGCTGCTGCGCGGCAAGCGTCGCCAGGGAGAAGACAGTGGCGAAACTGCACCTGCGCCACAACTTAAGCGACGGCCTTCTTGCCCTGCTTGTAGAGCAGCGTGAGCGTCAGGCCCGCCACCACCATAGCGCCCGCCACGAACATCCACTCCGCCTGGCTCTTCGCAGTCTGTGAAAGCGTCCAGATGAACTGGAAGATGCAGAGTCCGGCGACGAAGTAGAGTACGCGGACACGGGGCAGAACGCTGACCAGCCAGGTGCCGGTGGGTGCGCCGAAGATCACGATCGGGCCGGCCGCCATCCAGTTCATGAAGGCTTCGTGGCCGACGTCGCCGATAGCAACGTGCAGGGCGGCACCCAGGATTGAGGCCAGAGCAGCGGCCGAAACCGCTGTCGGAATAGCGATCTTCAGGTCGGTGCGGAAGATCAGCACCATCACCGCATAGACGGCGAATTCCACGCCGACTCCGATCATCGCGGCGACAGTACCGCCGATCAGGCCGGCAATCAGACCGGCCCGCATTGCGTCAGCAGGGGGCTTGCCCTTCAAACCGCAGATTTCCGGGTTTTTCATCAGGGTCAGAATGCCGAAGCTCATCCACATGCAGGAGAAGAGCAGCTTCACCAGCGACGACGCCAGGTGCGGGCCGATCACGTAGTTGCCCAGCAAAATGCCGACAGCGGAGCCGGCGGTGCTGCCGATCAGAAGCTTCCATGGCAGCGGCGCGCGGCGTCCAACGATAAAGAACAGCGCGGACGTCATACCCAGAGCCTGAATAATGAAGCCGAAGTTCCGCGCACTGGCCGGAGGCTGACCGAAGACCAGCACCAGGATGGGGAACGCTACGGTACCACCGCCCATCGGAGTGGAACCGGCAACCAGCGACCCGAAAATCATCACGAGCGCCATGCGCCAATGGGCGATCACATCAGGCCACATGCCGAAACCAAACATCATGACGGCCCAGGCTACCAGGAAGCAGGCGCAATAGATCTTCCAGTTGGTAAGCGATACGGGGAGTGGTTTATTTGGTTCGGAGGCGGGGAGACCCATCGGTTTAGTTTCGTCTATTACCGGAAAAAGTTCAATTTGTTACACTGTCCCTGTAGCCCTTCTAGTACGTTTCCACTACTCCACAATTGGGCCGGTATCGTGCAAAATAAGGGGACCACAACTTATGAGCCCCTGGGTCCGTATTCGACCGGCACTTTTCATCCTGGCTTTGCTGGGCATCTGGCACTTCGCAGTCGTCAGCCAACAAAACCGAATCCTGCCCACTCCATGGGAGACCGTCACGGGAATCATCGAACTGATGCAGCGTGGCCTGCTGATTAAGTACATCGTGGCTTCGCTCTTCCGCGTTACCTGGGGCTTCGTCGGCGCGGCGCTGCTGGCCATTCCGCTGGGTCTCGCCGTCGGCTGGTTCCGGCGGACGGAAATGGCGTTCAACCCCCTGATCCAGATCCTCCGCCCCATTTCGCCCCTCGCCTGGATCCCCATTTCAATCCTCTGGTTTGGTGTGGGCGACGTCGCCGCCATCTACCTGATCTTCCTGGCCTCTTTTCTGCCCCTCATGATGACGGGCATCAACGCTGTCGGCGGTATTCCGCAGGTCTACATTAATGCGGGCCGCAACTTCGGCTTAAGCGGAGCACGCCTGGTGATCCGGGTGCTTTATCCGGCGGTGGTACCGCAGCTGATCATCGGTCTGCGCATCACACTGGGCATCGCCTGGCTGGTGGTGGTGGCCGCCGAAATGATCGCGGTGAACTCCGGCCTTGGCTTTCTTATTGTGGATGCCCGTAACGCGGGCAACCGGTACGACCTCGTTGTTGCCGGCATGGTTATGATCGGCATGATCGGGCTGATGCTCGACACATTAATGCGAAGTCTCGAAAAATCACGTGCGCTCCGTTGGGGCTATTCAGAGGACTAAATGACGGAAGAAAAAGTCAAAACTCCGGCAGCAAAAGCGGTGAAGACCAAGCTGCGCGCGACGGGCATCAACAAGACCTTCAAGCGGGACGGCACGGAAACCTCCGTTCTGGAGAACGTGGAACTGGAAGTAGCACAAGGCGAGTTCCTGTGCCTCCTCGGACCCTCCGGCTGCGGCAAGTCCACGCTGCTGAACATCTGTGCCGGCTTCCTGTCGCCCACTACCGGCACCGTCACCATCGACGGCGAGCCGGTCACCGGGCCCGATCCGCGACGTATCTTCGTCTTCCAGGAGCGCGGTGTGTTCCCGTGGCTGACCGTGGAAGGCAATATCGCCTTCGGCCTGGCGAAGCTGTCGAAAGCCGAACAGGCGGAACGCATCGCCCACTACATCAAGATGGTCGGGCTGCAGGGTTTTGAAAAAGCTTACCCGCAGGAACTCTCGGGCGGCATGAAGCAGCGGCTCGAAGTGGCCCGCGCCCTCGCCGTGAATCCCGACATGCTGTTCCTCGACGAACCGTTCGGCGCGCTCGACTCCATCACCCGCCTCATCATGCGCGGTGAACTGCTGCGCATCTGGGAAGCGGAACGCAAGACCATTATCTTTGTGACACACGACATTGAAGAGGCCGTGCAGCTGGCCGACCGTGTCGTCGTCATGTCCGCCCGCCCTGCCACCATTCAGACCATCGTCGAGATCGACATTGAGCACCCCCGTGATATCAGTTCGCCCCGGTATCTGGAACTCCGCGACGGCATCTTCAACGAAATCGGCCTGGCCCACAAAATATGACCCTCAGCCAACCTGGGAAGTGGGAAAAGTACTTCTGGCCCGTCCTGACGGCGGGGATCTTCCTCGTTTTCTGGCACTACGCCGTGATCGCGTCCAAGTCGAATGTTTTTCCGGGACCGTGGAAGGTGCTGGGGGGCGCTCAGGAACTGATGCGCAAGGGCGTCCTGATCGGCTATATTCGCGACTCTCTGAGCCGAGTTGGCGTGGGTTACGGACTGGCCATGCTGCTCGGTGTGCCGTTCGGCCTGACGCTGGGCTGGTATCCCGCCGCTTCACAGGTGGTGAACCCGGTGATCCAGATGATGCGGCCCATCAGCCCGCTGGCCTGGATTCCGGTCGCCATCGTGCTCTTCGGGGTCGGCAACACGTCAGCCGTGTTTCTCATCTTTTTGGCTTCGTTTTTTCCGATTGTGGTGGCTTCGATGAACGGCGTGCGCAACGTGCCGTCTATGTACCGCCGCGCAGGCCGCAATTTTGGGCTTTCGCCTGGAAAGCTGCTGGCGAAAGTGGTGTTCCCCGCTGCCCTGCCGCAGATTATTGTGGGCCTGCGAATCGCCCTCGGTATCGCCTGGCTGGTCGTGGTGGCCGCCGAAATGCTGGCTGTCGATTCCGGTCTCGGGTATCTGGTGATTGACGCCCGTAATTCGGGCAACCGCTACGATCTGGTGATTGCCGCGATGATCATGATCGGCGTGATCGGACTTGCACTCGACTTGATCTTCCGCCGCCTGGAACAAATCAAGTCCATCCGCTGGGGGTTCCGTCTTGAAGCTTAAGACGCGCATCATTACAGGTCTGAGCCTGTGGGTGGTCCTGGTTTCGAGCCTGCACGCGTACATGAACGTCAACTGGGCGTCGATGCTGAATGACTACCTGCCCCTGGAGAAGCGCAAGTTCAACATCGCGTACATCCCGGTGACGTGCCATCTGGCCTGCCCGGTGACGGACTATATTTCGAAGTTCTCCAAAGCCGGCCAGATCTTCCTGCCGCGCATGTTCCAGGGCTTCCCGGAAATCAAGGAAGCGCTGATTTCGAACAAGATGCAGGCGGCCTTCATTGTGGCCCCCCTGGCCATTGCTCTGAAAGCGCAGGGTGTACCGATCAAGATCGTGTATCTGGGACATCGCTACGGCAGCGCCTTTGTGGTGCAGAAGGACGGTCCGATTAAGAACTTCGGCGATGTTCGCGGCAAGACCATCGCCATCCCCAGCCGTTTCTCTGACGAACGCCTGATCGTGTTCCGTGCCATGAAGCAGTGGGGTATCAAGCCTTCGGAAGTGAAACTGGTGGAGATGCCCCCGCCCGACGTGGCAGGCGCGCTCGCCGCGAAGGCAATCGACGCGTTCTCGATGGGCGAACCGTTCCCGTCGCAGGCAGAAATGGGCGGTTTCGGCCGCGTCCTGTTCCCTGCCCGCGAATACTGGCCGGACTACATGTCGTGCGTGCTCGTTGTACGTCAGGACATGATCGACTCCCGCCCGGACGCCGTGCAGGTTCTGGTGGATGGCGTCGCCCGCTCCGGCCTGTGGCTGGAAAAGGGCAAGGTCAACCGTGACGACGCGGCGGATTTTGTGGGTCGCTTCTATTACCGCCAGAAGCCCGCGCTGTTGCAGTGGGCGCTGACGAAACCGCTGGACCGGGTGACCTATAGTCCGCTGGCGCCCCGCAAGGCCGATTTCGACATCGTTCGCGATCTGATGATTGAAACCGGTGTTCTCGACAAGAAGATCGAGTTCGAGGAATACACGGACACGCGCTTTGCCGACAAGGCCAGTATCCAGACCGCCTGGAAGTATGAGCCCGGTAGTGGGTTCGCACAGTAGTTCATTTTTGCTGTAAACTGCCTGTGAGAGAGCTTCCGGCGTCCATGCAGCAGGATTATTCCATCACGATTGCGCCCGACGAGACGACTCAGGAATATGAGGTCGTGCTACGCGGTCCCGGCATTGCGCCGGATGGCCGCCGTTACGTATTCGCGAATACCATGCGGTGCGCAGCGTTTGCCGAGGCCGTGAATTTCGCATTCCGCCAGGGCTACCGGGAAGGCTACAAAGAAGCGCTGAACGATGCCGGTGAACCGTTGTTCGTGATCTCCGGGACGACTCCGGAAGGGATGTCGATCCAGCGGGAATCCTGGTGGCAGCGAGTCCGGCGACGGCTGATTCGGCGGTGATTCCGTTGCGTTTCGAGACAAAGTACGAGCGGTGGGTGGTGGTGACAATTCTGCTGTACTGTGTATTCGCGGTGGGTATTATGCTTACACAGTTCTCCCTGCACCGCGAAAGCTGGTTTCACTCGTTGCCCGTCGTGATTACCCCAGTTGTGATCACCGTCACTTTCCTGCTTTTCGGATACCCGCAATACTACGAGGTCCACGAGGACTTTCTCTACCTTCGGCAGGGCCTCCGGAAAGTCCGAATCCCGTGGGAAAGCGTGGCACAACTGCAATGCCGGCAGACCGCATCCAGAAGTTCCGTGATCTTCTCCACTGACTCCCTGGTAGTCACGACTGCCACCGGGAAACGATACACGATCGCAGTCGCCAGGGAAGACAGCTTCCTGGCAGAAGTTGAAAAGCACTGCCCAAACCTCGTGCGGCAGTCTTTCGGTCTGGGCCTGCCATTTTCGCAGCCGGTGTAGCTTACCGTTTTAGCGGATCTTCAATCCACGGTGGCGTCGCCTGAATCAGGCGGCCCAGTTCAGGCTCCTGTTCATCCATGCGCAACTTCATTTCCCAGGCGATTTCGCGATAGCTGAAGTGGCCCTTCACACCGCTTCGAACACGCGAAATGTACTCCGCTTCTGCGAAATCCATCTTGAACAGGAAGCGTGACTTCGCCCCGAACGGCAGCAGGTACTGACGCGCCGGGTTGGGCAGGTGGTGCATGGTCTCGAGGGCGGCGTCCATCGTCGCCCGGAATTCAGCCTCCAGGCCAGCCTGCACCAGTTGCCGCGGCACTTCGTACCCGTGCAACCCCGAATACGCCTGCCGGTATTGGTGGCAGCGGCGGTGGCGGTGCATGTCGCGGTACGCGCCCACGTCGATCAGCATGTCGTAGCAGTACTGGCCGCCCCGGAAGCCCCGCAGCATGTCGTCCCGACGTCCGCGCGATTGCAGCGCGACGTCAAGAATTTCGGACTTGCGGGCATCACTCCAGCCCCGCACCGTGTCATAAATCGTCCGGAACGGAACATCGCACACCGGATAAAGCAACGTCGCCGCGATTTCCGTCAGCGTGTCATTAGGGCGGACCAGATCAACCCGGACACCCTCCTCATGCGGCGCACTGAAATTCTGGCTTGCCCAAAGTGCCAGATCGGCATTCGACTTCCCGAGGTACTCATCGGGTTCGGCATGACGCGCGAGAGTCGGTGCCAGCGGTTCGGCTTCCTCGTCAGTCCAGAGGCACTCTGGCTTTGCAGCACAGGCTTCCGCCACTTCCAGGCCCAGTTCGCACACCTCGGCATACTCCGACACCCGGAGGCGGCGAATCTGCTTCTCCAGCGTCCGGATGCTGGTGACCTGCCCAACGTTCGTCGGGACGCCCCAGAACAACAGGTAGCGGGCGACGTCAAAAGCGCGGGCGGCGATATTCCGGCCATACGCCTCCGGCTTCATCTCTTCCGGACGCGGCAGTTGCTCCCGAAGCCAGGCATCCATCTTCGCGTGGGTATCTTTGTAAGCCGCGATCAGCGCATTGCCGGCGTTTTGGTATGCGTTGAGATCGTCCCCGGCAAGCTCCGGCGGCGTAATGAAACCGCCCTTTGAGAAATCCTGGTAGCGCGAGGACTTCGCCTGACCATCCCACAGAACTTCGTCCTCAATTTCGCTGGCCGCCAGTTCGCTGACGCCTTCAAAACAGAGCACGGTGTGCCCCAGATCGGCGATCGACTGGTGGCCGTACTGGAAGTAGAAACTCTCCAGAAACTGTTGAGAATTATGGGTCCGGACCCAGTCCACAGACTGCCGGATGGAATCAGCCGAGCGGCTGTAGCGCGCCAGAGCGTAAGCGCTCTTTTCAGGCGGCATGGGGGCGACGGTTATGACTCGCTTTGCCAAAGGGCTATCATAACGCTTGCCCCATATCCGCCCCGTTACCGTTAAGATTCGTCGCCTGAATGACCGCGCCCTGCTGCCCCGTTACGCGCACGGCCCGGCGGAAGACGCCGGTGTCGACCTGCACTCCGTGGACCAAGTTGCGATCAACCCCGGTGAGCGTAAGCTGGTCTCAACCGGCCTCGCCATCGAACTGCCACCGGGTTACGAAGCCCAGTTGCGGCCCCGCAGCGGCCTCGCACTGAAGTACGGCATCACGTTGCCCAACTCCCCGGCGACAATCGATCCTGGCTATCGCGGCGAAATCAAAGTTATTCTGCAAAACACAGGCAGCGAAGTCTTCACCGTGGAACCCGGCGAGCGAATCGCGCAGATGATCGTGGCCCGCTACGAAGCCATCGAGTGGGATGAGGGCGAACTGTCCGATTCCGAGCGTGGCGAGGGCGGTTTCGGGTCGTCCGGCAGATAATTTTTCGCAGGAAAAGTAAACTTCTGTAAAGCCACCCCTTGCGCCCTGGCTCCCAGAGTAGTAGTGTAAGCAACTGTAAAGACTTTTCCTCCGGGAGGGTACCGTGCAGTTCTCAACAACGCGCAATATCTGTGCAGCATTCCTGCTTCTGACCGTGAGTGGCGTGGCAGCCACTGCCGACGGCCTCAAGGCACTGGAAAAGAAGGACTACGCCACCGCCTACCGCGAGTTCAAAGCGGGTGCCGACAAGGGAGATGCCGTCGCGCAACTCAAGCTGGGCCTGATGTACGCCCGCGGCCTGGGCGTCGAGAGGGATGTACCCACGGCGATTGGCCTGTATCAAAGCGCCGCCGCCCAGGGTAACGCCCAGGCCGAATTTGCGCTCGGCTTTATTTACGCGAAGGGCTGGGGAGTACCGCAGAATTACACGCAGGCCTCTTACTGGTATCAGCAGGCTGCCGACCAGGGTGAAGCACGCGCCCAGAACGAGATTGCCGAGCTTTACGAAGATGGCTTCGGAGTCCAGAAAGACTATGCGGCAGCCGCGCATTACTATCTGCTGGCCGCCCGCAAGGGTGACGCTCGGGCACAGTACGGCCTGGCGCAGCTGATGGAAAAGGGTCAGGGCGTGCCGCGTGACCTGAATGCCGCCGTCAAGTGGTACCGCGAGGCTGCCGATCAGGGTCTGGCTTCTGCGCAGGAACGGCTGGGCGCAATGTACGCATCGGGCACCGGCGTGGAAGTAAACAACACCGAAGCGTTCTTCTGGTCCACGCTGGCCGCAAAGCAAAAAGAACGCGCCGCCGAACGCCGTCTGCGGGCGATGGAAGCGCGTCTCTCTGCGGAACAGGCACGTCAGGTGAAGGCCTCCGCTCAGGAGTGGAAGCCAGCCTTCGCGCTCAAATAGGTTTTACCTGGCGCTGAAGCGGAACTCGGTGGTCGTATCGTACTTCTCACCGACCTTCAGTTCAGCGCTGGGGAAGGACGGCTTGTTCGGGCTGTCCGGATAGTGCTGCGTTTCCAGACACAGGGCGGTACGCTGATTCATCGGCTTGCCGCCCTTGCCTTTTACCGAACCGTTCAGAAAGTTGCCGGTGTAAAATTGCACGCCAGGCTGGTCGGTGAAGACCTCCATGGTGCGTCCCGTGGTCGGCTCTGCAACACGCGCCGCCAGTTCCAGACCCTTGCCGGTGCGGTTCAAAACCCAGTTGTGGTCGTAGCCCTTGCCACGCGTCAGTTGCTCGTCGGCCTGGTTGATACGGGCGCCAGGCGTCGTCGGCTTGCGGAAGTCGAACGGAGTGCCATCGACGGGCTTCAGTTCACCAGTGGGGATCAGACCACCGTCTACCGGCGTAAACTTATCGGCGTTGATCGTTACCAGATGCCCCAGAACGTCGCCCTCCCCCTTCAGATTCCAGTAAGAGTGGTTGGAGAGATTCACGATGGTGTTCTTGTCGGTGGTGGCGGTGTAATGGATACGCAGCGCATTGTCGTCGGTCAGTGTATAAGTGACCACAACCTTTAACGTGCCGGGGTAGCCCTCTTCGCCATCTTTGCTGGTCAACGCGAGTTCCACGCCATTCGCCACCGCGCGCGCGGCCCAGTTGCGCTTGTCGAAACCGAGAATGCCGCCATGCAGGGAGTTTGCATTGTCATTCACAGGCAGCTTGTACGTCTTGCCGTCCAGCGTGAACTTCGCGCCGCCAATGCGGTTGGCATAGCGGCCAATCAGCGCGCCAAAGTAAGTTCCGGTGTCAGCGCGATAATCGGCGAGCGAATCATGACCCAGCACCACATCGCCCAATTTCCCGGTGCGGTCCGGCGTCTTGAGGGAAACCAGCACGCCACCCCAGCTAATAATTTTCGCTTCCATCCCCTTTGCGTTGGTGACGGTGAACTGGCTCACAGTCGAACCATCGGGCAACTTCGCGTAGTCGGACTTCTTTACGGTGACTGCGGCGGTGCCCGGAACGGCAGCCAGCAACAGGGCGGCAACGCCCGAAAACAGGAGGGATCTCATCAGCTGCGTTTATATCACGGTCGCGCCCTGGCGTGCTTCAGCGCCTCTTCCGCCGACGCAACATCCTTCCGAAACTGCGCGTTGGCGGGATCTTCGGCCGACAGTTGGCGAAAACTCTCCAATGCCGCCACGTACCCCTCCATTGCCTGTTTGCGGTCGCCCGTCTTGCTGAGGAGCGACGCCAAATCGAAAATTCCCCACGCCACCAGGCGTCGGTAATCCGTATTCACGGGTTCCAGTGCCAGCAACTTCCGCTTGAGCGCCAGGGCGTTTTGCCGCTGCGCAAGTGCTTCGGCAAAGCCCGCCGCGTCTTTTTCCAGCAGCTCCGCCGTGCGATCCAGCGCAATACTCTGCACGCGCAACAGGCGCTTATCGGGCGCACCGGCAGACTTCAGGCCGTCAAACATCCGGAGAGCCTGGCGGCAGGCTTCGAGGCCTTTCGCCCGATCCCCCGCCACCAGCCCCAGCTTGTACCCGTAGTCGAGATAACTGGTCGCCAGACGCAGCGAGTCCGCCGTGGTGGCCCCTGGCGCGGCGGCCAGCGCTTCCGCCAGCCGCAACAGGCGCTGCGAATACTCCATCGACCCCGCCGAATCTCCGGCATCCCACAGCAGGTCGCTCAGCTTGCCGTAATTCGGCACCAGGTCGCGCCTCGCGTCCGCATCGTTCGGAGCCGTGGCCACCAGTCTTTCGCGAATGGCCAGAGCCTTCTTATAGCTGGCCAGCGCCGCTTTCGGATCCCCAAGATTTGACTCCCGCGCCTGACCCTGCACATCGCCCACCCGCTCAAACGCCGCCGCCAGTTCGCGCTGCAGCTGGCGATCATCCCCGGAGTCCTTCGCCAGATTATCCAGAAACTCCAGGGCGCGCGTCAGAATCAATTGCCGCGCTGGCGTGGAGCCCGGGAGATTCCGGATCGCGTCGTGCACATCGAACAGCAGCGAATTCGCCACCTTGCGAACCTCGTTAAAGCGACGCTCGGCCCGCGCCCGTTCCCGCATCGCGATCCGCGCTTCCCACGAGGTAGCGATGATTCCCCCGCTCAGAGCCAGCACCGCGAGCGCTGCGGCAGAGACCGCACCTTTGTGGCGTCGCACGAATTTTCCGGTCCGGTAGGAAAGCGTATCTTCCCGTGCCAGCACCGGCTGCCCGGAAAGGTAACGCTCAATATCGCTGGCCAGTTTCTCCACCGAGGAGTAACGCCGCTGCGGTTCGCGGCGCAGCGCCATCAGCAGAATCGTATCCAGATCTCCGGCCAGCTCCCGCGCCAGCCGGCCGGGGCGAATTGCCCGCGCCACCGACACCAAATCGAGCGTAATATCACGTCCCGTCGCCGTGCGTTCCGGCAGCGCCACCACCGCGCTCGGGCGTCGAGGTTCCGCCTCCCGAATCGTGTCCCAGATCTCCCGTGGCATGCGGGACTTGAAGAGAAACGGCCTGTGGCCTGTCAGCAGAATATAGAGCAGGACGCCCAAAGAGTAGGTATCGGACGCCGTCGTCACCGCCTCATTCAGCAGTTGTTCCGGGCTGGCATACTCCGGCGTCATCATCTGCACCAGACTGGTGGTCCCTCCGCCGGAATCATCCTCCGGATCCATCAGCTTGGCAATACCGAAATCCAGCAGCCGGATGGATCCGTCTTCCGTCACCAGAATGTTTTGCGGCTTGATATCGCGGTGGACCACGAAGTTCTGATGCGCGTATTGCACGGCCGAGCACACCGTAAGAAACAGCCGCAACCGCGCCCGCAGGTCCAGCTTGTGCGTATCGCAGTATTCGTCGATCGGCGTGCCCGCGATGAAGTCCATCACGAAGTAGGGCTGTCCCGCCGCGGTCGTACCGCCGTCCAGCAGCCGCGCGATATTCGGGTGTTCCAGATGCGCCAGGATATGCCGCTCGGTCTCGAAGCGCCGCATGGCCGCGGAGTCATTAAATCCCCTCCGCGCCACCTTCACAGCCACCAGCTTGCGGTAAAGATCGTCCACCCGTACCGCCTGGTAGACCATCCCCATGCCGCCTTCGCCAATTACCTGCACGATGCGATACGGGCCAATGCTGAAACCGGTGGAGTATTCCTTATCCTCCGGTGGCGCCGGCGCGACGTCGATAAAGTCGCCCGCGTCGTCATTGGCGGCCAGCAGGGACTCCACTTCATACCGGGCATCGGGATCGCCCTGGCAGGCGACCGTCAGGTAGTCCGCCCGTTCCGACTCCGGCATCTCCACCAGCGCGTCGAAAATGTCTTTGATGTGCCGCCAGCGTTCCGGCGTCATGCTCATACCCGGGTCATTTCCCGGTAGAGCCACGCACGCGCCGAACTCCACTCCCGTTTCACGGTGGCGGTCGAGATTTGCATCACCTCCGCGGTCTCTTCCACCGAGAGCCCGGCGAAGAACCGCAGCTCCACAATCCGCCCCTGGCGCTCATCCAGCGCCGTCAGCTTCGCCAGCGAATCGTCCAGCCCTACCAGATCGAGTTCCTTCTGCTGCTCGACCGCCATGTGGTCATCCAGTTCAATGCGGATCGCCCCCGACCCGCGCTTACTTGCCTGTGCAGCCCTGGCATGGTCCACCAGAATGCGTCGGATCATCTGCGCCGCGATGCCAAAGAAATGCGCGCGATTGCGCCACTGCACGTCCTGTTGATTCACCAGCCGCAGGAATGCTTCATGCACCAGCGCAGTGCTCTGCAGGGTGTGCGTCGCACGCTCCCGGCGCAGGTACGCCCCGGCCAGACGGCGCAGTTCGCCGTACACCAGAGGCATCAGTTCGTCGAGCGCACGACTGTCGCCGTTGCTCCAGTTGACCAGCAGCGCCGTGACGTCGGCGCTGGATTCAGGCTCCGCCATTCGGGTCCATTATCGCAACAAAAAATATTTTGATCCCGTTTTTTGAAAAGCTGCGCGTGTAGAGACAGAGCAGCTAAGACAGCCACTCGAAATCAGAAACGCCGCCAAAGAGGGCGGCCAGAATTTTAAGGAGAAACGAACATGAACAAGAACACCATCCTCACCGCAGTAGCCACCGGAATCCTCGCCCTCTCCATGGGCTCCAATGCCGTGGCGGCCGATGTCGCCGGAACCACAAAGGCTGCCGTCCAGTCCACCGAACGCAGCACGAAGAACAACATCGTACTTGAAGCGGGCTCCGACCCCTCCACCCTCAAGTTGCACTTCGACGGTGCTCGCCGGGTCGCTTTCTACGACGCCGCAACCCTGCAGATCACCAAAGAAGATGGCACCACCTGGAAATACCGCCCGAACCTCAGCCAGACCGTGAACGGCAAGAAGAAGTACCTCGTTCCCGGCTTCCGCATCGTCGGCAAGGACACTGTGGCGCTTTCGGTTTCACAGTATGACGCCTCCTCCCCCGTGATGCTCGATGGCGCTGGCCCCAATTCGTGAGCAAGCTTGTGAGTCGGCGACAATACCTCCGATTGAGTCCCTCTCACCCGAAACGCCCCTGCATGCCTACCGGCGCAGGGGCGTTCCTGCCTCGGCCCCTCCCCCCACTTCTGTAGCTCTTTCCGTTTGAGAAGCTTGAGGATTGAGCGCTTACTCCTCATTCCGGCTCCGCGACTACCGTTTTCTGCTCACCGGCGGGTTCTTTTCGAACTTCGGGCTGCAGATGATGTCAGTCGCGGCAAGCTGGGACCTGTACCAGCAGACGCGCTCCGCCATGGTGCTGGGCAATGTCGGGCTGGTGCAGGTTGCCCCCGCCGTCCTGCTTTCACTCTGGGCCGGACATGTGGCGGACCGCCTCGATCGCCGCCTGGTGATGGTGGTCTCGCAGCTCGCCTACCTCGCCTCCGCTTTAACCCTCGCCCTCAGTCCCCACTCCGTTTTCTGGATCTACGGCTGCCTGTTCGTGACCGCCACCGCCCGCACCTTTCAGGGGCCCGCGCGCGGGGCGATTCTGTCGGCCATCGTGCCGCCGGACGCCCTCGGCAACGCCATCACGTGGAACAGCAGCGCTCAGGAGATCGCCAACGTTAGTGGCCCCGCGCTCGCCGGCCTCCTGCTGGCGCTCACCAGCACCGCCACCGTCTACTGGGTACAGGTAGGCTGCGTGGCGATCACGCTCGTCTCCTTTGCCGCCATCCGCAGCCGCCGCATTGAACCCCACTCGGTCGCCCCCGGGGCCCGCGCCTTCCTCGAGGGTCTCCGCTTCGTCTG
This sequence comes from Bryobacterales bacterium, assembly GCA_947467185.1. Classification (GTDB taxonomy): domain Bacteria; phylum Acidobacteriota; class Terriglobia; order Bryobacterales; family Bryobacteraceae; genus BOG-234. The sequence continues at coordinate 22,410 of CANIHR010000033.1, forward strand.
CGCCGACAAACTCATCCTCTCCGCCGTTTCACTCGATCTCTTCGGTGTCCTCTTCGGCGGAGCCACCGCGCTGCTTCCCATATTTGCGGTCGATATTCTGCATGCCGGCCCCGGAGCGCTGGGCTGGCTGCGCGCCGCACCCTCCATCGGCGCGGTCCTGATGGCCGTCACACTGGCGCACTATGGTCGGATTGTCCACGCCGGACGCGCTCTCCTCACCGTGGTCGTCGGCTTCGGCCTTGCCACCATTGGCTTCGCTTTTTCAAAAAGCCTGTGGCTCTCCATGCTGATGCTGATCCTCACCGGGGTCTTTGACAACGTCAGCGTGGTCCTGCGCCACTCGCTGGTGCAGAAAGGCACGCCAGACCACCTGCGTGGCCGTGTGCTGGCGGTGAACTACATCTTCATCAGTTGTTCGAATCAGTTGGGAGCCGTCGAATCCGGCTGGACGGCAGCCTGGCTGGGGGCCGTCCCCAGCGTCTGGCTGGGTGGAGTGGCGACAATTCTGATCGCCGCCGGCTGCGCGGCGCTTTCCCCGCAACTGCGCCGCTGGCGTCAGGAATAGCTGCTATTTACCGGGGCGCTTGTAGACGATCCCTTCTTTCATCACGAAAGAGACCTTTTGCGTCACGGTGATGTCCTTCAGCGGGTCGCCCGGGACCGCCACCACGTCCGCGATCTTGCCTGTTTCCAGTGTCCCCAGAGTCTTCGATAGGCCGAACAATTCCGCATCCACCGAAGTCCCGGCCCGGAGCGCTTCCACCGGCTTCATTCCGAGCTTCACCAGCAACTCAAACTCCTTTGCGTTCAGACCATGAGGCTCCACCCCGGCATCGGTCCCGAGGGCGATAACCACGCCCTTCGCGATCGCCTTCTGTGTCACCTGGCTGATGCTGGCAATCGCCTGGCGTGCCTTCACTACGATGGCAGGCGGGAAATATGTCCCCTTTTCGATCATCTGGTCGAGCCACCAGCCGGCCATCAACGTCGGGACGAAAACCGTACCTTTCGCCTTCATCATGTCGAGAGCCTCGTCATCCAGAAACGACCCGTGTTCGATGGAGTCGATCCCCGCCCGGATGGCGCGTTTCGCCCCGGTTGCCCCGTGGGCGTGGGCCGCCGCCTTCTTTCGCAGGGCGTGGGTCTCGTCCACCAGCGCATTCAGTTCTTCCTGAGTCAGTTGCGGTGTATCCACCTCATCGGCCAGCGAGAGCACCCCACCTGTGGCACAGGTCTTAATCACATCTGCCCCGTACTTCAGGTTCAGCCGCACCGCCCGCCGAGCCTCCTCCGCACCATTGATCACACCCATTTCCGGCCCGGTTTCGCGGCCGAACACGCCGGCGCGATAGCCCGCGTCGGCGTCACAATGGCCACCCGTGGAACCAATCGCATGGACCGAAACCAGCATGCGCGGCCCCACTGCTTTGCCGGAACGAATGGCGTTCCGCAGCCCCACATCCAGGTAGTCGCTCGAACCGACATCCCGAATCGTGGTAAACCCGGCGATCAGAGTCTTCCTCGCCTCTTCCGCCGCGTCGAGCGCCTGCTCCGCCACCGTCTTCCGCAGCCCATCCACGGTTGCCGCGTTCCAATCGGCATTGTATGGAGAAGTCACATGGGTATGGGCGTCCATAAAGCCAGGCAGCAGCGTCGCGTCCCCCAGATCAATCACCTGCGCGTCCGCCGGGATTTTGGCATTCGCGCCAACCGCGAGGATCTTGCCATCGGCTACAACCACCAGTCCCGGCGAGACCAGCGCGTCAGCCTTGCCATCAAACAGGCGGGCCGCCTTCAACACAATTGGACTCTGCGCGGCAGCCGCGACGGCAAACGCAAGACAACAGACGAGGATTCGCATTCCGGCTACTGTAGCAGGAACTCAGGCGTCGATACAGACGCGGTTACGGCCCGCCGCTTTGGCTCGATACAGCGCCCGGTCAGCCGCTTCCATCAGTTCGCGCGACTCCATGTGCGGGCGCCACTCGGCGACACCAAAGGTCGCGGTCACCAGAAACGGCTCAATGCCGCCCCCCGCGCCGAAAGCCTGCGTCCGCAGACGGTCCAGAATCCGTTCCGCCAGGCGCGCCGCTTCATGGGAATCGGTATCGGCCAGAACGAAGATGAATTCATCGCCGCCGAGGCGCCCCGAAAGGTCGCTTGCCCGCAGTTCGGTCCGCAGAATCGACCCAATCGCTTCCAGAACCTCATCACCGGCCGCATGACCGTACTGGTCATTAATCTCTTTGAAGTTGTCGATATCCAGCAGACACAGCGACGCCACACCGCCTTCAATCGCCGCTCGCCGCAGCATAGTCTGCAGCCGCGTCCAGAAGTGGTGCCGGTTCGCCAGTCCCGTCAGCGCATCGTAGTTCGCCTGCCAGGTGAGCCGCTCCTGCGCGGCCCGCCGCGCCGTCACATCCTGCGCGATCCCCACAATCTGCGTTACCAGGCCATCTTTACCCCGCTCAAATGGCGTATCCCTCGCAGCCAGCCAGACCCAGTGCCCATCCCGGTGACGGGCACGATATTCCAGCCGGCGAACTTCACCATCTACTGCGTGTCGGAGAGCCTCATGATGAGCCCGGATCGCCCCGAGATCATCCGGATGGAAGTGCGGAGCCGCATTCGAAACGTAGGCCTGTAGTTCGTCCTGCTTGTACCCCAGCACCGTCACCACTTCGCGGTTGCTGTAGATATGCTTCCGCTCCCGGATGTCGTACACGTACAAAATACCCGGAGTGGTGGCCGCAATTTTCTCAACAAACGTCCGGCTGCGCGTCAGTTCAATCTCAGCGCGCTTCCGCTCCGTGATGTCGCGTGCAATGGCCTGAAACCCTTCAAACCCATCCGGTCCCAGAATCGGCTGGGCATTCTGGCCGATCCAGCGCTCCCGCCCATGGCCGTCGATCATCGGAAATTCGTAGTAGCTGTTGTGCTTCTTCCGGGCAAACTGCCGCATGTAGAAACGCTGGGCTTCCTTGCGCTTGTCATGCCGGATCAGCTTCAGATAACTGCGGCCCAGCACCTCCTGCTCGGTCCAGTGCAGCATGTTGAGCGCCGCCGGATTGCAGTAGGTGAAGCGCCCGTTCTTATCGGTGCGGTAAATGATGTCGCCCGCGGTCTCCACCACCTGGCGATACTGAGCCTCCCGATGCTCCAGCGCGATCTCCGCTTCAGTGCGCTTCCGGTTGTCGCCGGTCGCCCGCATCACCGTCAGCAGCAGAACCACCAGTGACATACCGGAAACCAGCCAGTACATGCGCCGGGACGTATCTGCGAGGTCGTGCTCCCGGTCGAGGTTGTCACGCAGTTCCGACAGGTCCTGATTCGAAATGGCAGCGATGGTAGCCCGGACGAGAGCCAGGGAAACCTCATCCGAGGCCTCCTTTTTGCCGCTCTTGAGAAAACCAAACTGTGCGTTCACCCATTTGCGAATGATGGCGAACCGGCCCAACTGTGTCGCCTTGCCCTGGAAGCGCTGTTCAATCTCGCCCACCAGACTCTGCAATCGCAGCAGGTCCGCCGATAGGTCCGCCGCCTGTTTCGCGTCGTAGTTCCGCGTCAGCGTCTCCACTGACATCGACGTCCGGCCCGTCAGTCCCACCAGGTGAGAGATTCGCCCGGAAACAGCCAGAGCTTCAGCCGTTTCATTGAGGCTGCTTTCCAGTTCCTGCAGCCGAATTGCCGCTACCGCACCAAACGCAAGCAGGACGGCGAAGATCGCGCCGTACAAGACCCGGTTTGGTATCCGATAGCCCAAAGGTTAATTGTGTAGTACCGGAAGTTCTATAGCAACATTATGTTTAGCGCGTGAACCGCGTGGCCTGCTTCTGCGCATGCCGTTCCAATGCCAGTTCAATCAGCCGATCCAGCAGGTCACCGTACGGAATTCCGGTATACTCCCACATCTTCGGATACATGCTGATCGACGTAAACCCCGGGATCGTGTTGATTTCATTGATGAACAGCTTGCCCGTCGTGTTCTCCCGCAGGAAATCCACCCGGCCCATGCCTTCACAACCCACCGCTTCGTAACAGGCCACGGCAAGGCGCCGCATCTCCGCCGTGTCTTCCGCCGAGAGTTTCGCCGGCAGTTCCACCTTCGCCAGATTCAGAAGGTACTTGTCCTCGTAGTCGTAAAACTCCTTCGAAGGCAGGATTTCGCACGGTACGGACGCAGCCGGATTCTCATTGCCCAAAACGGCACATTCGAACTCCCGACCCTCCACCCCGCGCTCCACAATAATCTTGCGGTCGAACTCGGCGGCCATCGCCAGCGCCGCCTCCAGTTCCGCCAGATCGTGCGCCTTCGAAATTCCGACCGATGACCCCAGATTCGCGGGCTTAACAAACATCGGGAACGGCAACTTCGCCGCCACCGCCGCCGCATCCATCTCATCGCGCGAAAGTACCAGGTAATCCACCACCGGCAGCCCCTGATCGCGACAAACGCGCTTCATGATGTCCTTATCCATCGACACGGCCGACGCCAGAACATTGCCGCCCACATAGGGAAGATCGGCCAGTTCCAGCAACCCCTGCATAGTGCCGTCTTCCCCGAATGTGCCATGCAACACGGGGAAAACCACATCGATATCGGGGTGCGCGCCCGGAACCGGCAGAATCGGCCCCGGATCCCACTTGCCGTCCAGCCCGATGAAATACCGCGAAATCTGGTATTTATCCGGATTCAAACCGGCGATGATCGCCTCGGCGGACCGCAGCGAGATTTCATGCTCGCCCGAACGTCCGCCATACAGAAGAGCTATACGAATCCTGCTCATTACGGCCTCAACCGGTACAGCATACGCGGGAACGCGATGGTCTCGCGAACGTGTTCCAGCCCGCAGATCCACGCCACGCACCGCTCAATGCCCATGCCGAAGCCACCGTGCGGCACCGTGCCGTACTTACGCAGGTCGATATACCAGTCGAACGCCTCCTGCGGCAGATCATGCTCTTTAATCCGGCGCAACAACAGTTCCGGATCGTGAATACGCTGCCCACCGCCGATGATCTCGCCGTACCCTTCCGGAGCCAGAACGTCCACGCCCATCGCCACTTCCGGGCGCTCGGGATCGGGCTGCATGTAGAACGCCTTGATGGCGGTCGGGAACCGGTCCACCAGCATGGGCCGGTCAAACTGCTGCGTCAGGATGGTTTCATCGCCGCCGCCAAAGTCGCTGCCCCATTCGATGTTCGACCCGTGCTCCTGCAGGTTCTTCACGGCATCGGTATAGCTCATCCGCACAAACGGACCCTGCACCAGTTCCAGCTTCGAAGTATCCCGCTCCAGAACCTTCAGTTCTTCGCGCTTCTTGTCCAGAACGCGACCCACCACATAAATCACGAACTCTTCGGCGACGCGCTTTACATCTTCCAGGTCCGCCCACGCCATTTCCGGCTCCACCATCCAGAACTCGGTCAGGTGGCGGCGCGTCTTCGATTTCTCCGCACGGAACGTCGGCCCGAAGCAGTACACTTTGCCAAACGCCATCGCGTTCGCTTCGTTGTACAACTGGCCCGACTGCGTCAGGTAGGCCTTCTCATCGTCGAAGTAATTGCACTCGAACAAAGTGGTGGTGCCTTCGCATGCCGCCGGCGTGAAGATCGGCGTATCCACCAGCGTGAACCCGTTGTTGTCGAAGTAATCGCGGGTCGCTTTGATGATTTCGTGCCGCACCCGGATAATCGCGTGCTGCCGCTGCGACCGCAGCCACAGGTGACGCCGATCCATCAGGAAGTCAACGCCATGCTCCTTCGGCGTAATCGGATACGGATCTTCCTCGGACACCTTCTGGATGATCTGGACATCTTCCACGTCCATCTCAAAGCCGCTCGCCGCGCGCGCCTCTTCCCGAATCACGCCCGTCACAATGAGCGACGATTCCTGGGTCAGATGCTTCAGCGCTTCAAACTTTTCCTCCGGCAGATTGTTCTTCATCGCCACGCACTGCATCATGCCGGTGCCGTCACGCAGGATGGGGAAAACGATCTTGCCCGATTTCCGGAGGTTATAGAGCCAGCCGGGAATTTCCACGCGTTGTCCGGTGAACGCAGCGGCCTGGCTGATGGTGATCCGTTTGGTCATGGTTTTTAGATTTCTTCAAGGGTAGCTGCGACGCGTATGGCTTCGTCCAGCGGGTTGGAATGCGTCCCCGGATCTCTCAGTTCGAGCATCAGGGGGTATTGGCCAGGCCTCGACCGCAGCAGCTTCATGGTCGCCGCCCAGTCCAGGTTGTCGCCTTCGGCCTTCGGAAACAGGTGCGAATCCTCTTTGCCGTCGTTGCCATGCAGGTGCAGCGAGCGAATGCGGCCCGCCATGATGGCGAATTCGTGTTCCACCCCCGCGCCCAGGTTCGCATGCCCGGTGTCGAAGCAATAGTTGAGCCGCAGGTGGAATGCGGCCCGCCATGATGGCGGATTCGTGTTCCACCCCCGCGCCCAGGTTCGCATGC
>CANIHR010000034.1 GCA_947467185.1 Bryobacterales bacterium
GGGGACCGATGCCCTCGATCTGACCGCTGTAGAGTGGCGACCGGGCGATGTTGTCATGAATCACCCTCTTTGTAGCAGCGGTGGTCCGCGCGAGGTAGCACTGAATCTGGGGCCGATCGATCTTCTCAGTCAGGAACGAAAACGGAGTTGGCTCCGTATCCCCGAACTGCGGCTCAAACTTTGAGAAGTCGATACTGCGGGCATCAAGACGCGGGGGCGTTCCGGTCTTGAGGCGTTTCCAGCGCAGGCCCAACCCTCGGATCTGATCCGCGAGGATTTCGGACGACGGCTCCCCATTACGCCCGCAGGAGAACTGCCGTTCCCCAACGTGGGCCAGACCATTCAGAAAAGTGCCGGTTGTGATGATCACGGCCTGACAAAGTACACGGCGACCATCCACCAGGCGGACCCCACCAACACGCCCGTTCTCGATAATGAGCGCCGCCACCTCCGCCTGCTTGATTCGGATATTCGGCTCGCGCTCCAGGACAGCCTTCATCTGCACGCGATACTGCTTCTTGTCGCACTGCGCACGGGGAGACCATACAGCCGGACCCCGGCTGGTGTTCAACAAACGGAACTGGATACCAACCGCGTCGGTAACCTCGCCCATCACTCCACCAAGGGCATCAATCTCCCGGACGAGATGACCCTTCGCGATACCACCGATAGCCGGGTTACACGACATCTGCGCTATCAAGTCGGAATTCATAGTGATCATGGCCGTACGCAAACCCATACGCGCACACGCACGCGCAGCTTCACAACCGGCATGTCCACCACCCACAACCACCACTTCAAACGTCAGATCCATTACTTGCTCGCGCCCATTGTTACCATTGTAGCCGGGCCTCAAAAAGTGAAAGTTCTCGTTATTGGCGGCGGCGGCCGTGAACACGCACTCGCATGGCGCCTCGCTGCGTCTCCTTCCGTAACCGAACTGCATTGCGCACCGGGTAATCCCGGCGTCATCAACCTGGGAACGTGCCACAGCTCCACGGATTATGTACACTTGGCTGAACATCTGAGCATCGACCTGACGGTGGTTGGCCCGGAAGCACCCCTCGTCGCAGGTGTTGTTGATCAATTCCGCGCACTGGGGCGCCCCATCGTTGGACCGAATGCCGCCAATGCAGCACTCGAAGGCAGCAAGGTCTACTCAAAGCGCTTCATGGACAAGCTCGGCATCCCAACCGCACGATTTGAGACGGTCGATTCCGCCGAAGCAGCCCGCGCTGTCTTCCCGAAATTTCGTTACCCTCTCGTCCTCAAGACCGATGGCCTGGCCGCCGGTAAGGGCGTGATCATCGCCCAGAATCAGGCCGAAGCCGAAGACGCGCTCACCCAACTCGCCTACCCGATGGTGCTCGAAGAGTTCCTCGAAGGCGAAGAGGTCAGCTTCATTGCCCTCTGCGACGGCAAGACCGCCGTGGCCCTGGAACCCTCCCAGGACCACAAGCGCATCTTCGACAACGATCAGGGTCCAAACACGGGCGGCATGGGCGCCTACTCCGACTCGCGGATCCTGACAGCCGAACAGCGCTCCTCGATCCTCGAAACAGTGATCCTGCCCGTGGTTCGTGCCACGCAGTTCACCGGATTCCTCTACGCAGGCCTGATGATGACCCCGAACGGCCCCAGCGTCCTCGAATTCAATGTCCGGATGGGTGACCCCGAGACACAGCCCCTGATGATGCGCCTCAACTGCGACTGGGCTGAAGCCCTGATGGCCTCCGCACGTGGAGCCCTCACCGGAAATGACCTGCGCTGGAATCCGAACCCGGCTACCTGTGTGGTGCTCGCGTCGGAAGGCTACCCCGGCACCGTAATCAACAACCGCCTCATCACAGGCCTCGACAAAACCCAACATTGCCAGGTTTTCCACGCCGGCACCCGCCAAACGGAAGCCGGGATCGTCACCGCTGGTGGCCGCGTTCTGGGAGTCACCGCACTGGGCAAGACGTTACGCGAAAGCATCGACAACGCCTACGCCGGGGTCGCACAAATCCACTTCGACGGCATGCAATACCGCCGGGACATTGGTTTCCGGGGTCTGAGGCGGCTACAATAATCTACAGTCGGGCACGTAGCTCAGTTGGATAGAGCGTCCGCCTCCTAAGCGGAAGGTCGGCAGTTCGAATCTGCCCGTGCCCACCACCACTCTGACTGGTTTAGTGCCTCCCCGCGCGCAGACCTTCCAAAACTGAGTACGGCACCGCCAGGTTTCCCCTGTGCCCGGTTCCTAACGAGATGGTCGGCTTGTTGCCGCCGTGGAAATCAGAACCACCCGTCACCGCCAGATTGAAACGCTTGCCAAGTGACTGATAGTAGGCCACATTCTCCGGTGTATGGTCGCTGTGGAACACTTCAATGGCGCCCATCCCGGCCGAAGCCATCTTCTCCACCCAAACCGCCAGCGTGTCCCAGTCGTTCTTCGCCACGCGGACCGGATGCGCCAGCGACGTGATGCCACCTGCCGCTTTCACGCGCGCTATCGCCTCGTCCACAGGCACTTCACGCCGCTGCACATAACCGGGGGCTGACTCATCCAGGTACTTGTCAAACGCCTCCTGCATGCTGGACGCATAACCCTTTTCCATTAAGACCCGCCCGAAGTGCGGACGAGCGGTCAGGGTGCGGCCTTTAATTTCAACTTCTTCGAGCGTTATGTCCAGACCAAGCGACTGCAACTTCAAAATCAACAGGCGGTTGCGCTCACGACGGCTTTCCAGCAACCCTTCCAGCCAGCCACAGAAATCAGGCGGTGGTGGCTCCCAGGGGAAATACGCCAGCATGTGGACGGTCGCGCCCCCGAACTTCGTGGAGAGCTCAATCCCGCAAAGCAGCTCCAGGCCAGCTTCGGCAGCAATCGGGCGGGCGATTTCATAGCCCTTGAAGGTGTCATGGTCGGTAATCGCCAGAGCTTCCAGCCCCAGCTTCTTCGCTTCCGCCACCAGCTCAGCCGGAGTAAACGTGCCATCCGACTGGTCCGTATGACTATGGAGATCGATCATTTCGAAATCAGTCCCCGGCGGATGAGTTCCTGCCAGACGCGATCCACGCTGACTTCCACGGTCTCGCGATCCGAGCGCACCACAACATCCGGATTAGTCGGCGCCTCGTAGGGGTCCGAGATGCCGGTGAAATTGCCAACTTCTCCACCTAACGCCTTCTTATACAACCCCTTAACGTCCCTCGAGGCCAGAACCTCGATGGGACAATCGGCGAACACTTCCACGAAGTTCGCGATCTTCGCCTTCACTTCCTCGCGGGTGGCGCGGTAGGGGGAGATAGCGGCAACCACCACAATCACGCCATTGCGCGACAACAATTCGGCCACAAAACCAATGCGACGGATATTGGTATCTCTGTCCTCCCTGCTGAACCCCAGGCCCTGCGAAAGATTGGTTCGGACAACATCACCATCCAGCAACTCAACCTTCGCGCCAGCCGCGCGGAATCGCTCCATCAACATGTCGGAAACCGTGCTCTTGCCAGCCCCGGACATGCCCGTAAGCCACAGCGTGAAACCCTGATGCGTCATCTACGCGTTCGCCCTCACTTTTTCGAGAATCTCACGCAGCAACACATCGGCCGTGCGTTCCACCTTACCGGACGGCGAGAAGTGCAGACCACACTCCCGTGCCTCATCCGTTTCCCACCACCACCGACCGGCCCGCTCATCCTCTCCAGGCTTCGTCGGGCGCGTACACGGGTCGCAACCAATACTGGTGTAACCCTCAGAATACAAACGATTTTCCGGCAAACCCAGGGCCGCCGTATACTCCGCCACATCCTGGGCAGACCACTCCGCCAGTGCATTAATCTTCACCGGAGTGGAACTCCGCTCAAAAACCGCCACGTCCTTTCGCGTCTCACTCTGCCCGCGCCGCAACCCGGTGAAATACGCATCCACGTTCTTCAGTGCCCTAGCCAGGGGCCACACTTTGCGAATATTGCAGCAGAGCGAACGCTTCGGGACACTGTCGTAAAACAGATCCCGGCCGTGAACCTCAACCATTGCCGCGACTTCCGCGTCATCGGGACGAATCCGCTCAATCTGAATCCCGTACCGCGCTTCGATCAGGCCAATCATCTCCAGCGTTCCATCCGGCATCCGCCCGGTATCGATGGTCATCACGCGAATACCTCCCAGAGCATTCATGGCAAGGTCCACCATAACCACGCCTTCCCGCTGCAGACTGGTCACGATCGCCAGCCCGGACCCGAATTCGGCACCAGCCTCGCGCACTAAAATAGTCGTTTGTTCAAAGAGGGTCAAGACGTCAGCACCTGAAACGCTAGAGATGAGTGGGAAACTACAGAGGATTCAATGCAAAAAGCGCACACCACTATCCCGGAGGATTTGATGTGCGCTTTAAAAAATTTGGAGCGGGAGACGGGATTCGAACCCGCGACATCGACCTTGGCAAGGTCGCACTCTACCAGCTGAGTTACTCCCGCGCAGGCTTTCCTAAATTCGCCCGAGCGATTGCCGCCTGTCAAAATCTATAGTAACAGACCACTCCACCTGAAAGCAAAATCAGAAGTAAGCTCGGCACTTTGTCGTCCGTATCTGCTTTATTTAAAACCACTTCAATCACCTTTACCCCAGCGAGCCCTCCCCTGCACAGAACCGGACTGCCGCCGGACACACCGCCACACCCACGAGGCGGAATGACCTCTTGTATAAACTTGTTTGCGTATGCAGCACGAATACGCTTTCGAAATGGCCGCGTCGGCCATCCGCTTCGGTTTCGGAGCCACCCGCGAAATTGGCGCCGACCTCGCCGAACTCGGCTTCCGTAATGTGGCCGTCTTCATTGATCCGGCCCTGCGCCACCTCTACCCGGTGGTCACCACGTTGCAGTCGCTGGACGACAATAAAGTGCCGTGCACCGTATTCGACCGCGTCGCCGTCGAGCCGACCGATCAATCCATGCAGGATGCAATCGCGTTCGCGACGGCTGGCCAGTTCGATGCGTTCGTCGCAGTCGGCGGCGGCTCCACCATCGACACAGCCAAGTGCGCCAACCTCTACATGTGTTATCCGGCGGACTTCTTCGAATACGTCAACGCGCCCATCGGAAAGGGCAAGCCCGTCCCCGGCCCCCTCAAGCCCCTCTTTGCGATTCCCACCACCGCAGGCACGGGCAGTGAAACCACCGGCGTCTCCATCTTTGACTACAAAGCGATCAGCGCCAAGACCGGTATTGCACACCGCCGTCTGAAACCCACGCTTGGCATTGTGGATCCGGAAAATACTCGCTCGATGCCACGCGAAGTGGCCGCATCTTCGGGCCTTGATGTCCTCTGCCACGCCATCGAATCTTTCACCGCGATTCCGTTCGGCGAGCGCCCCATGCCGGAGCGCCCGATTCTCCGTCCGTCTTACCAGGGCTCAAATCCGATCAGCGATTTATGGAGCCTGGAAGGCCTGCGCCTCACCGCAAAATACATTCGCCGCGCCTTTGCTGATCCCTCCGATGACGAAGCCCGCGCGTCCATGATGCTGGCGTCGTCGTATGCAGGTATCGGTTTCGGCAACGCCGGTGTTCACCTGCCGCACGGCATGTCTTACCCGGTAGCTGGCCTGGTTCGCAACTTTCTGCCTGCCGGGTATGAATCGGCTGGCCATGCCATGGTGCCGCACGGAATCTCGGTCGTCCTGAATGCGCCATCCGTGTTCCGTTTCACTGCGTCTGCGTGTCCCGAACGCCATCTCCAGGCAGCCGAAGTCCTGGGTGCCAATATCTCCAACGCTAAAACTGCCGATGCGGGAAAGATCCTCTCTGACGAGCTCACCCGCCTCATGTACGACCTGAAACTGCCGAACGGCCTGGCCGAGGTCGGATACTCGACGGCGGACATCCCGGCGCTGGTCAAAGGGACCCTCCCGCAGCACCGTGTTACCAAACTCTCGCCACGCGCCGCGGATGAGGACGCGCTGGCTCTGCTGTTCGAGGGTGCCTTAAAAGCCTGGTAGACTGGGCTATGCCCAGCGCCCTTGCCGACCTACTCCGCAACACCCTCGCAGCGGAACTTCCGCAGCTGTCTGCTCTTTCCGAAGCCACCGCTTCGGTGAAGCCAAACGGCCCGGAATCCTGGTCGCCCAAACAGGAACTCGGTCACCTGATCGACTCCGCGGCGAACAATCACATCCGTTTCGTCCGCGCTGCACTGGAGCCGGAAATCTCTGGCAACGCCTACGCGCAAGATGGCTGGGTCGATCTCCACGGCTACCAGCAAAGGCCGTGGACCAGCACTGTCTTCTTCTGGCACGCCTACAACACCTTCCTCGCGGACCTCATCGCCCGCATCCCTGATGAAAATCTTGGGACACCCTGCACCATCGGGTCATCAGAACCCTGCACTTTACGCTTTCTGATTGAGGACTATGTGCTCCATATGCAACACCACATCGACCATTTGCTGCAGCGTGCAGCAGTCACCCAATATCCCGCTCCTGCTACCATGTCTGCCTGAGTTTTCCACAAGCCTCGGAACACGACAAACAGGGCTGAATATGCTTTCATTAAAGCCCTTGAAACGCGCGCAGGCTGTGTTATCCTCAGGGCTGTTCGGATCATTCGCACCACCTTCTAACGGCATCTACCCGCCAAAGAAACTCCGGAATATTTTGACCCGTGCGCCCCTGTGCGCCTGCAGTACTACAGGCTCCTGGTAGAGCCTGAGGGAGAGTATTTTTTCGTGACGGCAGAACCACGCAGCCCCTGGGACCTGGTAAAAACGACGCTGGAGAAGACCTTCAGCGCCGAGACATATGAAAACTGGATCTCTCGAACTCAGTTCGCCGGCTTTGACGGCACCACCCTGGTGGTCACCGTACCCGACTCCACCACGCAGAGCATTCTGAAGGACGAGTACTCCTCCCGGATCCAGGAAGCCGCCCGCTCGGCTGGCCTCCCCTCCACTGCGATCCGCTTCAGCGTCCGCCCCGACGACGGCGCCATGCCCGGCCGCCCCGATCCGGTCTCGGAACTGGAATCGCCGCTCGCCCTCAACCCGAAATTCACCTTTGAGAGCTTCGTTGTGGGTGCTTCGAACCAGTTCGCCCACGCCGCCGCACAGTCGGTCGCCACTCAACCCGCCCGCCGCTACAATCCGCTTTATCTTTATGGCGGCGTCGGCATGGGCAAAACCCACCTGATGCATGCCATCGGCCGTGCCCTTGTAGCCACAGGGTCCATGCGAATTATCTACACTACCTGCGAGCGCTTCACCAACGAAGTCGTCTCCGGCATTAAACACGGCCGGATGCCGCAGTTGCGCGAACGTTACCGATCCGCTGATGTACTGCTGATCGACGATATTCAGTCTCTCGGGACCAAAGACCGTACACAGGAAGAGTTCTTCCACACGTTCAACGAACTCCATGACGCTCAGAAGCAGATCGTAATCTCGGGAGATTGCCAGCCGAAGGAAATCCCCGGTCTGGTGGAACGTCTCCGCTCGCGCTTCGAGTGGGGTCTGATGGCCGACATCGAACCACCAGATCTGGAAACCCGAATGGCGATCCTCGAAAAGAAAGCAGAGATCGAAGGGGTGTTCGTTCCACCCGACGTCCGCCTGCTGATCGCCGAAAAGACCAAGTCCAGCGTTCGTGAACTGGAAGGTGCCCTCGTCAAGCTGATCGCCTATTCTTCCCTGACCAATACTCCAATCAGCACATCGATGGCCAGGCAGGCACTGAAGAACATCCTCGACAAACCCGAGCGCCGCATAACCATCGACGCTGTGCAAAAGGCAGTTGCCGAGCGCTACTCCATCAAGCCTTCGGCGTTGCGCGAAAAGTCAAACCGCAAGGAAATCGTCGTTCCCCGCCAGGTTGCCATGTATCTGGTAAAGGAACTCACCCCGGCATCGCTGCCCGAAATCGGCCGCGCCTTCGGTGGGAAACACCACACGACAGTGATCCATTCCATCGACAAGATCAAGGCCGCCCTGCCCGATAATCCGGAACTCAACAAAATCATCCACAGCGTAAAAGAATCATTGCAATAGACTTAGAGAGTCTTCCACAGACCCCCCTCTGAGCAGCCTCTGGATTTCTGTGTATAAACCGTCACAGAGCAGTTTCCCCACCACTTCTGTCGCCTGCCTGCACAAATGCTCCAGGCTGGAAGCCACTCTTTCTGTGGGACTTAGCGAGTCTCCCACAAATCAACAGCTCCGACGAATACGGTTCTATACAAGGGTTATATCTATAACCGTAGAAAAGAACCGGGGCCGCTTCCGTGGACCACCCACCCGGCCGACCCCTGTCGTTCCCGATCTCGCTCCGCGCAGCCCGTGGAAAACGTCCCGCAGCGGACATCGATTCCAGGCTCCAAACGGACCCGTCTCACGCCCGATCTTCCGGAACCAAACAGGATCATCCACAGCCTAACCCCTACATTCGAATAACCTTACCGACTATTCCACAGCCCCCCCTGCGGACCGCCTCTGGATTACTGTGTATAAACCGTTACAGCGCCGTTTCCGCACCACTTCCGTCACCACGATACACAACAGTAAATGGCGGGAACCGTCAGAGTTTTGTATAATTTAGAGAGTCTCCCACAAATCAACAGCTCCGACGAATACGGTTCTATACAAGGGTTATATCTATAACCGTAGAAAAGAACCGGGGTGCAAAACCCTCGGGCTCGAAATCGTGGCAGCGCAGGCACCAAAGTATTAACGAGAGGAGAAGGCACCAACTCTATGGAGTTCACAGTCAACAAGGCCGATCTGGTCCGGGAACTGGGTTTGTCCCAGGGCGTGGTCGAAAAGAAGACCACCATCCCCATCCTCTCCAATGTTCTGCTGGAAGCATCCGGCGATCGTCTGTTCCTCACGGCAACTGACCTCGACCTCGGTCTCCGCACCTCTTGCGCCGCCCGCGTGAAGAAGGAAGGCTCGGGAACCATCCCGGCCAAGAAGTTGCTCGATTACGTCCGCCTTCTGCCGGACGCCGAAATCACCATCAAGTTCGCCGATAACCAGTGGGCCTCCATCACCTGTGGACGGTCCCGGTCGCGCATCGCCGGTATGAGTCGGGAAAGTTTCCCTGAGCTCCCTGCTATGCCTGAATCGGTTGCCGAAATTCCCTGCAGCCAGCTGACCGGGATGATCGCCAAGACGATCTTCGCCATTTCCATGGAAGAGAGCCGCTTCACCCTGAACGGTGCCCTCATGCTTCTCGGCGAAAACGGCGTGACGATGGTTTCCACCGACGGCCACCGGCTCTCGTACATCCACACCAGCTCCGCAAACGCAGCACCGCTCACCGCGCAGCGTGCCCTCATCCCCCGCAAGGCGATGGGCGAAATCGCGAAGCTCTCAGCCGACAACCCCGAGGGTGTGGTCCGCTTCGCCGGCGACGACAACCACCTGTTCTTTGAAATCGGTGCCCGCATGCTCATCAGCCGCAAGCTGACCGGCAACTTCCCGGATTACGACCGCGTCCTGCCGCGCGAAAACACCAACATCGCGCGCGTCTCCCGGGACGAAGCGAAGGGCGCTATTGAGCGCGTCGCGCAGTTTGCCGATGAACGGTCCCGCGCAGTTCGCGTCCAGTTCACCACGGGCGAAATCAAGGTCTTCTCCTCGGCGCTGGAAACCGGCGAAAGCGAAGAGAGCGTCCCCTGCGATTACAACGGGCCGGACCTGGAAATCGGGTTCAACGCTCAGTACATTCTGGATTTCCTCCGCGCCGTCCCCAACGCGCAAATTGCCTTCACTCTGAAAGACCAGAAGAGTGCCGGCGAACTACAGCCCATCCCGGCAGCTGACCAGACCGTAGTCGAAGACTACCGGTATGTGGTTATGCCGATGCGAATCTGAGAATAGAAATTAACGACAACTATGGCGAATGACGTTCTGACTCCCGAAGTGTACGACTCAACTTCCATCAAAGTTCTGGAAGGCCTCGAAGCAGTACGCAAGCGCCCCGCCATGTACATCGGGTCCACGCGAGAAGCGGGTCTCCACCACCTGGTTTATGAGGTTGTGGACAACGCCGTAGACGAAGCGCTCGCCGGCCACTGTACGGAAATTCAGGTCGTCATCCATATCGACGACTCCATCACCGTGACCGACAACGGCCGCGGCATCCCCGTTGACATTCACGCGGAGGAAGGTGTGTCGGCGGCTCAGGTCGTGCTCACCAAACTCCACGCCGGCGGCAAGTTCGATTCCAACAGCTACAAAGTTTCCGGTGGCCTCCACGGCGTCGGCGTCAGCTGCGTCAACGCGCTTTCGGAAAAGCTGCATATCGAAATCTGGCGCGCCCCCAAGGGCGAGAAGAATTCGCTTACCTGGGAGCAGGACTATGAAAAGGGCGTCCCGATGGGACCGCTCGTGGCAACCGGTAAGGCCGGCAAGAAAACCGGCACCCGCGTCACCTTCAAGCCCGACCTCACCATCATGGAGGCGTCGCACTACAATTTCGACACTCTTGCCCAGCGCCTCCGCGAACTCGCATTCCTCAACAAGGGTCTGAAAATAACCCTGACCGACGAGCGCGAAGAGCCCGAGAAAGTCGCCGAGTTCCTCTACTCCGGCGGCATCGCGGAATTCATCCGCCACCTCAACAAGAGCAAGAGCGTCCTTCACGAACAGCCGATTTACATTGAAGGCGAAAAGCCCGGACCCAGCGGCGTCGTCGGCATGGAAATCGCGTTGCAGTACAACGACGGTTACGCCGAAACGCTGTTCAGCTTCGCCAACAACATCAACACGGTTGATGGCGGCACCCACCTTTCGGGTTTCCGCGCCGCACTCACTCGCACCATCAATGCCTTCGGTACCGCCGCAGGTCTGTTCAAAGACGGCGCGAAAAAAGACGCCACGCCCAGCCTTTCGGGTGACGACGTCCGCGAAGGTCTCACTGCGGTCATCTCGGTAAAAGTTCCGCAGCCCCAGTTCGAAGGCCAGACCAAGGGTAAGCTCAACTCCGATATCGCCGGCCAGGTCCAGCAGCTGGTGAACGACAAGCTCGGCGAGTACTTCGAAAAAAATCCCGCCGTCATGAAGCGCATCGTGTCGAAAGCAATCGACGCCGCCCGCGCCCGTGACGCTGCCCGCAAAGCCCGCGATCTGACCCGCCGTAAAGGCGCACTCGATAACGGCGGCCTCCCCGGCAAACTGGCCGATTGCCAGGAACGCGATCCGGAACGCTGCGAACTTTTCCTCGTCGAGGGTGAGTCGGCCGGCGGCACCGCGAAGCAGGGTCGTGACCGCCGCTTCCAGGCGATCCTCCCACTCAAGGGTAAAATTCTCAACGTCGAAAAAGCGCGTTACGACCGCATGCTGGGCCACGAAGAAATTCGGGCGCTCATCACCGCGATTGGCACCGGCATCGGCAAGGACGACTTTGATGTCGCCAAGCTCCGTTACGGCAAAATCATCATCATGACGGACGCCGACGTTGACGGCTCCCACATCCGTACCCTGCTGCTCACTTTCTTCTTCCGCCACATGAAGGAGCTGATTGAGCGCCAGCACGTGTTTATCGCCCAGCCGCCGCTTTACAAGTTGAAGCGTGGCCGCAGCGAAAAGTACATCAAGAATGAAGCGGATTTCACCAAGGAAATCATGCGCCGCGCGACGGAGAACCTCATCGTCGAAATCGGCAGCGGTGAAACTCTGCAGCGCTTCGAAGGTGGCGACCTCCGCAACCTGCTGATGAGCCTGGATGAGTTCCAGCAGATGTTCCACAAGGTGGAACGCCGCCTCCGTGAATCCCGCGTTGTCGAAGTTCTGGGTGACGCGAATCTCGCCCTCGATACCAAAGTGGACTTTGCCGAACGCGCCAACCTGGAAGCTCTCCAGGCCCGGTTGATCGCCGCCGGAGTTCCCAGCGAAATCACGGTGGATGAGGAACACTCGGCCTTTACGCTCACCTTCCACGATTCCACCAACGCGGCCCGCCACATCGGTATCGACATGTCGCACCAGCCGGAGTACCGCCGCTTCCGCGTGCTGGCCCGCCAGATCGTGAAGTTCAATCTGCCCCCGTTCACCGTCCACAAGGGCGAGAACAAGGACGTGATTCAGAGCTGGCGTACACTGCTCGATCACGTGAAGGCAGAAGGCAAACGCGACGCCACCGTCCAGCGCTACAAAGGTCTGGGCGAAATGAATGCCGAACAGCTGGCCGACACCACGATGGACCCCGAAAAGCGCACTCTGCTCGAAGTCCGCGTGGAAGATCTGGTCGCGACCGACCTCATCTTCACCACTCTGATGGGTGAAGACGTGGAAAACCGCCGCAAATTCATCGAAGACAACGCTCTCGACGTCAAAAACCTCGACGTTTAAGCGAAACTGTAACCCAAAATACAGCGGGGGGGAGCAAAAAAAATTTCCGCGCCCTTACGGGCGCACACCCCACCCCGCTTGTCCGCTATCGCGGTCCTGAAATTGCTCGATCATACGAGACATGGACGCATCGGACCTTCTCGCAGCACTAGCTAACGCCCGCCCTTTTTCGAAGACCGCTATCACGAACCTGGGCGTTCTCAATGAGGCGTACCACTACCAAAAACCGAGCTCGTTCTCTCGCGGCCTCCGTTTGAACTTCGGCGCAGTCTCTGTCCTGTTGATCTCCGGGACCGCCAGTATCGACGAAACCGGGCAGTCCATCCATATCGGCGATTTTCGCGCGCAACTCCGCCGGACCTATGCCAACATTACGGCGCTGCTTGAGGCCGAGGGTGCAACCTGGCACACCATCGTGCGCACAAGCTGCTACCTGCGTGATATCGAGCGCGACTATGCGGCTTTTAACGAGGAGCGGACGGCGTTCTTCCAACAACTGGGTCTGGACCCGCTACCAGCGTCCACCGGAATTCAGGCGATTCTGTGCCGACCGGAACTCCTAGTGGAAATTGAGGCCATCGCTGTTATCTGCCACGGGCCGGACGCCGGAGCTGGTACAGCTTAATCTCGGAACGAAGTTCGTCCGCTTTTCGCGGTGACACCATGGGCAGCGCCTGACCCGCTGTTTCGACGGCCTCCGGGAAACGGCCAACCTCGGCATAAGCCATCGCGAGCGATTCGAGGACATCCGGTTCCCGTCCCCCCGTAGCCCGATTCGCCATTTCTGCCAGACGCACTGCCTCGGGGCCGTTTCGCAGAGTTGGCACCGAACTCGAGGCCAGAATGCGGGCCACCAGACTCATCGCCACCACCTGGCCCGGTTGCAGCCGCAGGATCTCGCGGAATTCGCGCAGGGCACCACTCGCATCACCCTTCCCGAAATAGAGGACCGTTCCGAGGCTGTATCGCGCTTCGGCCGACTCCGGGTCCAGGCCGATTGCCTTTCGATATTCGGTGATTGCCAGGTCCAGCTTCCCTTCACCTGCCAGCGCCATGCCGAAATTGACATGGGCGTCAACGAGTTTGGGGTCCAGATCAACCGCCTTGGCGAAGTGAGCGGCGGATTCGCGACCGCGGCCCACGCGTGCCAGCGCCAGGCCCAGATTATTTTCCATTTCGCCGGACTTCAGCCCTTGGGTGGCCGCCTTTTCGAACGCTTCCACGGCCCCGCCCGAATCCCCCGCCGCCCCTAGCGCCAGGCCCAGATTCCGATAAACCTCGGCCCACCCCGCCCGCAACTCCAGCGCCTGCCGATACTCGCCCGCTGCCTCCATAAACTTCCCATGCACGGCCAGCGCGCTCCCCAAATCGTTGTGCGCCTCCGCATAATCCGGATTCAGCTCCAGTGCCTTGCGAAAATTCGTGATCGCCTCGTCGGTCTTGCCGGCCTTCGCGAGGGCAGCACCCAGATTGGTCCAGCCCCGGGGGTCTTTCGAATTCAGCTCCAGCGCCTTGCGCCAACCGGCGATTGCCTCGGTCAGCTTCCCCTTTTCTCCCAGTTCCCAGGCTTCGTCATAGACGCGGTTGTAGTCGACGGCAGGAGTTTTGATCTCCACCAGACCGTCGGGGGGGATGTTCACGAACTCCGGGATATTCACCGCGCGGTTCGCGGCCGTTGCGCCCTCTATCAGGACTGCCGGACTCGCGTTCCCCTCCTCATCCAAATGGGTCAGGAACATCTTCGTGTAAGGCCCCCGGCTCTTCGACGAAAACACCAGCCAGCGGCCATTCGGCGAAAAGCTATGCCAGGAATTCATAGGTGCCATGTTTGATCGCAGTCGCCGTGCCTCGCCGCCGGCCGCCGGAACAATCCACAACTCCGAATCCGGCCGCATCAACTGCCCGTTCGCCGCCTCCACAAACACAATCCAGCGCCCGTCCGGCGAAACCTTGGGGAACGAATTGCTGCGCCCATTCTCGGAAGCCCCCACAATCCGTTCGGGCTGCCCGCCCCGCCCGTCATTGAACGGGATTCGGTACAGGTCGAACTGGATCTTCGTCTCATTCGGATCATTCGCCCGTGCGGCTAAAGGCCGACCCGGCTCATACGCATCCCGAGCTTCCGCCCGGGCGAACACCAGATACTTGCCGTCCGGACTCCACACCGCATTCGTATGCACATAACGCGGATCATCCGCCCCCGGCAGCGGCTCCAGCCTGCCGGATTCGCGGCTGAACCAGGCGAGGATGCCGCGCGTAGGGAAGAACACCTGGAGGAAGCGGTAGTCCTTGAAGTTCGCGACGTAGTAATTGTTGGCCAGACCCTTCGCTTCGCCGCCCGGGCCTTCAATGGTGTTCACTACAAAACGCCCATCGGGAGACACCTGGGACATGAAGGCCACGCGGATTGCCCCGGTCAGCTTGCCCTTTTTCGAACTCCACTCGATCACCTGCTCAGTGCCGAGCGTCATGCGAGGCTCGATTTTCGCCAGCGCGTACATGCCCTTGTCATTGCGCGGACCATCCAGATCCAGGCCCATCGTTTTGCCGTCGCGCGAGAACGAGTGACAATTCGCGCAGCTGTGGAGGCCGGTCATCAGGACCCGGCTGCCAGGTTCACTCACGTTCTTCAGCCGCCAGTTGATCAGGGGAATCGCTGCGGCGGCCAGGGGTTTTATCACGCCAGGTTCAGTCTCGGAAGGCATCAGAGGCACGTCGCGATAGAAAATCGGCGCGCCGACGGGGTCCCTCGAGATGGCGATTCGCACTTCGCCCCGGGAGACAGCAACCCCCGCCGCCAGACCGTTGAATCGAACCGTAGCGCCCGCTTCGCCCCGATTCCGAATCGCCTCCCATGTTGCGCGATCCGGTACCCAGGTGTGGGTGGCAGCCTCCAGCGCCGTAAGCTTCGGCAGTTCATTGGTGGATGAAATGGCCCGCTGGTCGATCTCGCCGACGATCATCCGGGGCCCGTTCGAGGAAACCCGCAGCTCCGCCCCGCCATCGGCAAACGACACTTCCACGCGCCAAACCCGCGCCGCCGCGCTCTCATCGCGCCACCGGAAAGTCGGAGCCACCAGGTCCGGAGGGAAGATCGTTTCGCTCGCGG
Source organism: Bryobacterales bacterium (assembly GCA_947467185.1). GTDB lineage: Bacteria > Acidobacteriota > Terriglobia > Bryobacterales > Bryobacteraceae > BOG-234. Next base: position 15,437 of record CANIHR010000034.1, read on the forward strand.
GGTAGTCAACAATAATCCGCGCCGGATCAGCAGCCAGCGCCGAACCCACCACCAACACGAAAGCCAGCAACACTCGCGACAAGGCAAACCTCCGGTTGCCGACCCGGACCGGCCAGCTCCTTAGTAATGCCCCTCAGTCTTCTTACCAGGATTTTATGCCAACCAATCGCCTCGCGGCACGTCCATACGAACGAACTCCCGCCCGTCTGCGTAATTACCTCCGAGGAACCTCGCCTGTGAATAAACTCAAACTACTTTTCTGCGCCGCCGCCCTCGTCGCGCTCCCCACGCTGCACGCCCAATCCCTGGTCGGCAACTGGCAGGGCACACTCAACGCCAACGGCCGCGACCTCCGCATCCTTTTCAAAGTGGAAACCACACAGACCGACTCCCTGAAAGCCACCCTCTACAGCATCGACCAGACCCCGCAACCTATCCCCTGTGGCACCGTCTCCTTCCAGGGTGGCCTCCTGAAGATCCCCATCCCCGGCATTGGCGGCAGCTTCGAAGGAAAAATCTCGGCCGACAAGAACTCCTTCGAAGGCAAGTGGAGCCAGGGGAATAACCCGAGCAACCTCACTATTACGCGCGCCACGGCCGAAACCGCCTGGGCCATCCCTGAACCCCCGCCGCCTCCCAGGAAGATGCGCACCGATATCGACCCCTCGTTTGAAGTCGCCGCCATCAAGTTGAGCCAGCCGGGCGCCCAGGGCCAGGGTCTCACCATTCAGGGCAAGCGGATGGTAACCCGTAATACCTCTCTGAGTTTCCTCATCACCTTCGCTTACGGTGTTCACCCGAAGCAACTCTCGGGCGGGCCGGCCTGGCTCGATACCGAAAAGTTCGACATTACTGCCGAACCCGATGCCGAAGGTCAGCCTTCCGATAAGCAGATCCGCTCCATGATTCGCAAACTGCTGGCCGACCGCTTCCAGCTCAAGTTCCACACCGAGCAAAAGGAACTCGCCGCTTACGCGGTTACGGTCGGCAAAACCGGCCCGAACCTCACGAAGAGTGAAGGTGACCCGAATGGTCTGCCGGGCCTGGGCTTCCGTGGGCTTGGTGCTCTTGTTGTCCGCAACGCCAATATCGGTGACTTCGCCGGCCTGATGCAGACCATCGTTCTCGACCGCCCGGTGGTTGACAAAACCGGCCTGAAAGAACGCTACGACTTCACCCTGAACTGGACCCCCGAACCCTCCCAGTTTGGTGGACGCGGCGCCGGCCAGCCCGGTCAGCCCCCCGCTCCTCCCGCCGATGACGCCGCCGCGCCCCCCGACCTCTTCACCGCCGCCGTCCAGCAAATCGGCCTGAAGCTCGAGTCCACCAAACTTCCCGTTGATGTCCTGGTCATCGAAAAAGCCGAAAAGCCTTCCGAGAACTAGCGCCTTCGAAACGCCAAAACCGCCAGGCCTCATGACATTCTGTGTCACGAGACTGGCGGTTTGCTATCCACACTCCCGGTACGCGTTCAGACCTTGAGCTGCGCCCGCTTGCGGCGAGCGACTGTCATTACGATCCCCAACGCCGTACCTCCGAACAGAAACGTGGATGGTTCGGGGGCTTCTGTGAGTGAATCCTGCATCGCCTGCATGACGACGGGGACATCTTCACAGCCTGGTATCGCCGTGATAAACCGCTGAATCGTTGGGTCACTCGGGGTAAAGATCAAGACCCGAGCCAGGAAAGCCGGCGTGATCAGATCGTGCTGATACGCGAAATTCGCCATCTGAAGATACGGATCGGCTGCCGGATCCGTGTGGCTCGCGGTCCCCATTACTTCCCAGATTGCAAACGAGATCGGCCCATCCGCCTCGTGCGTTCCGTGCACCATATTCAGATGAAGCGCCACGGCCCCCAGAAAAGCCGCTTCCTTCTCCTGCCAGGTATTGGGAGCCGCCAGTGTTCCGGAATACCGCGTATTGAAAGTCGAATCCAGACCCTGATCCAAACAGAAGAAATTCGTCGCTGCCGTCCGCGTCAGCGTCCCCAGATACGGCCCCACATCTTCACCGAGATAGTCGTGTGCCGGGTCCGCCCCCAGGTTAAAGACAATCGGAGACGCCATCGCTACCGTCAGGCTTCCCGCCAGGGCCAGCGCCAACCGAACCACAGAAAACAGTTTCATCACGGTAACGGAATGCAAGGCCCCAGCCAAACCACAAACACGGCAGACAAAGGACTTACCCCAGTCGGCTCCGCTGTTCACTCCCGGAATGGAACAGGCCCCCTGTATCGCCCCGGAACAGGTGCGCTACCATGCCTGAAATACCGTCATGTCCACCACAAAACTCCTCGCCCGCACCGCGGCAATCGCACTCTTCCTCGGTCTTAGCTGGTACGGCTTCACACAAACCCCCGCTGCCCCCGAACTCACCATCTCCAAAATTGCCGACGACTTCTATGAAATCGAAGGCGACGGTGGCAATGTGGCGGTCCTCGTCACCTCCGAAGGCGTCATCCTGGTGGACGACAAGTACGAGCGCGACCACGACCAGATCGCCGCCAAAATCCGCTCCGTCACCACCCTGCCGGTGAAATACATCTTCACCACTCACTACCACTCCGACCATTCCGGCGGCAACGCCAAATACCTCGCTACCGCCGAAGTCATCTCCACGGTGAACGCCCGCAACGGCATCGTCGAGCACAAACAGGCCAACGCCCAGCCCGGCATGGCCCCCGCCCGCGTCACCTTCACCAAAGAAATGAGCGTCTTCCTCGGTGGCAAAGAAGTCCGTGCCCTGGCGCTCGGCCGTGGCCACACGGATGGCGACGCCGTCGTCTACTTCCCCGCTTTCAAGACCCTCCACACCGGCGACCTGATGGCCGGGGCCAGCCCATTGATCGATTACCCCGGCGGCGGCAGCGTCATCGAGTGGACCAAAACCCTTGACGAGGCTATGAAACTCGACATCGACCGAGTCATCCCCGGCCACGGCAAAATCACCGATAAGGCTGGCCTCCTCGCCTACCGCAATAACGTGGAAAAACTCCGCAACCGCGCGGCCAGCCAGATTAAAGCCGGCAAATCTCAGGACGAAATCGCTAAACTCATGACCGACGAATTCAACTGGGCTCCCGGCAGTCTGCAACAGCAGTGGAGCGTTCCCGGCATGATGAAAGAGCTGAAATAGGGCACTTTCACCCTCCCGAATTAAGGGTTTATCCGACAGCGGTTCGATATAAAACCCTGATACTATAGCCGCATCGTGCCGTCTCTGGATCTGTACACCGTGAGGATTATGACCCTCATCACGGTTCTGATGTCCAGCCTTGCCATCGTTCTCGCCTGGCGGACCAACCGCGCTGTCCGGGGAATGCCCTTGTTCGCCATGGGCTTCCTCTCCATGAGTGCGGGAGCCATTGCCGGTCTTACCGGTGCCTATACCGAAACCACGTTAGCCGTAGCTCTCGGAGCCTTGTTCCGTTTCGGCGGGATCGCCATGGTAGGCCAGAGTGTCCGTATGTTCCGCGGTCTCCGCACCTGGTCCCCCGGTGCCCTCGTCGCCCTGGCCGCCACGCTGGCAGTACTTTTCACTTACTGGCTCCACGTGCAGGAAATCGCCGGCCTCCGCGTCGGCGTCCTGGCTCTCTCGAACGCCATCATCGCCGCCGACGCCGCCGCCGTCATGTTCCGTGACGTCCCTCGCGCCGACCGTCTCGCCTACTGGTCCACTGGCGCCGTTTTCGCTTTCGTCGCCGTGTTCATGACTCTACGCGCCGGCTTCAACATCTCGGGAGCTGCCCGAGTGGCCGCCTTCTCCACCACACCGGTCGAAATCCCGGCCACTATCTGCTCCAATGTTGCCTTCGTCGGCTGCGCCTTCGGCATGCTGCTGGCCTCAAATTCCCGCCTCCGCCACCTGGCAGAGATGAACGCTTTGTACGACCCCCTGACGAGCCTGCCCAATCGCCGCCTCTTCCAGGACCGCCTGGTCGATGCCGAACGCCGCGCCCGGGAATCAGGTGCGTCCCTCGGAGTGATCTACCTCGACCTGGACGACTTCAAGCTCATCAACGATACCCAGGGCCACCAGGTTGGGGACGAGTTACTAAGGTTGGTCTCCCGCGTTATGTCAAAAATACTCCGGACCAGCGACTGCCTCGCCAGGGTGGGCGGTGACGAATTTGTCATCCTGGCCGAGAAGGTGGAAGGCAGAAGCCAACTCCGCACGCTTGCAGAGCGAGTCAGCGCGGCGATCGAAAAGGAACACGAGGTCGACGGTCTGACCCTGACAACCCGAGCCAGCTGGGGAGTCGCCCTCTTCCCCGAAGACGGGATCTCCGCCCACGACGTGATGCGCGAAGCGGACACGGAAATGTACCGGACGAAGCGTGCGCGACGGAAGGCGATCGAAGACGCGCAGGTGCAGTCGTAGATCAATTCGCCAATCAGCTGGAATCCAGAGTTATCAAATTCTGGTTAACAACGGATGAGTTTTCCAGCCAGGTCCTCGACACGAGCCTCGGTGTCAGTTTCTGGCACTTCAATTGCACTTCCTCTGATCACCGAACCGAGAAGGAGGTTCAAACAAAATGCCACTTTCCATCGTTATCCTGATCGCCATGACCGTCGTCGTCGCGGCCCTCGCCGGATACCGCAAAATGATTGCCCGGAATGAGGATGACAACATCCACATGATGGATCCGGACGGCCAGATCATGGCCGAACAGAAGCAAATGGCCGCGTCGCTCGCCAGGATCGACCGCATCGGCATCGCTGTCACCGTCGCTACTGCGGTCTATGGTGTCGCGCTGCTGGCCAGCTCGCTCTACCAGAACTTCGCACATCCCAACATCCAGTAGCCGCGACAACGCGCAAGACTGCGCCACTCCGCGCAGTTCTCCAGTAAGATGAACCCCCGAGCTCCTCAGGAACTCGGGGGTTTTCTTTGCACTACGTGCGCGGCCACACTAACGCTGACTTCCCCAAAGCGGCCTGACAAACGCACCACCTCACGGATATCATCTATACAGCCATGAAAAACCTCGCACTGCTGGCCCTGCTCGCTACAACTGCGTTCGCACAGGCCCCCGCCACCCCCGCCAAAACCTTCGACATGTATTTCCTGGACATGGAAGGCGGCCACGCAACCCTCTACATCACCCCCACCGGCCAGACGATCCTCATCGACACCGGCAGCGCTGGCGATCGTGACCACGACCGCATCATGGCCGCACTCAAAGACGCCGGAGTTAAGGAGCTCGACTACCTCGTCTCCACCCACTACCACTCCGACCACATCGGAGGCTTCGACGCCCTCCTGAAGGACGTTCCTGTCAAACATTTCATCGATCACGGCACCAGCATCGAGATGGACCGCCCCGTCGTGGCACAATTCCAGAAGCACTACGACGATACGACTACCGGTAAGCGCACCATCGTCAAGCCTGGCGACAAAATTCCGGTCACCGGTCTCACCGCCCTCGTCGTCACGTCGCACTCAAAAGTCCTCAAAACGCCGCTTCCGGGTGCCGGCAAGCCCAACGCCGCCTGCGCCACCTTTGAGCCCCGCGACGAGTCCCGAATCGATCCAGATAACCCGAACTCAGTCGGCCTTCTCTTCACCTACGGCAAATTCCGCACCATCAACCTGGGCGATTTCACCTGGAATGTGGAAAAGGACCTGATGTGCCCCAATAACCCCGTCGGCACGGTTGATCTTTACCTCACCAGCCACCACGGCATCGATCAGTCCGGTTCGCCCGCCCTCGTCCACGGCCTCCGCCCCCGGGTTACCATCATGCACAACGGCCAGCGCAAGGGCGGCGTCGCCCAGACGTACAACACTCTCTATTCGTCGCCAGGCCTCGAAGACATCTGGCAGTTGCACTGGGCCTTCGCGGGAGGCACTGAATACAACGCCCCCGGACGCTTCATCGCCAACGTGGAAGAACCCGCAGCCCTCGCGAATATCCTCCTGAATCCTCCCGGAGCCGGTCGCGGTCGTGGCCCTGGTCCAGGTCCTGGCGTTGCCGCTGGTGCTCCTCCGACACCGGGCGCTGCCCCCGCCCGCGGTCCTGGTGGTGGCGGACGCGGCGCTGGTCACGATGGTCCGGCTTTCTGGATCAAGGTTTCAGCCAAAGCAGACGGCAGCTTCACTGTAACGAATACGCGGAACCAGTTCACAAAGTCATACGCCGCGAAATAATAGAAGAAAGAAACCTATGAAACGTACCTTCCTGGTCCTCGTCCTCCTCGCACTCCCCGCGCTGGCCGCCCGCAAGCCCGGGGCACCCCTGAAGCCCGGTCTCCTCAACGCCTTCAGCAAACAGCAGGATGTCCAGATGGGCCAGGAAGCTGCGGCTCAGGTCCGCCAGCAACAAGCCATTCTCAACAACGCCTTCCTCAAGGCCTATATCGACAAGGTCGGGCTGCGCATCGCCGAAACGAAAGAAGCGAAGGCCAGCGGCTTCCCCTTCTCCTTCGAAGTGGTGGCCGACCCCACAATCAACGCGTTTGCGCTGCCGGGTGGTCCGATGTTTATCCAGACGGGCCTGCTTGCGGCTGTTGATAACGAAGCCCAGCTCGCGGGCGTCATCGGCCACGAACTCTCCCACGTGATTCTGCGCCACGGTACGCACCAGGCGTCGAAAGCGACCGGCCTCCAGATGATTGCCGGTCTGGCCGGAGCGGCTGCTGGTCAGGGTTCCATCATGGGGCAGCTGGCCGCGGCGGGCATTGGCCTCGGCGCCAACTCGGTCCTGATGAAATTCTCCCGTGACGCGGAAACCGAAGCGGATGCCCTTGGTTCTCACCTGATGGCCGAATCGGGTTATGACCCGAAGGAAATGGCCCGCTTCTTTGCGAAGCTAAGCGCTGACGGCGGAGCGCGCGGTCCGCAATTCTTCAGCGATCACCCCAATCCCGAAAATCGTGAACAGGCCATCGACCTGGAGGTCAACACTCTGCCAGCCCGCACCTACGGCTACCAGTCCGGCGACTTTGCCCGCATGAAGACCGAAGTCGCAAAGCTTCCCAAGGTGGCACCGAAACCTGCCGCTGGTGCGGCCCCCGCCAACACAACTGCGGCGCCCGTCACGCCGGATACCAACGTTTCCACAACTCTGAAAACTGCCACCGGTCAGGGCTTCAGTATTTCGTACCCCGACAACTGGCAGGCGTATGGCGAAAACACCGTCGGTCTCACGGTCGCGCCCAAAAACGGTGTCCTCAGCGGAGGCGCGGTCGGCCTGGGCGTCATCCTCAACCTGACCCCGAACCAACCTGGCAAGACCGCCAACCTGACTACGGACACCGCGGCTCTTTTGACGCAACTGAAGAACGATAACCCGAATATGAAGGTGAAGGCGAACTCCGTCCGGACCACCGTTGGCACCCGTGCCGCGCTCCAGACCGTTCTCACCAGCAACTCCCCCTATGGGGGCGAGGAGCAGGACACACTTCTGACAGTTGCCACATCAAAGGGTTTGATCTCCATCGTGTTTGTGGCGCCGCAGAATCAGGCCGCAGCCATGCAGACGAACTTCGCCCGCATGGTGCGGTCGATCAAATTACCCCAGTAGCGCGGCCGCGGCGGGATCCAGAAACAGCGTGGCGTCCTTGTGACGCCGCAACACCGACGCCGGGCAGTCCTCGGTAATCGGGCCTTCAATCGTGGCCCGAACCGCCGCCGCCTTGTGTTCGCCGTTCACGAACACCAGCGCTTTCGGAATGCTCAGGAACAGCGTCGTCGTCAGAGACAGCGCCTGTTTCGGCACGTCTTCCAGTGTCGCGAAAGCGCCGTCATGCACTTGCTGCATACGGCAGACATCGTCCAGTTCCACTGGCCTGGCAAGGCGCGGCTCCTTGAAATCGCAAACCGGAGGATCTATGAACGCAACATGCCCGTTCTCGCCGATCCCCATGATCGCCAGGTCTGGCTTCGCTGCAGCCAGCATCGCCGAGTAACGTGCGCATTCGGCAGCCGGGTCCGCCGCTTCGCCGTCCAGTTGATGGAAGGCAGCCACGGGCACGTGGTCGAACAACCGCTCCCGCAGAAACTTCCGGAAGCTGGCCGGATGGTCGATTGACATCCCGGCGTACTCATCCATGTGGAACGCGGTGATCTGCGGCCACGGAATCCCCTGTGTCTTCCGCAGGGCTGTCAGGAAAGCGTCCTGGGAAACCGCCGATGCGAAGACGATTGACATCTTGTCCTTCCGCGACAGCACTTCACGGATCGCTTCGGCCGCAGCCGCAGCGCCGGCCAGGCCCGCGGTGGCCTTGTCTGGAAACACCCGAACTTCGAACTTCATTATTTCGGCACCGACACGGTGATGTTGCGGAACTTCAGGCCACCGGTGTGGTCGCCCTGGATGTAGAACGGACCTGGCTCGCCTTCGTTTGCGTCGAGCGCACCGCCCGTGATGCCTTCAATTTCCTTCGCGCTGATGGTGGTGACGCCGTTGCGAACCACCGTCACGGTCCGACCAACGAGGGTGATGTCGAACACGTCATACTCGCCCTTCTTCGGGGCTTCCTTTTCGGGGGTGAGGCGGCCATAGACCGCGCCCATCAGGCGGTTCGCAGGCGCATTGCCCTCTTCGCCCACTTCCAACTGGACTTCATACCGGCCCCGCAGATAGAAGCCGCTGTTCGCTTTCTCCGGGCAGAACACTTCGAAGTGCAATTTGAAGTCGCTGAACTTTTTGGTGCTCACCAGGTTCGCACCGTGGTCCTGATTGAAGAGCAGACCGTCCTTCACCGTCCACTTGCTGTTCTTTGGATCGCCCAGCGGTTCCCACCCAGCCAGGTCCTTGCTGTTGAACAGAGCTTCAGGAGTGGACCACGCCTTCGGAGCGGCGCGCTTCAGGTCCGGAGCTTTGGTGCCGATCAACTGAACCACCTTGTCGCCACGCTTCTGCACGCCGGTCAGCTTGCCGTCCATGGCATCCAGGTCCCACGTCATGGCCGGAGCTTTGTCGGTTGCGGCCGAGGCAGTGAATGAGAGATGATTGCCAACGATCTTTGCGTCCTTCATCACCTCCACGTGTCCGCCTGTCGGCTGGAAGGAAACTTCCAGGGAGCCGTTCTTTTCCACTACGCCAACCCAGTTGGACTTCAGCAGGCCAGGGCCGGGCAGGTTGAAATCCCACCGGCCGATGAAGGGGCTGCCCTTCTGGCTGAACGCTGACACAGTGGCAAGCGACATAATAAACAAGCTGCGAACAAATGAATGCATTACGGAAAGTTTAATACATAAACGATGAAGCCCAATAGCAGACGCTGGCTCATGATCTCGTTCGCGTTCCTCGCGACCCTGATCAACTATCTGGATCGCCAAACCCTCTCCGTTGCCGCGCCCGTACTGCGCGAGCAGTTCCACATGTCTGCTGTCACCTACTCGCGGGTCGTGTTCTGTTTCCTGCTGGCCTACACGATCATGAACGGGGTGTCCGGGCCCCTCATTGACCGCCTCGGCACGCGCCTCGGTTATGCGCTCTGTATTGCCTGGTGGTCGGCCGCGGCAATCCTGCACGCTTTTTCTCGAGGTGCGCTGAGCCTTGGCATCTTTCGCTTTCTGCTGGGTGCGGGCGAAGCCGGTAACTGGCCCGCCGCCATCCGCATCGTTGCCGAGTGGTTCCCGAAGAACGAGCGCGCCATGGCTTCCGGCATCTTCAACTCTGGTTCCGCGGCCGGATCGATAATCGCGCCGCCGCTGGTCGCGTTCATCCTGTTGCGCTACGGCTGGGAGTATGCGTTCATCGTGGTCGGTGTTCTGGGCTTCGTCTGGCTAGCCTTCTGGTGGCCGAACTATAAGACGCCACCCGAGGTTCAGGGAGAAGTGGAAGCGCCGGTTCCCAACGCCTGGAAGCTGTTTAAGACCCGCTTCGTCTGGAGCTTTACGTTCGCCAAAATCTTCCTGGATCCGGTCTGGTATTTCTACACGTTCTGGTTTCCGGAATACCTCAAAACTGCACGTCATTTCGACATGGCGCAGATCGGCAAGTTCGCCTGGATTCCTTTCCTGGTGGCGGGTTCGGGTAACATCGCCGGCGGCTGGTTCTCGGGCTGGCTCGTCCGCCGGGGTCTCGAAGTCACGGTCGCCCGGAAGACCTCCATCAGTGTTTTCGCGGTGCTGATGATGGCCGCGATCCCCGCTGTTCTGGCTCCATCCGCCGCCATGTCAATCGCGTGGGTTTCAGTTGCGATGACCGGGTACACCGGGGCGCTGGCCAGCATGTTGACGCTGCCCGCCGACGTCTTCCCGAAGAACGCCGTGGCCAGTGTTTACGGCCTTGCCAGCATGGGGTCGGGTTTCGGCGGCATGCTGTTCACCCTCATCACGGGTTGGGCCGTGGAGCACTACTCGTACACACCCGTATTTATTGGCTTCGGGCTGATCCCGTTGCTCTGCGCCACCATTCTTTGGACCCTGACAAAAAGCCCCGATAGAGCCGAAATATAATGACCACCATGTCCTGCAGAATTCTCGCCGCTGCGCTGCTGCTCACTGTTGCTGCCGATGCCCGCGTTACCCGCCTCAACATTGAGAAGCGTGACGCCTCCGCTACCCACGAAACCCTAAGCGGCCATTTCAGCGGCGAGCTTGATCCAAAGGATCCGCACAACGCCATCATCACCGATATCCAGCTCGCGCCCCGCAACGCCAAAGGCTTCGTCGAGTACACGGCGACATTTATGCTGGTGAAGCCCGTCGATATGTCGAAGGCGAGCGGAGTTCTGCTCTACTCGGTTCCGAACCGCGGCACCGGCGCGGCGACTCCCGATAACGACGGCCATGTCACTGTTGTCAGCGGCTGGCAGGGCGATGTCTTCCCCGCTCCAAATCTGCAGTCGATCCAGGTCCCCATCGTTCCCAACGTAACCGGCCCGGTGGTGGAGCGTTTCGTCGATATGCCTGCCGGCACTTCCACGCTGGACATTACCCGCACCCGCTACGTCGGCCTCGCCTACCAGAAGCCGGTGTCCCTCGATACTTCGAAGGCGTCGCTCACCCGCCGGACTCGTTCGGGCGAATCGGTTGCCCTTGCCAGCAACTCCTGGGCCTTCGCCGATTGTGCAAAGACGCCCTTCCCCGGCACGCCCGACGCCACGAAGATCTGCACGAAAGACGGCTTCAATCCGGAGTTCGAATACATCCTTTCGTTCACCGCGAAAGACCCGCTGGTGCTAGGCATCGGCTATGCGGCTACCCGCGATCTGAACTCCTTCCTGCGTTATGACACTACGGCGGAGAACCCCGTCGCCGGCAAGATCAAGTGGGCCGTCTCACGAGGCAGTTCGCAGTCCGGCAATTTCATTCGCAGTTTCATCCATCTCGGCTTCAATCAGGATGAGCAAAAGCGCATCGTGTGGGATGGAACGAATCCGCAGATTGCGGCGCGCCAGATTGTGCTGAACCTGCGCTTTGCGAATCCCGGTGGCGCGGCCGGTCTGTATGAGCCTGGCAGTGAAGCGGTGCTGTGGTGGAACGACTATGCGGATCAAACCCGCAACCGCCCCACGGCCAGTCTGCTCACGCGCTGCAAGGCGACGAATACCTGCCCGAAGATCTTCGAGACCTTCGGTGCTCTGGAATTTTGGTATCTCCGCGAGTCCCCGAATCTGGTCGGTACCGACGCGAAGAAAGATATCCCGCTGCCTGCCAATGTGCGCCGGTACTTCTTCCCCGGGACTTCGCATGGTGGCGGCCGTGGTGGCTTTACTACGAAGGTTTCGAACCCTCCCCCCAGTTGTCTTCTGCCCGCAAATCCGAATCCCGAAACCGACCAGAACCGCGCGTTGCTGAAGGATCTGATTGACTGGGTAAGCAAGGGAACGGAACCACCAGCCAGCCGCTATCCGAGACTGGATCGTGGTGAGTTAGCGGAGGCCTCCGCTAAGGCGATTGGTTTCCCGTCGATCCCTGGTTATCCGAGTCCGGATGGCCTGGTAAATGTGGTCCTCAATCATGACTTTGGCAGCGAGATAAACTATAACGATATCTCCGGTGTAATGACGAAGAACCCGCCGACGGTAAAGGGAGTTATCCCGACCTTAGTCCCGAAAGTAAATTCAGATGGCTCGGATGTTAGTGGTGTTCCGTCGGTCTTACGCGATGCCCCGCTCGGTTCGTATCTCGGCTGGAATCCGACAGCGACAGGCTTCGACAAAGGCAGACAGTGCACACTGAGTGGCGGCTTCATTCCGTTTGCGGCGACCAAGGCGGACCGGACGAAATCGGGTGACCCGCGCCTGTCGATTGAAGAGCGTTACAAGGATCATGCCGGGTATGTTGCCGTCGTGAAGGCTGCTGCGGAGAAGGCCGTGAAAGAGCGCTTCCTGTTGCCCGATGATGCGAAGCGCCTGATTGCCGAAGCGGAAGCCAGCGACGTCCTGAAATAAAATCGCTCCACGCTTTTGAGGTGCGCGGCGTCAACAGGTGCATGAGACTTACTGCGCTGTTCCTCGTCGTCGCTGCCTCCCTGGGTGCGGAGGAGCGCGTGTTTCCGATGGCGAATGCCCTCACGCCCGAGTCCACCCAGGAGATCCTGACTATCCTGCGGACTACCCTGCAATTGCGAGACGTCAGTATGGAGCCAGGGCCGAAGGTTCGCGTCGGTGGTCCGGACGCAGACTTCGGAGCTTCCGAATGGCTAGTCCATCAACTGGATCATCCGGTCGGCTGGCAGCCTTCGGAGCAGGAAGTGAAGAATCCGGCGACCCGGGACTATCATGGCGCGGTGCGTGTGTATTACCTGCCCGCCGACATTTCCGTGCAGTCGATTCAGGAAACACTGACAATCCTGCGCACGGTGCTGGATGTTAAGAAGGTATTCCACTACACGCAGCAAAAGGCATTGGTTGTAGCAGATTCACAACCTCAACTTGAGGCAATCGACTGGTTACTGGGTGCGATGGCCGAGAACGTTCCGTCCGCACCGTATAAGTTACAGCCAAAGCCTGACGACAACTTGAAGGTCTTTACTCTCGCGCCAGGTGCTCAGGTGGGCGTTATATTGACTGACCTGCGGAGCAGACTCAGGATCCAGAAGGTATTCCCGAAGACAAATCCAGTGATGTTTGTTGTTCGCGGTAAGGCTGCTGAACTTGATGCCGCGGAGAAGGTACTCGGACCTTTGAAGTAACTTACTGGCTGCAGGAAA
>CANIHR010000035.1 GCA_947467185.1 Bryobacterales bacterium
CGCTCGGCCAGCTCCACGATGATGCCCTCGGGGGCCACGCACGTAACGAGCAGGTACATGTCCTGGTAGTTCACCAACTCGCCGACGAGTTGAGCACCGCAAGCCTGAACACCTGCGACGACGGCGTTGATGTCTTTGACTGCAAAGGCACCACGATGCCGACGTGCTCCATTCGCTGGACAGACATGCCGTCCATCGTATCGAAGCCCGGAGCTTACGACAGGCTTCAGGCCTGAATGCGACGGCGGCGCGCGATGGTGCCGACGACGAGCAGGCCCCCGGCGAGGAGAGACATGCTGCCGGGTTCGGGGGCGTCTGTCTGCTCGACGGTCCAGTCGAAGCCGGTCTGGCTTGTGACGGAGCCGACGACAGCCTGATTGTTGCCATCAACCACGGAGAGGCCGCCCCAGAGGATGGTGTCGGCCAGGTCGACATAAGAACTGGCGCTGGAGGGCTGGCCGGGGAAGGTGGCGGAGGCTGAGGCTCCTGCCGTCAGCAGCAGGCGGAAGTGGGTCACGTCCGTGCCGGGCGTGCCATAGACCGGGAAGCTGAGGGGGATGAAGGTATTCAGAAAGTTGGTGCCTTCGTTGAAGCCATTGGAGCGCGTGACGTATTGCCCGTTGTAGGTGACGTGGTTGATGTTGTTGGTATCCCAGGCGTCAAACTGCCACCAGAGATTCGTGGTGGAGAGGCCATACTGGCTGGCGGTGGTGCTGACGGATCCCAGAACCCAGAAGCCCGAGTTGAAGTAGAGATTGTCGGCGGCGGTGACACCGGTGAGGGTCAGATCATCAGCCCACTCGACCGTGACGCCGGCAGCGGACTGGTGAGGCGTGACGCCATCGGACTCGGCATGGGTACTGAGGCTCAGGTGGAGAATACCAAAATCGGACAGACTCCAGAAAGCAGCGTCAGAGCCGTCGTTTTGCGCCAGCGTGATGGGTCCAGCGCCGGGGGTGCTGGCGGAGGAACTCCAACTGGGTGAGTAGGCCGGGTAGTTGGAAGAAGCATAGCCGCTCACTCCAATTCCGGCTGCGAGAGCAGGTGCGACGGACGTAAAAACCAGGGCAGCAGCGAGGGCGATTCTCCGGGACAGGTAGGTCATGCACCTACAAAGTGTGCGCCCGGCCACAATCGTTTCATGGACCTGCATTCGGTTCTGTTAGACTTTCCAGGTGCCTGAAAAAAGCTTCAACCGCTGGCTCATCCCCGTCGCCGCCATCATGGTGCATTTGTGCATCGGTTCTGTGTACGCCTGGAGTACGTTTAACAGGCCGATCAAGGCCCTTTTTCCGAACGACCCGGCCTGGTTTAGCCCCCCTTATACGACTTTCACGACTGCGCTGGTTCTGCTGGGTTTGAGCGCGGCTTTCGGTGGGCCCTGGGTGGAAAAGAACGGGCCGCGGGTGGCGGCTGCGGCGGCTGCGTGCTTCTTCGGAAGCGGGTTGCTGATTGGGGGCCTCGGGCTTTGGCTGAAGCAGTCGGTGCTGGTGTTTATCGGGATGGGGCTGGTAGGCGGCATCGGGTGTGGTCTGGGGTATATTTCGCCTGTCAGCACGCTGGTGAAGTGGTTCCCGGACCGACGGGGTATGGCAACCGGCATGGCCGTAATGGGCTTTGGCGGTGGCGCGTTCATCGCTGGCTATCTGAATACCTGGCTCATGAAAGAACTGGGTGTGCCGGCGACGGTGGCAGTGCTGGGCGCGGGGTACTTCTGCATCATGCTGGCAGGGTCGCGGATTATCCGGCGGCCGCCGCCGGGGTGGCAACCGGAAGGCTGGACGCCTCCGACAGCCGACAATGCCATGATCACGAAAACGAGCGTGACGCGGAATCAGGCGATCCGGACGCCACAGTTTTACCTGTTGTGGGGCATGCTGTTCATCAATGTAACAGCGGGGATCGGGATTCTGGCGCAGGCGAGCCCGATGGTGCAGGATATGTTCGGCAGAACCCCGGTGGAAGCAGCGGCTCTGGTGTCGCTGATCAGTTTATTCAATGCAGGCGGTCGGTTCTTCTGGGCGTCGCTGTCGGATTACATCGGGCGTCGTGCGACGTATCTGGTGTTCTTCGCCGCGCAGGTGGCTCTGTTCCGCATGATTCCGGGGTTTGGGGCTCGGAACGAGTGGTTTGTGTTTGAGGTGGCGCTTTGTGCTGTGCTGACCATGTACGGTGGCGGGTTTGCGACGATTCCAGCGTTTCTGGCGGACCTGTTTGGTTCGGATAATGTGGGCGCGATCCACGGAGCGGTGCTGACGGCGTGGAGCGCGGCGGCGGTGGCAGGTCCGGTGATTATTACGGAACTGTCGTCACGTGCGCGTGCCAGCCTGGCCCCCGGCGAAGGCAAGGTTCATATTTACGATGAACCGCTGGCTGTACTGGCGTGGCTGCTGGTGGGCGGCTTTGTGCTGACGGTGCTGGTACGACCCTTGCGCCGCCTATGACAGGCAGTTGCGGAGGTAGTTCATGCAGCGGGTGACTTCTTCGACGGAAGTCCCGATGCCGGGGTATTCGTACTCCACGAAGGCGCGGATGGGGTACTTGTTGTCACGGATGAGCTGGAGGCTGGCCTTGATGGGGGAGTCGCCGTCACCGAAGGGTTCGTTGACGCCGTCGTTGCGGTGGCGGTCCTTGATGTGGATGTGGGTGATGTTCTCGTGGTTCGCTTTGATGAACGGCACCGCGTCGTAGTTGGCGGCGGTGAAGTGGCCAAGGTCGAGGTTGATCCGCATGTACTTGCCCATGGCGAGGGCCTTCGCAAAACTTTCGGGAGAGCCGAACTGGTTGGGGTCCTTCACGTTGGCGTAGCCATGGACCGCGACGCGGATTTTGTGTTTATCGGCAAATGGCGCAACGCGCTGCGCCACACTCAGGCTGGTGGAGCTGGCAATCAGGTCCACACCGAGGGATTTGGCCTGCTCGAAACCAGCTTCGATTTCGTCGTCGGTGAACTGGTCGTTGAAGCCGAGGGTGTAGGCATAGAGCGAAATGCCGGCAGCGTCGAGCTTCTTCCGGATACCCTGGTAGTACGACGCCGGGGTTTCGAGTCGCCACTTGCGGAGGGCTTCGCGCTCGGCCTTACGGATGGCGAGTTGCTCGGGCGTGGGACCCGCCTGCACGGCGCGGGCTACGCCGTAGGACGGCCCGGAAGGGGCTGGTTTGGCCGCGCTGGCCGGGGCTGGCTCGATATTCAGGTTGTAGAGTTCGATTTCGCCAATGCCGCAAGCGGTGACAGCCCGGATGATGTCATCCACGTTGTCCTTGCCCGGAGTGCGGGGCAGGTCACGGAAACTGTAGGTAATGGTGCCGAGGTGGACACCGGCGACTGTGGAGTCGAGCCGGGCCGCAAATGCTGCGGCGGGTAGGCCCAGTAGTACCGTTTTTCCGAATTGGCGACGTGAATGCATCATTTTGTTTCCTACGATAGTCTACCTTGAAAAGAAGCCCCTGTAACAAGGCCGACTTCGATCTGAGGATGAAGCTACGGTGCAAGAGATCGCGAAGTAAACGTTTGCTGTTGGCGGGAATGGCCGGTTTCACCCTGTTTGCCATCTCCGCCGCCGGTCAGACGTGTCCCGCTACGCCTGTGCCCTCCGTCAAGGGCATGACGGTGCCGAAAGATGTCTGTATCCCGGCAGGCTTCACGGACCTGACGATCGACTACTTCGACGACTACTCCTGGAAATCGTTCGTCGCGATGATCTGGCCCTCGGTTTACGGCGGACGCGGAACGCCGGACCCTGGCCGGACTTATGTTGGCGCCGGGCCGCGAGTGTTCGAAACGTTCAAACCACTCTGGGAAATATTCCATCGGGATGGCAGTGCGCCGGCGAGTGCTGATTTTCAGGAGTACGAAGCCCCGATGCAGAATGCCTGTTCCGTACGGGCCGGGTTCGGCGATATGGTGCTGGCGTCGGATTCCGGCTACCACGATCTGGGGCAGGCAGCGGATGGCGGACTGCTGGGACCGCTTGTGGCACAGAATCGGAGTTACGTCCGGTATCTGACGAGCTATAACGAGATCGCCTTCCGGCATATTCAGTCGAACAAGTGGTATCTGCGGAGTGCGTTGCCGGTGGTACCGGTTCCGCGTCCATTGCAACCGGCAATTGAGTTCCCGAATGGGGCGATTGTGGTGAAGACGGCGTGGATTGAGACCCTGGGTCTGACGGACGCGCAGAAGAGGCGGATCTACTCGCGGATGGCGGTGATTAAGGATACAGCGACGGGCAAGTGCCGTAAGGCACCGGTCGGGTTGATTGGAATCCATATCGCGCAGAAGACGGCGAGCCGGCCACAGTGGATCTGGAGCTCATTTGAACAGGTGGACCTGGCGCCGCCCGCCGAACCGGACGGACCAGGAGCATTTCTGCTGAACGATGGGAGCAATGCCCCGATGCCGAAGTCGAATCCGATACCGCTGGTACCGCTGCCGAAGGCACCGACGCCGTTTAATGTGGAGCGGTCGCCCAAAGCGCTGATTCATCCGCAGACGATGGCCACGAATGCGACGTACCGCAAGCTGGTGGCCGGGTCGGTGTGGCAGAACTACCAGCTGGTGGTGACGCAGTGGCCTCTGGCGCCGGGGGATCAGTCTTTGCCGGTTTCTCCGAAGCAGGCGGGTGACATCTTCCAGACATTCCCCGGCGATGGGGCAACTTCGGCATATTCGAATCTGTCGATGGAGACGTTCCACCAGGCAAGACCCGGGCAGGGTTGCATGAATTGCCACAACCGGACACGACTGACGGCGGACTTTATGTGGTCCGTGCAGATGCACGCGTTTCCGCCGCAGATCTTCCTGCCGCAGGCCGCGGAGAGCCCTCAGAAGAAGAAATGATTACACTGGGATGGTGTCATTCATTCACCGCCTGGTAGCAGGGCTGGGACTTGCGCTGTCTGTTGTGGGGCCTGCCTGCGCGGCGCTCGATATCCTGCCGCTGAGCGAAATTCGGGCTGGCCAGCGCGGTGTGGGGCGCACCATCTTTTCCGGCAATCAGATTGAGGATTTTCAGGTGGAGATCCTCGGGGTGCTCAGCAACACCGGACCGAAGGAAGCGCTCATTCTGGGGCGGCTTTCCGGTGGTCCGCTGGAACATACCGGCGTGATGCAGGGAATGAGCGGAAGTCCGGTGTATGTCAATGGCAAGCTGATTGGCGCGGTAGCGATGGCATTTCCTTATGCGAAGGACCCGATCGCGGGGATTCGTCCGATTGAGGAGATGATCCGGCTGGACGCGCTGCCGGGGCGGCGGGCGGAGGCTCCGGCGATTGCGTTGTATCGGAAAGGGAGCGGGCTGGATGCGGGCGCGCTGCTGCCGGTACCTGCGAGGCTGGAGGGGCCGGAAAATCGCATGACCGAAGTTGCGACTCCGGTGTCGTTTTCGGGATTCACCAGTGGGGCGATTCAGAGTTTTGGTCCGGCGATGCGGGGCCTGGGGCTGGAGCCGAGGCAGGGTTTGTCGCTGGGGGGAGCTCCGGATATGCGGATGGGCGACCCGAAGAATCTGCTGCCGGGGTCGATGATTTCGGTGCACCTGATGACTGGCGACATGAGCGTGGGCGCGGATGGCACGGTGACGGCCATTGATGGCGATAAGGTGTATGCGTTCGGGCACCGGTTTCTTTCGCTGGGTCCGACGGAACTGCCGTTCACGCGCGCGGAAGTGATCACGCTGCTGGCGAACGTGAATACGTCGTTCAAGATCTCGACGGCGCGGGAACTGATGGGTATCATCTCGCAGGACCGAAACACAGCGGTAACGGGGTCGGTGGGCCGGCGGGCGGCGATGCTGCCGCTGGACATCAGCGTTGTAGAAGAGACGAAGCCGGCGGGCGAATATCACATGCAGATGGTGCGGGACCGGTACCTTTCGCCCTACCTGCTGCAGATGGCTTTGTTTTCCGCGATTGATGCGACGCAGCGGGCCACGGGGGCTTCCAGCGTGACAGTCAGGGGTTCCATTCAGTTTGAGGGACGGCCGGAAACGGTGGAAGTTCGCAGCGTGTACGCAGCGGATGGCGGCTCAAACATGATGGCCTCGACGACAACAGCCGTTACGCTTTCGTATCTGATGCAGGGCGGTTTCGACGCGCTCAAGGTAAATCGTGTGGCGTTCCGGCTGGAGACTTCGAATGCGAAGCAAGGCATGAATATTGGTCAGGTTTATCTGTCGCGCCGGGAAGTGAAACCGGGTGAGACTGTGGAACTGACGACGGTGCTGGATGGCGAGAACGGGCGGCAACTGATTCGCACCGTGAAGTACACGGTGCCGCCGGGGACTGCTCCAGGGACGCTGAACTTCACGGTGGCCGATGGTTCGCAGACGAGCGTTGCAGATCTGAAGCAAGTGCTGGCGGTGACGCCCAGGAACCCGGAACAGATGATTTCGAACGTGAATCGGCTGCGGTCGGCCGACGCGGCTTACCTGCGAATCTGGCGTGCGGAAAATGCGTATGAAGTAAACGGCGAGGAGTTACCGGACCCGCCGCCCTCGGTGGCGATGGTGCTGTCCGGAGCCCCGGCACTGGCGAAGAATCTGAATTCGAAAATGGCAGAGATGCGGCTCGACGCGGACGGAAATATGGTGACGGGGGCAAAAACCGTGCAGCTTGAGGTGAAGGAATGAAGCGGCTGCTGGCGGTAGTGCTGCTGGGCGTTACGGGACTGTCGGCGTCGAGTCCGTCGGCCTGGGAGATGACGACGTTTGCCGACTTCCTGAAGGGGAAGTTTGAAGGGGTTTCGCTGGGGCGCGATGGGCGTCTTGCGGTGGCTGCAAAGCTGGAAACCCTGTTCGATTCAGGGCAACCGGTGATCTGGGCAGTGGCTCCGGCGGCGGATGGTGGTTTGTATGTGGCGACCGGGCATCGTGGCCGGGTATTCAAGGTAGAGCGCGACGGGAAGTCTTCCCTGCTCTGGACGGCGCCGGGGCCGGAGGTTTTCGCGCTGGCGGTGGATGCAAAGGGCGCACTTTATGCGGCGGTTTCTCCGGACGGCAAGATCTACCGGATTGAGGGGGGCAAGGCGACCGAGTATTTTGACCCGAAGGCGAAGTACATCTGGACTCTGACGATGGGCTCGGATGGTGCTCTCTATGCGGGCACGGGTGCCGAAGGCAAGGTTTACCGGATTACGGGGCCGGGTCAGGGCGAAGAGTATTACGCGACGGGCCAGGCGAATGTGACGAGTCTGGTGGCTGATGGGCAGGGGCGTCTGCTGGCAGGCACAGAACCGAACGGGGTGCTGTTCCGGATTTCCGCGAAGGGTAAAGCGTTCGTGCTGTATGACTCAAATCTGCCGGAGATTCGGGCTGTAGCGGTGAATACCGACGGCAGTATTCTGGCGGCGGGTCTGGGTGGTGCGCTGGCGAAAAAGGTGCAGGCTGCGCAGCCTGCCGCGCAGGGTGCAGCGGCGGACGCAGCTCCGGCGGCTTATAGCGTGACGGTTACGGCAGCAGAGACGGATATCAAGCCTCCCGAGGTGCCGAAGACACCCCCCGCTGCCACTCCGGTGGCGGCACCGCAGCCGACCACTCAGAGCGCAGCTGTCGTGCAGGATGTTTCGGGTGTGGAGCGGAGCGCGATTTACCGCATCAATGCCGACAACACGGTGGATACGCTGTTCAGTTCGAAGGAAGAAAATGTGTACGACATTCTGGCTGGCGCGGGCGGGGCGTTCTCGTTTTCTACGGACCAGAATGGGCGGGTTTATGCGATGTCGGGGGACCGGAAGCTGACTCTGACGGCGCAGAGCAATGAGGCAGAGATCGTGAGATTGCTGCGGTGGAATGGGGCGATGCTGGCGGCCGCTGCAAACATGGGTCGTCTGTATCGGCTGGGTCCGGCTGGCGCGGCGGGGACTTACGAATCGCCCGTTTATGACGCCGGGAGTGTGGCACGGTGGGGTCGGTTGCGGTGGCAGGGTGAAGGCAGTGTCGCGATCCGAACCCGGTCCGGGAATTCGGGGCGGCCCGACGACACGTGGAGTGAATGGTCGGAACCAACGCGCGCGGCTGCGGGGACACAGATCGCAAGTCCGAACGCGCGGTATCTGCAGTTGAAGGCGGAGTTCACGGGCGCGGGTGCGGCAGTGACCGGAATTGTGGCGGCCTATCTGCCGCAGAATAACCCGCCGCAGATCCGGTCGATTACGGCTCTGACGCAGGCATCGGCTGTAACGGCGAGCGGGAGTTCGAAGGGCGGGGCGTCGAGTACACCGTCGTTCAGTGTCACGGTGACGGATACGGGTGATCCCGGGACAGCGACGTCAACAGGAACCGCAACGCAGACGCTGTCCCGGGCGCAGGGGCAGCAACTGATGCTCTCCTGGCAGGCCGATGATCCGGATGGTGATCGGCTCGTATATCAGGTGGACTTTCGGGGGGATGGAGAAAGTACCTGGAAGAGCCTGCGACGGAATCTGCATGAGAATACGCTGCTGATCGATGGGGATGCCCTGGCGGATGGAAAGTATCTGTTCCGGGTTGCGGCGTCGGATCGGGAGTCCAATGCGGGGGCTTCGGCAAGAGATGCGGAGCTGGTGAGTTCGCCCGTGCTGATCGACAATACGGCTCCAGTGGTGAAAGTGGCGAGTTCGAAGCGGGTAGGGACCGCCGCAGATATCGAGTTTGCGGCAACGGATTCTGCGTCGGCTTTGCGGCGCGCAGAGTGGTCGGTTGATGCCGGCCCCTGGACGGCGGTGGCTCCTGTGGATGGCGTACTCGATTCCGAAACCGAGCAGTTCCGGCTGCACATCGCAGATCTGCCGGCGGGCGAGCACGTACTGGTGTTGCGCGTGGCGGACAGCGGCGGGAATGCCGGTCTGGCGAAAGTGGTTCTCCAGTAACGTGGCGGCACAGAAAACCCTGGAACGGGTGATTTCAAAGGCGGGGCTGGGGTCGAGGACGCAGGCCCGAAGCTGGATCCACGCACGGCGAGTGAAGGTGAACGGGAAGATTGTGGAGAACCCGGATCACTGGGTCGATTTTGATCGGGACCGGGTGGAGTTCGACGGCAAGCCGCTGGAGGTGAGCGAGAAGGTTTATCTTCTGCTGCACAAGCCGACCGGCTACATCACCACGTTCAAAGACCCGGAGGGGCGGCCCACGGTTTACGATCTGCTGCAGGGCGTGGAGACGTTTTTGTCACCGGTGGGACGGCTGGATCTGGATACCAGCGGACTGCTGATCCTGACCAATGACACACAACTGGCGGAACGAATGACGAATCCGGATCACCATGTTCCGAAGACGTATCTGGTGGCGTGCGAGAAGCCGGTCAGCGATGACGATATCAGCAGTCTGCGGCGGGGCGTGGTGTTGAACGACGGCCCGACGCGGCCTGCGATTGTGTCGCGAAAAGGTGCGGACCGGGTGGAGATGGTGATCACCGAGGGCCGGAATCGCCAGGTGCGTCGGATGCTGGAGGCGGTGGGGAACAAGGTGATCACGCTGACGCGGGTGAAAATCGGGCAACTGGAGATTGGCGATTTGCCCGTGGGCCGGTGGCGAGCGTTGACGCCGCGGGAACTGGAAAAGCTGGCAGCGGGAAATCAGCGGCACAGAAACTAGCGGGTTTCCCACTCGGAGTGGAAGCTCTTGTCGAGTGCTACTTTGGAGACGTTGGTGAACAGGAATAAGCCAGCCTTTTTCGGCCTTTCCAGTGCCGCTATGGCGAGTTGCTGGCCTCGATTGGTACGGCGCGCCGGCAGCAGGGCTCGTTCGCCGTCATCCATCGGGGCGAACTCCATGGGTTGTTCAACGCCGTCGCGTTCAATCGTGTCCCACCGAATGGCGACGACCCAGCGCGGCTCCGTCACCCCGAGAAACTGCTCAAAGCGGAGGATCCGGCCGTGGAGACGGTCGGTGGCGCGAACCAGAACCTGGCCCTTGCTGCGGACTTCCTTATCCACAACTCCAATAATGGGGTCACCAGCGGCGGCCAGAGCGCTGTCGATCGGAGGATCAATGTGGACGCGAACATGCGTTTTCGGCGGCAAGGCTTTCAGGTCGGCTTTGGTTTTCTCGGACGCGGACTGGACCTCGTCGCCTTCATCAAAACGGAGCGTTGAAGTGCCGGTAAATTCGCGGCAATTCGAATATTTCTTCTCATTCTGCGACTCTTCGCCGTTGGCGTAGAGGATGTCCATGCGGGCCACATTGGGCAGCAGGAAGTCGCCGGAACCGACCTTGAGGCGGCCATAGTCCATGGTGTCGGTGACGTGGCAGAAGGGATCACCCTGCGGAAATTGTTCGGTGTCGATGACGAGGCGCTTCAGGTCAGCGGAATCAGGTTCGGCGTAGAACGTGCCACCGTAGCCAATGATACGGCTGGGGCGACCTTCACTCTTGTAGGTGTAGTGGCTCTTGTGGACCGGCACCTTGAAATCAAAAGTCGAAAGCAGCCCGAATGGGGTGTCCTGGGGACCCAGGTAGTGGAACTGCTCCGCGTCAGCGCCGAAGACGGCGGCGAGGAAAGTGGCGAAATCGCCACTGCCGGTAGACCCGCTGAGCGCGAGATCGGCCATATCGCCGCTTTCGAACTCCGTGGCCCCGGCCCACGAAAACATTTCGCCCTTGTTGCTGATGGCGACGTCGAAACGGAGCTTGTCGCGCCAGATTGGCTGGCCCGGTGAGGTGATCGCTTTGCGAGCAGCGATGAGGGCCGCGCAGGAGCTGGGTTTTCCACCAGGATAGCGAAGGCGGTACTGCACGCGCGTGATGGTTTGCACGCAGGTGTAGCGGGGGGCGCGGTTGATGTCACTGGTGACCTTCTGCCGGATCTGATTGAACAGCGACTGGGCGAAGGGGATTTGCGTGTACGCGCAGAGCGACGCCATGAGCAAGAGGAGCGTACCGGCGGCAGCTTTGCGCATTGGATTTATTCTACGGAACGGGGCCGAACGCCCGGGATGGACTGGCCTTTGGCCCGTTTGGCTTCCTGCTTCCGGTGCAGGGGCAGCACGTTCGCTTCGAGCCAATGAAACGCGGCTTCCAGGCCATCCTGTTCAAAAATTCGCCCGATCTGAGCTTCCACTTCCGCCGGATCGCCCAGCGCGGCCAGAAACTGGTTTGAAGACATGCGCTCAAAGCGAGAAGAGTCCAGGGACCCCTGTTCTCGGAGTATCAGACGGCGGGCGTAGAGAGAGAGGACCGCATCGCCGACCCAGGCTTCATCAAGAATTCGGCGACGGCGGGCGTCTTTGGCAGCGCTGCTCATTCGTAGCGGAGCGCTTCGACAGGATCGAGCCGGGCGGCCTTCACAGCGGGCCAGACACCAAAGAACAGACCCACCGCACAGGAGACGGTGAATGCCGTGACGACGGCCCAGGTCGGAACCGAACTGGGCAGCGCCGGGACAAGCGCACCAACCAGCATGGTGAGGCCGACCGCCACGAAGATGCCGAGCAGGCCACCGAGGCCGGTCAACGCCATGGCTTCAAAGAGAAACTGTCCGATGATGTCGAGACGGCGGGCGCCGAGTGCCTTGCGGACACCAATCTCGCGGGTTCGTTCCGTGACGCTGACGAGCATGATGTTCATGACGCCAATACCACCGACAAGCAGACCAAGGGCGGAGATGGCGATGGCCACCAGGCCGACCAGGCCGGTGATCTTATCGAACTGCTGGATGATCTGATCCGGGGTGGAGAGCGAGAAATCGTCCGGCTCATCGGACTTCAGGTGGCGAATACGGCGGAGGATTCCGGTGACTTCATCAAAGCAGTCTTTTCGCATGCCCTCTTTGGCTTTCGCCGTGATCATGTAGCGGTCAAGTTGCGGGTAACGCGATTCGGCGGTGCGGATCGGCATGGAAACCTGCGTATCCGTCCCGTTTTCACCGAAGAATCCACCCTTCGCTTTCGCGAGGACACCGATAATGGTGAACTCGGAACCATCGAGCATAAATGTACGGTTCAGCGCGTTGCCATTCGGGAAGAGCGCCTGGGCTAAGTTAAACCCGATAACCGCAACGTGGAGACCACGTTCGTTTTCCTCTTCCGTGAAGTAGCGGCCCTGGTCGAAATCCTTGGGTGAAGTCTGCGCGGTGTTCGGCGTGCTGCCGACCATCGAAAGGCTCTCCGTTTCGAAGCCGGGAACCTTGGCGGTTGCGACGTGGCCGTTGCTGGAAGTGGGAATGAAGAGCTGAACCGAGACCATCTCGACGGTGGTCGCGGTACGCTCGATCACTTCCGCATATTCCTTTTTGATAGGACGGCGCTTCTGTTCTTTGGGCGGCGCGAAGTTACCACTGGGGTCGCCGCTCGTCTTGTAGACGAAAACGTTGTCGGGGCCGAGTTCCTGGAAGAAGACCACAATGCCCTGACGCAGGCCGCTGAGAAGCGAGGCGACGGTCACCACAGTGGTGATGCCGATGACAATGCCGAGGATGGTGAGGCCGGAACGAAAGCGGTTCGTCCAAACCGCCGTCAGGGCCATTCCGATATTTTCGCGGGGCGATATCTGCATTTATTCAGCCGTCACTATTCCGCCCGGAGGGCCACAATCGGGTCCAGCTTCGATGCCTTGGAGGCGGGATACCAGCCGCTGGCTACGCCGACCGCACCGGATACGAACACGGAGAGGAGCACGTAGAAAGGGGAGACTTTGAGCGTCACGCCGAGCGCGGCCGTCAGAACCGTGGTGCAGGCTGCGCCGATGGCGACGCCGAGCAGACCACCCGCGCTGGCCATGATCACTGATTCGATCAGGATCTGCATCAGGATGTCCGACCGGCGGGCACCGAGCGATTTGCGGATACCGATTTCGCGAGTTCGTTCGGTGACGCTGACCAGCATGATGTTCATAATGACGATACCGCCAACAACGAGGGAGATCAGAGTAACCGGGACGACGATGGCAGCAACGAGCGAAAGCAGGCTATCGATAAAGCCTCGAATGGCGTCCGGCGTCAGAAAGTCGAAACGGTCCGCTTCACCCGGTTTCTGGTGGAACTTGTTGCGGAGGGAAACGCGCGCCAGATCGAGAGATTGCTGCATGTTCAGACCGCTGGTGGGTTTGGGACGGCCGAAAATCGACATGCCGCGTCCGGAGCCGAAGACTCGGTTGAAGGTGGTGAGCGGGATATAGGCTGAATTGTCCTGGCTGCGGCCAAAGGAGGAACCGAGTCGCTCCTGGACGCCGATCACCGTAAAATCAAGGCCCTGAATCTTAAAGGTGCGACCGATGGGCGAACCGCCACCGGGGAACAGGTTATTGCGGAGATCGTCGCCGATCACGGCGACTGCAGACGAGGATTGCTCTTCAGTCGGGGTGAAAAAACGACCGGATTCGACGACGATGTCGCGGATGTCGACCAGGTCGGCGGAAGCTCCCAGAATGCTGGTCTCTTCCGACTGAAGATTCTCGCGCTTCGCGGTGACCTGCGACTGGCGATAGCCGGACCAGAGTGTGTGCTCGCTGTTGTAGGCTTCCAGATACCGCTCTTCTTCCATTTTCATGGGGCGGTTGTAGCGGAGTTTATCGAGATACTGACGGCGGGTCATGCCGCCGACTGACGCGACCTGGGCAATGAGGAAAGATTCCGAACCAAAGGCCTTGGCGGTGCTTTCCTGCGCGTACACGCCCATGCCATCAATGGCGGAGCCGACGAGAATTACCGAGGCGACACCGATGATGACACCGAGCAAGGTGAGGAAGCTGCGCATCTTGTGCGACCGGATGGAGTCCCACGCCAGAGCCACCGCGCTGGAGAATTCGTAGCTAAAACGAACACGGGCGGACGCCGCCGCGGAGCGCTCTGCCGGGGTGGTTGACGCAGAAATTTCAAAGGCCGCCATTCTCTTCAGGATATCCTCATGTTGATTACGGATTCTGTATCAGAACGGTTCGATGCAAATGTTAGAAAGCTTTCGCCGCCCGCTGCTTGTCGCGCTTTTCCTGCTGGCCCTGCTGGGTTTCCACTCGCTGTGGGTTCTGGCCGGCGGGCAGTATCACGTGGATCTGATTTTCTGGCCCTGGAAACTGGGCCTCAGTCTGGCTGCGGCGGGGCTGGTGTTGGTGCTGGGAGTCGGGAACCGGAAGCAATTCTGGATCTCAAGCCTTTTACTGCTGGGGGTGCTGGTGGTCGCTGGCCTCGTGACGTATCAGGCGCATTTGAATGAGCCGACGGATGAAGACGGCGAGAATACCGAGCAACTGAGTTAGCCGCAGTGCATCCGAAACGCGGCGAATGACGTACTGGTTAGCAGGAAGCCGGAATTTTTGAATGCACGCGGACGTGATAATCTCGAAGGCGCTGTACTTTTTCGGCGACGGTATGCTTCCGCTAATCCTGGCAGTTCTGGCGCACGGCGACGGCGATCTTCTGGCTCGTCTCAAGAAGCGCGACGAAAAAGCACTCGCCGAACTGTACGATCGCTATGGCGGCATCGCGTATCGCCTGATTCTGCGGATGGTTCGGGACAGCGGCGTGGCTGAAGATCTCGTCCAGGAAACCTTTATGCGCGTCTGGAACCGTGTCGGCGGGTTCGATTCGGACCGGGGGGCGATTGGACCCTGGCTGCTGGCTGTGGCCCGCAACCGCGCGATCGATTATCTGCGCTACCAGGGTCGCCGGGCGGAAAGCACCATCGAACTGAATGAGACAGAGCATCCTGCGCTGTTTGCCGACATCGGGCCTGACCCCCTCCATTTTGATCTGGCACGCCGCATTCAGGGCGGTCTGGCACAACTGACGCCGCAACAGCGGGAATCGATTGAACTGGCATACTTCGAAGGGATGTCGCAGACGGAGATCGCGGAACGGATGAGTCAGCCGCTGGGCACCGTGAAGACCTGGATGCGCCGGGCGCTGCAGCAACTGCGCGAACACGTGGGAGGAGCGAAAACCGCATGAACTGCGACGAACTCCGTCCCGATTATCTTTTGTACGTGCTGGGCACGCTGGCTGAGCCGGAGCGCAGCGAGATCCAGGAACACCTGTCACGAGGCTGTGCGAACTGTGCGGCAGGCCTGAGTGAAGCCCGGTCTCTGGCGTTTGCACTGGGCACCGCGGTTGATGGCCCGGAGCCGCCAAAGCAGTTGCGGAGCCGCGTGCTGGCCATGGCTTCCGGCAACGAAAAACCGAAGTTCAGCTGGTTCACCGCTCTGGTGACGGCGTCCGCGACGGCCATTGTGGTGGCAGGCGTCGCGGTGAACATATTCAACAACCAGGCCAGCGTTACCCGCGCTCAGGTGGCAGACCTTCGAAGCGCGATGGAGCGCAGCGGGGCAGAAGCGGCGGCCATGCGAGAGGCGATGAGCCTGATTCAGGCGCCGGAGACTCGCGAAGTCAGTTTCGGAGAGGGGAAACCAGCACCGGCCCGGGGCCGCGTCTTCGCGCATCCGGGCGGAGTATTGTTGATTGCCTCCAGTCTGCCCGCGCCTCCGGCGGGCAAGACCTACGAAATGTGGATCATCCGGGATGGCAAGCCCGTGCCTGCAGGGTTGTTTGCCTCCGACCGACAGGGCAACGCGTTCCACCTGTTCCGCCCGCAGTTTGCACCGTTGGCGAAAGACGTGGTTGCGGTCACGCTGGAAGCCGCCGCGGGGGCAAAGCTCCCCACTACGACGCCGATTATTGTGGCGCAGCTGTAGGCTAAATCTTTTTTTTAAATATCCTCATCCGCTGTAAATCCGTTTTCTCAAACCCCTCGTAGACATCACCGTAAGCACTTCCACGAGGGAGAAATAATTCATGAGAAAACGAAGTATTTTGAAGACAGCTGTTCCCTGCGCGCTGGCAGCGCTCGGGCTTCTTGCGCCCGGAGCATTCGCAGCCAGTCATCGCGAGGCCCCCATCACGGCACTGGATCAGAAGGCCGATATCACGGACTGGTATGCGTTCGTCAGTCCCGAACGCCCGGACCGCGTGATCATGATCCTGAACGTAGACCCGTTTCTGGAACCCTCCAACGGCCCGAACTACTTCCCGTTTGATCCGGCTGTTCGATACCAGATGTCGGTGGACAATGACCGCGACGGGATTGCCGATGTCACCTTCGAATTCCGCTTCCAGACGAAGGTGACCAATAACGGCGTGTTCACGGGCTACGTTGGCGGGATCGCCGGCATTCCGCCGATCACCTCATTCACCGGGCCTGGCTCGCAGGGTATCAACCTGATTCAGACCTACACGGTCACGATGGTGACGAAGAATGGTCAGCGGCAGGAGCTGAACTTCAATGACACGCTGTTCGCGGTGCCGTCGAACGTTGGTCCGCGCACCATGCCGAACTATGAGTCGCTGCGCAAACAGGGCACGTACACGCTGCAGAATGGCGTCCGAGTCTTTGCAGGGACTGTTGCGGACCCCTTCTTTATTGATCTGGGTGCGACATTTGATTCGCTGAGCTTCCGGAAGTCCGCCGGTGGCGGAGTGCTGCCCGCTTCGGTGGATGCCGACGACACACACAACTATGCGCCGAATGCGCTGGCTGGCTTCAATGTGAACTCGATCGTGATGGAAGTGCCGATCACGATGTTGACCGCCGATGGCAACTTCCATCAGGCGGGCGACAAAATGGCGGTGCTCGGCACGTGGGGCGCGACGTATCGCCGCAAGCAGAGTGTACTGCGCGGACCGGTCAGTGCGGATGCGGCC
Organism: Bryobacterales bacterium; assembly: GCA_947467185.1. GTDB lineage: Bacteria > Acidobacteriota > Terriglobia > Bryobacterales > Bryobacteraceae > BOG-234. The sequence continues at coordinate 16,603 of CANIHR010000035.1, forward strand.
TGGACGCAGGTGCAGCGCATGGGGAATCCTCTGATTAACGAGGCGGTTATCGGGACGGGTTCGAAGGATCGCTTCAGCACAGACCAACCGGTGAACGACAGCCAGTTCGCGAAGTTTGTCCTGGATCCCCTGCTGGCTAAGATCTTCGCGAGCATCGGCGTTCCCGTGCCACCGGCTCCGCGTACCGATCTGCTGCCGCTGGTTCAGTACATGGCCCCCATCTGCCCGGGTTGCGGCCCGAAGGACGGTGGTCCCATCGCCGACCTGCTGCGGCTGAATACCGGAATTGCCCCGACGCCCGCTGGTCTGCAGAAGCGTATGGGCTTCCTGGCCGGTGATACGTCGGGCTTCCCGAATGGACGGCGACCGATTGACGACGTGTTCGATATCGCCTCTCGTGCGGTTGCCGGTGCTCTGGCCGATGGCGTGAAGTACAACACCCCCATCGGTGACGGCGTCAACACCTCCGCCTCTCCCCTGCCCCAGACCTTCCCGTTTGAGGCACCGGCGTACAGCGGCCGTGACAGTGTTCATGCGGGTCCGGGGCAGCCGGGTTGCACGACGCTGGTAAACGGCATCTGCCCCACCATCTAAGTCGGTCAACCAAACAAACAAGCTGCGGCGGACTTCCTTTCCGGGGAGTCCGCCGCGACTACCTGGAGAAAACGAACATGAAGAACACCTCACTTGTATTCGTATTGCTGGCACTGCCTGTCTTCGCCGCGACGCCAGCCGAGAACTCGATCCGCAAGGCGGAGGCCGAGATCACAAAGAACCCCGAGCACTATGCGGGGTATAACGATCTGGCGATGGCGCTGGCCCGCCGCGCCCGGGAGACGTCCGATGTGGAGTTCTATGCGAAGGCGGAAGAGTCGCTACAGAAGTCGTTTCGCCTCTCGCCCGACAACTTCGGCGGGCTGAAGACGCGGACCTGGCTGCTGCTGGGACGCCACGAATTTGCGAAGGCGCGTGAAGTGGCTGTGAAGCTGAATAAGCAGAATCCGGATGATGTGACGGTTTACGGGTATCTGGCGGATGCCAACGCGGAACTGGGGAACTACGAGGAAGCGGTGGAGGCGGCGCAGTGGATGCTGAATCTGCGACCGGGGAATATTGCGGGGCTGACGCGGGCGGCTTACCTGCGGGAGCTTCACGGGGACACGGGTGGCGCCATCGACCTGATGCAGGAAGCGTACGATTCCTCGCCATTTCCGGAAACGGAGGATCGGGCCTGGCTGCTGACCCAGATTGCGCACCTGCATCTGGTGGCGGGCCAGTTGCCGGAAGCGGAACGGTTTGCACAGGGGGCGCTGGGCCTGTTCCCGGATTACCACTACGCGCTCGGCACGCTGGGGCAGGTCCGGATGACGCAGAAGCGGTATCGGGAGGCTGCTGATTTGTTCGCGAAACGGGTGGCGACGGCACCGCATGCGGAGAACCTGTTTACGCTTGCAGAAGCGCTGGAGCACGATGGTCGGCATGCGGAAGCTGCGCCGATCTTTGCCGACTTTGAACGCAAGGCGCTGCTGGAAGCCGCCACAACCGACAACGCGAATCACGAACTGGTGGCCTACTACACGGATTATTTGAAGCAGCCGGAAAAAGCGCTGCGAATCGCCGAGCAGGAACTGGCGCGACGCCACGATGCGTACACGCTGGATGCGCACGCGTGGTCACTGGCGGCGGTGGGCGATTACCCGAAGGCCGAAGCCGAGATGCAGAAGGCTCTGGCTTTCGGGCTAAAGGACCCGAAGGTCCGCGAGCACGCGCGGGTTATCGCGGAGCTCGCGGCCAAAAACGGGGAGTAGCTACCAGACGCGGCAGGAAGCCCCACCGCGAACCATCGGCAGACCGGCCTTGCAGCCGAACGCGCTCTGGAATTCGGGCATGTTCGACACCACGCCGTTCACACGGAAGCGGGCGATGGAGTGAGGGTTGGTCTGGGCCTGGAGGCGCTGCACTTCGTCGGTGGCGTTCTGGCACCAGACCTGGCCCCAGCCGAGGAAGAAGCGCTGTTCGGCGGTGAAGCCATCCTTCACGGGTAGCGCTTTCGCCGCCACCACATCCATCAGGGCCATCAGGGCGACGCGGAGGCCGCCGTTATCGGCCGTGTTCTCACCCAGCGTCAGGTTACCGTTCATACGAACGCCGCCCGGCAGTTCGAACGCTTCGTATTCCTTCACAATGCAATCGGCGCGTTCCTTGAAGGCCTTCGCGTCTGCTTCCGTCCACCAGTCTTCCAGGTTGCCCTTCGGATCAAACTGGCGGCCCTGGTCGTCGAAACCGTGGGTCAGTTCGTGACCGATCACCGCGCCGATGGCTCCGTAGTTGGTGGCGTCGTCCGCATTCTTGTCGAAGAACGGGGGCTGCAGAATGCCGGCCGGGAAATTGATGTTGTTCATCTGCGGGTCGTAGTAGGCGTTGACGGTCGGCGGCGTCATGAACCATTCGCCGCGGTCAATGGGCTTGCCGATCTTGGCAATCTGGCGGGTGATTTCAAATTCGTTGGCACGGAGCGAGTTACCAAGAGCGTCACCACGCACGATGCGCAGCTTTGAGTAATCACGCCACTTTTCGGGGTAACCGATCTTGTTGGTGATGGCATGCAGCTTTTCCATCGCCTTCTGCTTCGTGGCCGGGGTCATCCAGCTGAGCTGCTGGATGTCTTTGCCGAGCGCCGCTTCCAGGTTCTTCACCATGGCGAGCATACGGTCTTTGCCATCCTGCCCGAAGGTCTGTTCCACGTAGGCGATGCCGACGGCTTCGCCCAGGTCAGCGTCGGCGGCCTGCACGCAGCGCTTCCAGCGGGGCTGCTGTTCTTTGGTGCCGCGGAGGTACTTCGAGAAGAAGTTGAAGTTCTCCAGTTCAAACGCGGTGGGCAGAACGGCCGCCTGTGCGGAGACGAGGTGGAGCGAGAGGTAGTCCTTCCAGACATCGAGCGCGGTCTTCTTGAGCAGAACTTCCTGGCCCTTGAAGAAGTCGGGGGACGCCACGTTGAGGTTGTCCATCTTCGGCGCGGCGATGAGCGAGAAGTAACGGGTCCAGTTGAAGGAGTCGGAGAGCGCCTGGAGCTGAGAGACCTTCATCAGGTGGTAGATTTTGGCGGGATCGCGGCGGGAAGTGACGTCGAGCGAAGCCTTCGCCATGGCGGTTTCGAGTTCCATGACGGCTTCGGCGCGCTTCGCGGCATCGGCGGCGGGAACGCCCATCAGAACAAGAACGCGGCCCAGGTGCGCCACATATTCTTTGCGGGTATCTACAGCTTTGGCGTCGGTGCGGAAATAGTAGTCACGCTCGGGGAGGCCGAGGCCGCCCTGATCGGCCTGGCCGATCACGGCGCTGGAATCCTTGAAGTCCTGACCCGATGAGAAGTTAAAGAGAACGTTGACGGCGAGGAGGTGGAGACGCGCGATGACGGCGGTCATATCCTGCGGGGTCTTCATGCCCGAGATACGGTCGAGATCAGGTTTGAGGGAGGAGAGGCCCTTCGCTGCGATGGCCTTTTCATCCATGCAGGAGGCGTAATAGTCACCAATCTTCTTCGTATTGGCATTGGGGGTCTTGGCCGCGCCTGCCTTTTCCAGAATGCCGCGCAGGATGGTTCGATTGCGTTCGTCGAGTTCGGAAAAACGACCCCAGCTGGACTGGTCGCCGGGGATCGGATTGTTGGCGAGCCAGTTGCCGCAGGCGAACTGGTAGAAATCGTCGCAGGGCTGGGCTTTGCGGTCGATGGCGGAGAGGTCGAAGCCTGGGGTGAGTTTCAGGCCATCGGATTGGGCAAAGACAGAAAGAGAAAGGAGGGCGCCGGTGAGCGCCGCGCGGCAGAGGGTCATGACGGTAATTATTGTGGCACGCGGCGCGGCACGGGCGACCAGGAAATGTGGTGAAAGTGCGGAACTTTGGGCCTAAAGTACCCGCCAGACCTCTATCAGGACTTCCGAAGCGAGGCGTTCGGCCTTCGCGATAAACAGCGAGTCGCTCATCCACTGGAGCTTGCCGGCGGGGGCTTCAAAACGCATCGCGGTACGGAAGTAGTAGCTGGCGGGATCGACGCGTTCGCCTTTGGCGATGCGGTCCAGGACCTCTTTGGGGCCGCGCCGGATACCACGGCTGGTGACTCCGATTTTTGTGCCGCCGAGGTCGAGGGTGTAACGGGCATCGACTTCGGTGGTGCCATTGGGCGCGATGTATTGCCAGTCGGCGCCGCCTGGAACGACGGCGCCGGTCAGGTTCGGACCGGCGACCGCACCTCCGGTGATCGGGATAATGCGGTGGCGTCCGCGCGGGGTGTCACCTACCTCGATGGGGGCGCCCAGCGTGACACGGAGGTGGGCGATGAACTCATAACCAGGTTGGATTGGGTCGGCCATACAGTCGTATAGTAGTGTCCTATATGCTCCGTTCCTGGTGTGCCCTTTTTCTGTTGGCGTCGCTTGCCGCCGCTCAAACGAACCCTGCCGCCCTGGCTGCCCGACAGTGGCGCGAGACGCACGAGCGCGAAATCCTGACCGAGTTTGTGGACCTTTTGTCGATCCCCAATATTGCGCGGGACACGGTCAACATCCGGCGGAATGCGGCGGCGATCTCAGCGATGTTTGCCAAACGGGGCGCGGTGACTCGCCTGGTGGAGGAACCGGGAGCAAATCCGGTGGTCGTAGCCGACCTGAAGACGCCGGGAGCAACCCGCATCATTACTCTATATGCGCACTACGACGGTCAGCCGCTGGAGGCGAGCGAGTGGCTGACGCCGCCCTTCACCCCCACCCTGCGGGACAAGGCTATAGAAAAGGATGGCCAGGTGGTCCCGATGGCCAGCGTGAAGTTCCCGCTGGATCCGGAAATGCGGCTGTACGCCCGGTCTGCGTCGGATGATAAGGCTCCGATTCTGGCGATGGCGACGGCGCTCGACGCGATGAAGGCGGCGGGGCTGCGGACAAAATCGAATATCCGGTTTGTATTTGAGGGCGAGGAGGAGGCCGGTTCGGCCAACCTGGGCCGTATTCTTGCGGCGCATAAAGATCTCTTTACCGCCGATGTGTGGCTGATCTGTGACGGCCCGGTAGCGCAGACCCGCGACCAGCTGGTGGCGTTTGGGGCGCGCGGGGTTACGACGATTAATCTGACAACATACGGTCCACGGCGCGAACTGCACAGCGGACATTACGGGAACTGGGCGCCGAATCCGGCCATGATGCTGGCCCGCCTGCTGGCGTCCATGAAGGACGATTCCGGACGGGTGCTGGTGCCAGGCTACTACGACGGCATCACTCCTCTGAGTGCTACTGAGAAGAAGGCAATCGCCGACTCGCCGGTGCCCGATCAGGACCTGATGAAGGAACTCTGGCTGGGTGGAACCGAGGGCGCACCAGGGCGATTGCTGGATCTGATCCAACAGCCGTCGCTCAATATCCGCGGCATGGCCAGTTCGCGCACCGGGGCGGGGGCATCGAACGTGATTCCGTCCAGCGCCACAGCGTCCATCGATATGCGGCTGGTGAAAGGGATGGACAGGGTCCGGACGGTGGAGCGCGTCATTGAGCACATCCGGAAGCAGGGCTATTTCGTGACGGACCAGGAGCCGTCAGCGACGGAGCGGATGGCTCATCCGAAGGTGGCCAGCGTGATTCTGCACGAAGCCGGCTACAACGCGGTTCGAACGTCGATGGACCTGCCGATTTCGCAGGAAGTGATTCGGGCAGTAGAGAGTGCGCGGGGGAAAGTGGTCAAGTGGCCGACCATGGGAGGCAGTGTTCCGCTGGAAAAGATTGAAAACGCGCTGGGAACGAAGACGATCACGATTCCTATGGCGAACCACGACAACAGCCAGCACAGTTTCAACGAGAACATCCGGATCCGGAATCTGTGGGATGGAATCGAACTGATGGCCGCCCTCATCTCTATGTAAAGAGGAGATAATATCTCTATGGAATTCAAGAGCTCGAATCCGGCGATTGGCAAGACCTTCGAAGCGTCAGCGGTCCACACCGGCTACGGCCAGACCATGACGATTTCGGGGACGGCGAACAAGGCCGGAATCCTGATGCTGATCGTAGCGTTCAGCGCCTCGTGGGTCTGGAATCAGTTTTTCGACCAGCGCGACCCTTCGGCTGTAACCGGGTGGATGATGCTGGGCGGCATCGGCGGCTTTATTGCGGCGATGGTGACCATCTTTAAGAAGGAGTGGTCAGCCGCGACGGCTCCGGCTTATGCGGTTCTGGAGGGTATGTTCCTCGGCGGCTTCTCCGCCATGATGGAACTGCGTTTCCCCGGAATCGCGATTGAAGCGGTAGCCCTGACGTTTGGGACGTGTTTCTGCCTTCTGCTGGCATACCGATCCGGCCTGATTCAGGCCAGCCAGAAGTTCACGATGGGGATTGTGGCGGCGACGGGCGGGATTGCGCTGGTTTACTTCGCCAGCATGATTCTGGGTTTCTTCGGGGTCCATATCCCGGGAATCTTCGGAAACGGGCCGGTTGGGATTCTGTTTAGCCTGGTAGTGGTGGTCATTGCGGCGCTCAACCTGATTCTGGACTTCGCGGTAATTGAGGATGGAGCCAGAATGGGTGCGCCGAAGTATATGGAATGGTATTCGGCGTTCGGTTTAATGGTGACGCTGGTTTGGCTGTATCTGGAGATGGTGCGGTTGCTCTCGAAACTGCGAGACGACCGGCGGTAAGCACTTCCTAGTGCCTTCGGCGCGCCACAAGGACAGTTTGATCTGTGGGTAGTGTCATGGCACCCATGGGATCGGGATTATTCCCCCACATCGCCGGTGCCAACCCCAGTGGCTCCTGAACCCACTGATACTTTTGAATTTCGCGCAGGAAGACCGGCCAATGAACAAAAGATACCCAAGGCCGCAGGACGAGAAACTCCGGGGGGGAAACCCTGTCGTCTTCCACCCGGAATGCCGCGATGCCGCCTCGAATCGGGTTCGGGAGGTAAAACATGAGCGGTGCGTCCTCATAGTTGACCAAAATCTCATCAGTCGGGGAAGTATTCTGACGAAGCCAATCCACCACTTCGCGATTGATGTCATAGGGATGGCCGAATACCTCGTCGAGTAAACGAACCAACTCGGGACGGTAAAAATATCCGCCGGAATTCTGAGTTGTCTGGTCCGGAGGAATCAGCCAACGAAACGGCATACTCAGCCAGGGGGTTACCACCAGAACTGTAGTTGCGGCCAGAAGGACAACTCGGTGGGGGCTAATGCGGGCAAACAGCCATGCAGCGAGAAGACTGCCCATGGGGGCGACTATGATGCTGTACCGCAGGAAGGCTTGCGGGGCGACCAGAGGAATCCATACGGCCATGGCCAACAGAATTCCGCCAGAGAGCAGGACGATATGCCGCTCATTCCGGGCAAAGGAGCGCCAGCGAACGGTGAGCAGAACAAGAGCTGCGACCACGACAAATCCGGGCGCGACATATTCATTCAGGTTGAACAAATTGGCGAGGAAGCGGTTTTGCCAGATATCGGTTGGGGTGCCCCGGCGATGCCAGAGTTCGTAGTACCAAATGAAGGGGACCAGTGAGAGGAGCAGCGTCAAGCCGGTCCCAACCACCATCCGTATCGTCTGCCGCCGAGTGATGAGAGCATCAATAGCGAGAACAGCCATCAGGGGCCAAAAGGTACCAAAATCCACCTGGAACCATCCGTGAGCAACGACGACAAAAGCAACGGGGCCGAAGCGAGCTCCACGCTGCCAGCGCAGATAAGCGATCAGCGTGGCTATAAGGAAAAGCGTTGACAGCGGATAGTAGCGGCATTGCCGGGCGTGGAGAATCCAGTAGGAATTCAGAACAAACATGGTGGTCGCGGATAAAGCCACCACTCGGTCGGCGAAGCAGGACAAGGTGAGCCGGTAAAAGAGGAAGACCGTGAGCAGTCCGGCAAGGGCAAAGGGGATACGCGCCGCCCATGTGGTCTTCCCCAGTACCGCCATGGAGACGCCCGCAATCAGAAATTGGCCAAGTGGGTGATTCTTCCAGGAATGATCGACACGAACGTCTCCCCGGCGGGCATAGAACGTGACGGCGGATCCGGGATCACGCGTCAGTTCATCTATGGGCGCGGTCAATTCCATGCTGAAGTCATCCAGCCCAATAAAATTGACGCCATCCCAGGCCAACGGTAAGCCCGAAGACATAAACCGGACCGCGAGAACGGCAGTATTGGCCTCATCCTGCCAGAGGTACTTTTTGCCCAGGTCGTTCAGCAGGAGCGTCGCGGCCAGCAAAGCCAGGCCCAGCAGAGGCAGTACTCGCAGCACCTGATCGGTGGTCAGACCGCATCTTCTTAGCATCGTGTTCACATTTCATCCAGCCGGTGCCAGGGCAGCCTGCGCCGGTTATCACCACGAGGGAAGCGCCCCGGAAATTCGGAATCTCCAGCCTGGCAGAAACTCACAACAGAAAGCAATCAAAGACGTTGCGGACGCTGCTGTACCATCACCACATGGTGCGCCAGCGCTTGCCGCTTCGGTCATGGTTCCCGATATCCGCGAGTTGCCTGGCAATTTTGTTTATCACAATTGCGCGTATTCGCCTGCTGGAAGTACCGCTGGAACGTGATGAAGGCGAATACGCCTACATGGGGCAACTGATCCGCGACGGCATTGCGCCTTATGGGATCGCCGCAAACATGAAGCTGCCCGGGGTCAGTGCCGTCTACGCTCTTCTTTTCAGCATCTTCGGTGAGACGACCGGGGCGATCCACATAGGGCTGCTGACCGTCAATCTGGCCACCGGCGCTGTCCTGTTCCTGTTGGCAAAGCGCCTGCTGAATGTCGAGGCCGGTTTTGTGGCCGCGGCAGCCTGGGTGGTCCTCTCTTCCGGGTCCAACGTGCTTGGCTTTTGGGCACACGCCACCCATTTTGTTGTCCTGCCTTCACTCCTGGCGTTGTTACTCCTGCTGAAGTGGAACGAATCCCGCCAGTGGCTCACACTGACGGGGGCTGGAGTGTTTTTCGGCGTCGCCTTCCTGATGAAGCAGCATGGAATCCTGTTCGCGCTTTTCGGTGCGGCTTCTGTAGTTGCCTGGTCCCGGGGCAACAAAGTCCGGAACCTTGCCGCGTTTGGAGCCGCCGTTGCCGCGCCATTCGCGGTGACTTGCGCCATTTTGTGGAAAGCGGGAGTCTTTGAGAACTTTTGGTTCTGGACTGTCGAGTATGCGTCCCAATATGCGACCGGGACGCCACTGGCTGACGGACTCCAAAACTTTAAAGAGGGTATACGCAACGCCACGATCATGAACCGGGCGATCTGGTTCATCGCACTTGCCGGCTCCGCTCAACTGGCGTGGGGCTGGCGACGAACCACAAGCACTTCCTGGTTCATCTTCGGGCTTTTGCTGGTCTCGACGGCGGCCATGTCCCCTGGAGGGTATTTCCGGGAACACTACTTTATCCTTCTTCTGCCCGCCATCGCCTTGTGCGCTGCCGCCGCAACAACAATAAGGCCCCGCTGGTCGCCCTGGGTTGTGGGGATTGCCCTGTTGTTCTCCATATTCGAACAGCGCAGGGTGCTTTTCTCGATGCAACCAACTGAGGTCGCCACCACGGTATATGGAGAAAACCCGTTTGTCGCAGCAATAGAAGTCGGTCGATACCTGAAGGAGCACTCCTGGGGTTCAGCCCGAATCCTGATTCTGGGGTCAGAACCGGAGATCCTGTTTTATTCCAGACGCCGGGGTGCCACCCCTTATCTGTATATGTACCCCATGATGGAGGACCAGCCGTTCGCTCAGCGAATGCAGACCGAATTCATCAAGACGGCGGAACAGGCAGCCCCCGACTTCGTGGTGGTTGTCAATGTTGGGAGTTCGTGGCTGCGCGATGAAAAATCACCGCAAACCATTTTTGATTGGTGGCCGCACTACGAGCGAGCACATTATCAGCCGATTGGGGTGGCAAACATACTGCCGGGTTTACAGATTGTTGAGTGGGATGGCAGCGCCAGACCAACGACACCGGCACATGTCCAAATCCTGACGCGCAGAGATTGAGGCAGAACGGTCCAGAGCGCCAGGTTCCGACAGCGCAAAGCGGAGCCAGTTTAAAGTCCAAAGCCTTCGGCTGCCAGGGCCACAGGCCCGACGCTATTTTTTTAACCCGATGGGTTCGCTCAGGGTGAAGCGAAGGAGCGCCCCTTTTTGGAGATGGACGCTCCGGTGACCATCTCCTTTGGCCGAACTTTCTTTGAACTCAAGGGTCGCCAGAGCTTTCGCACCATGGGTCAGAAGGTAGGATCGGTTCTCGATGGTGAGCTGATAGAGGGTCAGATTCGCCCACGAGTCGCCACCGTCCTTGCCGGTACCGGCAATCAGGACGACACCACTGGCGCCGGCGGGCACGGCCACCTTGCCGTCTTTCCCCTTCACATTCTCTGTTACACGGGCGTGGATGAATCCGCCAACCGGGGACGTTTCCGAATCGATGACATCGGATATCTCTACTTCAATGGGCGTTCCCCCACTGACAGCATCCGACACGGCGGCAACCATCGGCTTTGCTTCCTCTTCCGGCGGATTCGGAAACAACTGCGCAGACTTATCGACGGCGGTACTCTTCGCCCCGCCACGACACCCCGCGAATTGAAAAAGGGTGAGCGCTGCAACTGCACCTACAATCGCCACCCTGGGAAAACTGTTCACTGAACCCTATTCTAACGCAGGAACGGATCAAAACTGTACCAGGACCACCTACTCGGTACTGGGCACCCGACCGACACCACCCTGACTGGCACGTGGAAACGGCGGGGGGAGGCAGGGAAACGCCGCGAATGGCAAAGTCCTCTGCAATCAGCGCAGTACCAGTACCACTGGAACGCAGATTCTGCAGAAAAACAGTTTGCATTTATTTTGCCTCGATGATAGGCTTAAGGGGAACAGAGTATTAGGCAGGAGGCTTAGAGCCTGATAGTCTACTAAGGGAGGTACACCGAAATTAATATGAAACTAACAAAGCTCATCGGCACTTTGGCGATTGGCGTGGGAATGATGACTTCAAGTGCATTCGCGACCACCATCACCGCCACTTTTTCGACCTATGGGAACTTGGCTGCCTTTGCGGCTGGTAGCGGAGCACACAACGTAACGGCTGGCCAGTTCGACCTGGCTACGGTCAATGCTGGTATCACTTGCACCGCGGGTTATACCTGCTCGGGCGCGACGCTGACGGGTATTGACGTGACCATCACCGGCAACGTTGCGGCCACTATCACGCTCAACAACCCCAATACGTTCACGGCCTATGTTGGCGCGCTTAACCTCCAGGGTGGCACGTTTAGTGGCGGCCCGACATCGGGCACCTCGATGAACAGTGCTGCGGTTCTGCAGCTCACGGATCCGCTGACTGGTCTGCTGATCAACTCCCTTCCGACTGCCACCGTCGCAACCGACACCCGGCGTCGTATAGCCTGCGGCACTGGTACTCCGACCTCGGGTAACTTCTCGAACTGCCTTGCTGTTCTTCCGGGTTCACGCACCTTCAATGGCACCGGCACCGACACTGTTAGCACTGGCTTCATCGGTGGCGGCGTTGACTTCTCCGCCATCGGCGGCGACCCCATCTATGACACCTACGCTGGCACTGGTGTGGTTACCTTCACGCTCAGCCTCACCGCGGGCACCAACGTCGGCACGCTGAACAATGGCATCACTGTCACCAACAACAG
>CANIHR010000036.1 GCA_947467185.1 Bryobacterales bacterium
CGCCGTACGACGGTCTGTCGCCCTGCGGACGGTCGTAACGAGGACGGTCACCCTGCGGGCGATCCCCACCACCAAAACGCGGACGGTCGCCATACGGCGGGCGATCACCCTGCGGCTTCGTGTACAACGGCTTGCCCGCTTCGGGCTTGTTGTAAATCTTCGGCACCGGACGGTCGCCACCGACAGTCGGAGTCGCAGCGGGAGCTTCCCCACCCTCGGTTCCGGCCGTTTCCACGGCACCTTCAACGGGAGTGGTCACCGAAGGCTCAGCGCCCTCCGCACCCGGCACGGACGAAGCAGCGGCCACAGCCGGCGTCTCTCCATCAACAACAGTTCCCTCGGCAGGCTTTTCAGCCGCTTCGGATACCGGAACCGCAGCCACGGGAGCCACAACAGGCGGCTCCACTTTCATCAGAGGAGCCCGCATGGGAGCCCGGCGTTCCGGTTCCAGCCAGTCTTTCTTGCCGGCCTTCTTCAGCTTTGAAGTGGCCACCTTGTCGGCTTCATCTTCCGCCAGACGAGAAACAGCTGCGTCGGTCCGCGCGATTTCATCGGCGACCATCGCCACAGCCTTCATGGCCTTGACATCATGGACACGGATAATGTCCGCGCCGTTCACAATCGCAACCGCAACAGCCGCCGCCGTCGCATACCCCAGTTCCTGTTCAGCCAAAGCCAGCAGGAATGCCTTGCGCGACGCCCCCACCATCACGGGATAGTCGAGCGCCACCAGGCGACCCAGCTGCGCGATGATCTCGGAATTCTGTTCTTTACGCTTGCCGAAACCGAGGCCCGGATCGAGCGCGATGCGGTTCTTCTCCACACCCGCCATCCGCGCGCGGCTCGCCATCGCTTCCAGTTCCCGCACCACTGTCCCGGCAACGTCGGGAATCGGACCCAGCCGGCTCCATGTCTCGGGTGTTCCGCGCATGTGGTTCAAAATGAGACCCGCATCGCCCGCCGCGGCCACTTTCGCCACGTTCGGATCAAACGTCAGGCCGCTCGGATCATTCACGATTTCAACGCCGTACTCAAAAGCACGTTCGGCGATTTCGCTCTTATAGGTGTCGATGGACAGCGGGATGCCAAGCTTGTTGCGCAGACGCTTCAGCACAGGCACCAGCCTCTGCCATTCTTCGTCAGCCGAAATGCGCTTCGCGTCGGGACGCGTCGATTCGGCCCCGATGTCAATGATGTCGGCGCCTTCCTCCTCCATCTGCAGCGCGCGGGCATAAGCCCGTTCGGGGTCCATAAACTGGCCCCCATCGGAGAATGAGTCCGGCGTCACATTCAGGACGCCCATCAGGATCGTCTTGTCGCCCAGCTGCAGTTCAGTACTGCGCAGCTTCCAGTAGCGGATTTTACGGTGGATTGCCAAACTACCAGTTTCCCACGCCGAAGCCCTACAAACGACAAAATTCGGCTTCGGGTACTATTTTCCTGCTCCAGTACCCCGCGTTTCGCCTCCCGAAGTGCCTCGAATCACCAGTTTTTGTTCTGTTTCGGAGCATTCCCAATTTGGAACGAAAGTAAAGCTAAAGAAATTGCGCCCTGCCTCCGATTTAGATAGTGAACATGTCGTGCCTCCCCTGCAGTGACGAAAACAACCTGGCCGGCGCCAGCCTTTGCCTGATTCCAGGGAATCCGGAATTGAGAGATCACCTGGCCGGAATGCTGGCGGAAAACAATCTGATCTTTGAGCGCCGAGGCTGCATGCTCGCCCTGGTGGGGCCCCGGGAACCGACACTGGCCGTCGAACTGCTGCGCCAGATTCTCAGTGAACAGGACCGGCGCGAGGTGACCGTCGCGTCGCTGGGTGCCGAAGGTCTCCCGGTCCAGCACAAACTTGACGACTGGTGGCGCATCCGTGAAACCGGCTGGCTCGAAAAGGCTATGGCTGCGGATGATGTTGCCCACACCTCCATTCAGCCTCATTTCAGCGTGTGGTTCCAGCCCATCGTCGATACTTCCAGTAATTGGGTCGTCGCGCATGAATGTCTGGCCCGTGTCCACTCCGGTACCTGTTTCGGTACCCGCCGCTATTCAGGAAGCGAAATCATGGATGCGGCCTGGCTTCGTCGGCAGGAGAGGGTGGTCGACACCAGGCTCCGCAGCCTGGCCCTGGAGGCGGCCAGAGCTAAGGGAGGGCAGGGCCGATTCTTTATCAATTTCCTGCCCCACACTCTTTATGAACCCCGGCTGTGCCTGCAGGAAACCTTCACAGCGCTGAACTCCACAGGGATCACCCCCTCTCGGGTCGTCTTTGAAGCAGTGCAGGCCACTGGCACCGACCCCCTGCACCTCAGGAACGTCGCCGATGCGCTCCGTGAAAGAGGTTGCGGTATCAGTCTCGACGACCTCGGTCTTTCCAATGGCGGCCTGCAACGTATCCACGACATAGCCCCGAACTACATCAAGCTCGCCCCCAGCCTGGTCCTCGACGTGGAGACCTCTGTCTGCGCCTCAGCAATCCGGCGCATCGTGGAAGCCGCAGACCGCTGCGGTGCCACCGTCATCGCCAAGAATGTGGAGTGTACCCGCACCATGGAGAACCTCTGGCTGCTGGGTGTGCAGTTCATGCAGGGGTATCTCTTCGGACGCCCCTCCCCCGCTCCCTCAGCCACCCTGCCCCACGGAGATCTCCTGCATCTGGCTGCAGCCCTCGAACGCCCCCCGGCCCTCGAATACCGGAACTAGCTTCGCTTGCGTGCAGATCTCGCAGCCAGAAGCAGGCCCGTCCCCAGCAGGATCCAGGTCCGCGGCTCCGGCGTGTACTGCAGTTGAGTGCTGGCCGTCACTGTTCCGGTCACCGGATTCCCGCCGTCCAGCGTAGCGACGTTGTAACCATCGTCGTCATAGAGCGAATAATCGACCGAGATCTGGAACGGCCCGGACAGCAGTGAACCAAACGTATCGTAACCATCGGGAAAACTCCATGCGGCCAGCCCTTCATCCACGCCGTTGTACGCCAGCGAGTACGTGGAATTCGGCGCAATCAGAATACTGGCCGCATTGAACTGGTACGAGGCAAACAACTCGGTGAAATTGGACGCCGGACCAAACCGAAACAGCGGATCATCCACTGGGCTGGCCAGTTGCACGCTGTCCACAGACAGGTACGACGCGGTGTCATTCGTCAGGCTGAACCCCCAGCCGGAGGTCCCGTTGTTCCCGGTCAAAGGCGCCGGGGCAAGGGTGAGGATCGGACCGGCAAGAGCCGCGGTCGTCAGAAACAAGGTGAGAAAGGAGTACCGGAGTATTTTCATATGATTATCGGACCTGATTGCTGAGAGTGATGCTGTTGGAGTAGCCGTTATCCGCGGCCAGAGTAAACCGAATCTGAATTCGGGTTGCGGGGGAAGTCGTGGGGAAGATCAAACGAATCGTGGCGGTTCCCGTCTGACCGGGGCTCAGAGCCGGCTGGCTCAGAAGCACCGGATAAACCGTACTGCCCGGCAGGATCAGTCCCAGGTTTCCGCTCGGGTTCGCCGCCAGAACCTGCACCCCGGTGATCCGTGCGTTCAGCGCCGCCCCGGAGCCGCCATTGCCAACCTGTACCGTCCAGACCCGCTCATTCGGCAGAACTCCGTCCGCACGAGCGATCACCGAAGCCGTCAGCAACGGAGTCCCCGCCGGAGCAAAACTGGCCTGCAGCGCCTTGGGAGCGTCCAGTACCACCGACATCGGATTACCGCTCGTCGTCACCGCCCCGGTAAACCCGGCGAACGCAAACCCGGAAGCAGGCGTGGCTGTCACCGTAACGCTGCTGCCCTCCGGGAAGTAACCGCCTGCAGTCACGGAGCCTCCCGCACCCGCCGACGTTGTCAGCAGAAACTCCGTGCCATAAGTGGCCGTGTAAGCGGTCGATGTTGCCCCCACCGTAATCGAGTGAGTGGCCGCCCCGCTGTCACTCCAGTGGCCAAAGGTGTAGCGAGTCCCTGCGGCGCCAGCCACAAGAGCCGGAACCGACACCGAATGCGCCCCCGGAGCCAGTACGCCCGACCAGGTCGAAATCTGCGGAACCCCGCCATCCACGGTGATCGGCACCCCGGCCACGTTCGCCTGCAGCGTGATGGTAGCGCCGGAAATCACCAGCGTCCCGCTCACCGTCGCAGCGTTATAGTTCGGGTCCGTCACCGTTGCCACAACCGTGTAGGGGCCGGGCGTGGTCGGGGCCGTGGAACTGCCGTCATAAGTGACCGAAGTACTCAAATTGGCTGGCGAGGTCGTCACATTAACCGAAACAGGACTCCCCGTGTACGCAGCGGCCAGCCCGCCCAATGCCACCGTCGCAATCCCCTGCCCGACATTCACCGTCACTGAATTCGAGGCGGAGGCAGCGAAGTCGGCGCCCCCGGCAAACTGGGCTGAGAAAGTATGACTGCCCCTTGCCAGCCCGGAAATACTGGTCGCCTGGAACCCGCCACTCATCTGCAGCGTGCGCAAAACCGCACTGCCCTCCAGAAAGGACACCGAACCCGAAGGCGACGAAAACCCCACCGAGTTGTTGAGCGCGACCGACAGCGTAAGCGGCACCGGAGTTCCATACGGGACGGAACTACCCGCAGTCGTGCCCAAAAACGCGACGGTTGGCGCCTGATCCCCCTCCAGAATCGTGACTTCGTTACTCCCATAGGCGGCAACCGCAAGGTCGGCGCGGCCATCGCCGCTGAAGTCCGCCGCGGCTAAAGCAAACGGAACGGAGGAGGGTACACCAAATCCACCAGTCAATGCGGAGGTAAACCCGCCGGCACCGTTCCCCAGAAACACCGTTACCGTGTTCCCGAACGAATTCGCCGTCGCCAGATCCGGCTTGCCGTCGCCGTTGAAATCGCCCACGACCACCGAGGTCGGACTCGACCCCGTTGTTAGCGAGCCGCCCACCACACTGCTGAAGCCGCCTGTCCCGTTACCCAACAGCACAGATACGCTGTTCGACGCGTTGTTTGCGGTCGCCAGATCCGGCACCCCATCACCATTAAAATCTGCCGCCGTGATGGAAAAGGGTTGAGATCCGACGCTTACCGGCCCTCCGTCCGAGGTAAAGCCTCCCCTCCCGTTTCCCAGCAGGATCGAGACACTGTCCCCGCCATAGTTCGCCGTGGCGATATCTGCGCTGCCGTCGCCATCAAAGTCAGCGATCACCAACCCCTCGGGATCGGTACCCACCGTGAATGTCGTCGGCAGGGCACTGAAGCCACCTAAACCGTTCCCTCGGAGGATCGTTATGGTGCTTACGGAAGTTCTGGACACGGCAAGGTCCTGCACGCCGTCCCGATCAGCATCCAGTAAGCCCAAACCCTGAACAGTCGTTCCCACTGCAAAAGGACTCCCGAATGCCGCCGAAAAACCGCCCGAGCCATTCCCCAGTAACACCGAGACGGTGCCCCCATAAAAATTGGCCGTCGCGAGATCCTGTCGACCATCACCGTTGAAATCGCCAACCACTACTGAGACGGGCCCCGAACCGACAGCAAATGGACTCCCGGGCGCGTTCGTCATAGACGCAAGCGTGGCCCCAAGCCAAACACTCACGGTATTCCCCTCCAGGTTCGCCGTCGCAAAGTCCGGTTTACCGTCGCCATTGAAATCACCTGTGGCGATAGCATACGGACCCGCACCCACGCCAGGGAAGCCAAACGGCGAAGTCCGCAGCCTGCCGGAACCCTGCGCCACGCGCAATGTCACATCCGTCTTCGAGCCAAAGAAGCCCGGGGCCGTATATCTCGCAATCCCCGCGTAGGTCCCAGCCGCGAGTCCCGTCTGGTTCGCCGAAAGGGCCACACTGGTAACCCCGCCGGTAGCCGCCGTTGTCGGACTGGCCGTCAGCCAGCTCTGATTCACCCCAACCGAGTAGGTCGACCCGGAAACCGAAGACGCAACCGCCACCGGAATCCCCACCGGGGCCGTCCGACCCAGGCCACTGTAGAACGTAAGCGCCGCTGGCTTTGTGCTCAGCGAGGGTGTCGAATTCAGGTAAACTTCCACCCGGCTCGTCGTACTGGCCGGTACCACCAGGTCCGGCTTGCCATCGCCATTGAAGTCGGCCACTGAAAGGCCAATCGGAAATGGCCCCACGGCAAACTGCGAGATCCCGCTCCCACTGAAGTGCCCGGTTCCGTTGCCGGGCAGAAACGTGAGCGAATTGCTCTGAAAATTCGAAGTTGCCAGGTCCACTTCGCCATCGCCATTAAAATCCGCCGCGACCATCGAAAACGGTCCCGCCCCCACATTGATCGGGCTGTCCGTAGCCGACGAAAACCCGCCCGATCCATTGCCGAGCATCACCACCACCACGTTGAGAACGGGATGAGATGTGGCGAAGTCCGGCTTGCCGTCGTGATTGAAATCACCCACCGCCATCCCATAGGGCTTCGACAACACAGTAACCGTGCTGGCCGAAAAGGTACCCGTTCCGCTGCCGAGGAGAATTGAGACCGTGTTGGAGGAACTATTGCCCACCGCCAGGTCCGGCTTGCCGTTCCGATCAAAGTCACCCACCGCAATCACCTGCGGTCCCGCCCCAACAGAAACAGGGCTCCCGGACGCCTGCGTGAAGCTTCCCGCTCCGTTACCCAGCAGAATCGTTACATTGTTGTTAGTTCCGTTTGCGGTTGCCAGGTCCAGTTTGCCGTCGCCGTTAAAATCGCCTGCTACAACCGCGTAAGGACCGGTCCCGGTAGCAAATGGACTGCCGGGCGCAGCCGAAAACCCACCCGCGCCATTACCCAGCAGAACGGACACACTCTGGCTGCCATAATTCGCCGTCGCCAGATCCAGCTTGCCGTCGTTGTTGAAATCACCCGCAGTCATGCCATAGGGCGCCACACCAGTCGCCGGGGCTGCGGACACCGCCGTAAAGCCCCCGCTGCCATTCCCCAGCCAGATCGAAATCGAGTCCACCGACGAATTCGCAGCCGCAAAATCCGGGTAGCCATCCCTGTTGAAGTCCCCCGTCACGGACGCGTAAGGAGCGGTGCCTGTGGCAAGCGGGTTCCCGGTGGCCGCAGAAAACTGCTGCCCGAACAAACCCGCCATAGCGGTGAAAAACAAAAACGACAGTCGTGTGAGTTGCAAAGTTGGCCCCCCTGGCGATTTGAAATCATCCGCCTATTGACCAGAGCGCAACTATCCCTGGAGAGAGGACACACTTAGCGAAACTATTTACGCACCACTACCCTTCGTCCACATCCCCCGACTGTGCCGCCAGTTCCGCAAACCATCCATGCGCCGCCAGCAGTTCCGCCGGAGTCCCGTGCTCACTCACCTGGCCCTCCTGAAGGACATACACGTAATCGGCGTCCTTCATCATCGTGTAGCGATGCGCGATCACCAGCATCGTTGGTCGTGGCCGCAACCGCACCAGCGCGTGCTTCAGCTCCATCTCGGTTGCATAATCCAAGTTCGCCGTCGCCTCATCCAGGACCAGCAAGCGTGGCCGATCCACCAGAATCCGCGCAATCTGCAATCGCTGCCGTTCCCCCACCGACAAACCCAGCCCGCGCTCGCCAATCTCCGTCCCCAGGCCCTCCGGAAGTCGGTCCAGCAACCGCTCCAGACCAGCCGCAATCGCCGCCGCGTGCACTTCTTCATCCGTCGCCCCGGGCCGCTTGTACCGGATGTTGTCCGCCAGCGTGCCACGGAAAACCGCTCCATCCGCCGCCACCACACCCACTGCCGCCCGCACCGCCGAAGGCCCCGCCGTCGATATCGGGTGGCCATCCAGATAGATCTCGCCCGACCACAGCCCATACAGCTTCAGCAACAAATCCGCCGTCGTCGTCTTCCCTGCCCCCGATGGCCCCGCCAGCACCGTAATTTTCCCCGGCTCCATCGTCAGGTTCAGACCCTTCAGCACCTCATGCCCCGGAACATAACCGAAATGGACATCGCGGAACTCCACCGCACCCGCGCCCGTCGGCAACGGCTCGCCCGGCATCTCAGCCCCCGGCGTATCCAGCAGCGCCACCGCCCGCTGCAGGCTCGTCGTGTGATTTTGCATCCCCACCGCGATCTCGTTCAGCGAATCCACCGGACCATACAGCTTGTCCAGATACGCCACGAACATCACCACGTCCCCCGGCGTTAGCTTCTGCCGCAACACCAGCCAGCCACCATATCCCAAGACCAGCGACTTGCTCAAATTGCTCAGCACGCTCTGCGTGATGTAATACCGCTGCGCCACCGATACCCGCTTCAGGTAAACCCCGTAAGCATAGGTCGATTCGTCCCGCAGCCGCGCTTCCTCCCTCGCCTCAGCCCCCGACAGCTTCACCGTCTTCACCGCCCCAATCGCATCCGAGATCCGAGCCGAGATATTCTCCCAAAGCTCGTAATAGCTCTCCAGATTCGTCTGCAGCCGCAAAGCCGACCGCCGCGCCACCCACAGATACAGCGGCAGCATGCACGTCGAGAGCAACGCCATCTCCCAGTTCTGGGTCAGCATGATCGCGCAGATCCCAACGAACCGTACAGCCTCAGGAGCAATCTCCTGCGAAAATGCCGACACGATCGGCGACACCTGATCCGACTGATCAATCCGCTTCGCCAGCCCCGCTGACGCCTGCAGACTGAAGAACGACAGCGGCAGCCGGAGCACATGCCCGAACGTCCCAACAATCAGCGACGATTCCATATCGCTCGCCACCCGCGCCCCGTGCCGCCGCGCACGCAGGCGAAAGTAATACCCGAGGACACTGATGAAGAACAGAGCGGTCACGGCCACAATCAGCGTCTTCAGCATCTCCTCCAGCGTCCGCGCCGGAATCACACGGGACGCCCCCGGCGGCACAAACAGCCCGGCCACGTCATTGATCGCACGCCTGTAAATCAGAGGCTGAATCAGATCCGCCGCCGTATACAGTGACGAATAGATGCCGATGATGACGAACTGCCGCCGGTACTGCCGCGCCAGCTTCATCAGCACCTGGTACACCCGCACATTCACCAGAGACTTCAGCCTCTTTTTCACGCCAGTTCCTCCGTAAACCGAAAGCCCTCCGCTGAATGTAAATCCCAGCCAGCTTCGGCCTTCAGCTCCAGCACCTGCGCGTGATACTGCACAAGAGAGCGATGATGACTCACGCTCACCAGTGTCGTCTCCGTCTCGCGCAGCAGGCTGTAGAGCGCCGATTCATTCTCCTGATCCAGGGCGCTCGTTGCCTCGTCCAGCAACACATACCGCGGCGTATTCAGCAGCACCCGCGCAAACGCCAACCGCTGCCGTTCCCCCACCGAAAGCACTTTCTCGAAATCCAGTTCGGCGTCGAACCCACCGCACCGCTCCACCAAACCCGGCAGATTTACCCTCTCCAGAACCGCCCGAAACTCTTTTTCACTCACATTCCGTGTAAGCGCTGGATAACTCAACTGCCGTCGCAAAGTCCCCGGGATCATGTACGCGTGTTGCGGCAGGAACAGGACATCTTTCGAACCAGGCCGCAACACCGTCCCGGTCCCCGCATCCCAAAGCCCCGCCACCATCCGCAAAAGCGAACTCTTCCCGAGCCCGCTCGCGCCGACAATCATCAGGCTCTTGCCCTGTGGCACCGTGAGCGTCAGCGCCTTCACCAGCGTCCGCTCGTAATTTGGCGTGTGAAGCGTCACGGCCTCCAGCCCGAGATGGTCACCCCGCTGGGTGATGATCTTCTCCCGCTCCGCATGACGGCGCGAACGGGACGGGTGCAAACTCGACTCCAGACTATCCAGACGGCCGACGCCTGCCGCAAACCGACTCAAATTTTCCAGGTAGCCGACTAGCAGTGTCAACGCTACCAGAATTGCCGAAAACGCGCCCTCGGCCTGCACCACGCGCCCCACTTCCAGTTCCCCTGAAAGCACACGCGGCGCGATAATTACGCTGGGGATCACCATCGTCAGCAGGCTGTGAGAGTACTGAAAGAAATTCAGCCGCAGACTCCAGCTGATCAGCCGGTTGTAGTTGGCGTATGCTTCTCCAAACAGCTTCTGAACCTGGCTCTGCTCCTGCGCTTCTCCGTGATACAGCGCGATCGCCTCCGCGTTCTCCCGAATCCGCACCAGACCAAAACGGAAGTCTGCCTCCCGTCGCCGTTGATTGAAGTACAGCACCACCATTTTTTCGCCAAATACCCCAAACGCGATGAGTGTTCCCACTACCGCATATGCGACAAGAAACAGCACCAGATAGCCGGAAATCGACCAGAGCACGCTGCTGAACGCTACCAACTGGAACACCCCGCTCACCAGTAACAGGAGAAAGCTCAGAGACTGTGACGTGAAGGAATCAATATCCTCCGCGATCCTCTGGTCGGGATTATCGATCTCCGGTTTGGAAAGCAAATGATAGAAGGTATGGTGCCGGAAATAGCCATTCAGAAAGCGCTCCGTCAACCACCGCCGCCAGTCCAGCGCCAGCTTGTCGCGGACGTAATAGTAGTAGGCATAAACCGGCACCGCCACTACCACCAGCATCAGGAAGGCGCGAATGGAATGCCAGAACCGTGCCGCATTCCGCCCCGCCAGCGCCGAAGTAAACTCACCAGATTGCGTGTTGAAGTAGACGTTGATCCGGGTGTCGGCCACCAGGAGCGCCACCAGCAGAAGCATCAGGCCCCACGCCCGCCGTTTCCCGGCAGAGACCCAGAAGGGTTTCGCAACCACCAAAGCGCGTCGAAGAAGTTTCAGGTTCAGTTTGTTCATGGGGCGGCTTCGTAAGGCAAAGAAATCCTGCCCGCCCACTGACTACAGCACGCGTCGTGCCAATTACCCCGCGCTCAGCCGCGCCACAATGATTTCCTTCTTCGGACGGTCAATTCCATACAACACACCCGCGTCCAGCGGATCCAGTGCAATCCCCTGCCCGTGAATCATCGTCGGCACAATTTCCTCCAGCACCATCACCGACCCACCCTCCGGAAACCGCAGCACATAGATCTCAGGATTGTCATGACCCGTGCAATACAGCCGCCCGTCGGGAGCGAACACGCCACCCGAAATCGACATCACGCCCAGCCGCGAAACCACTTCTTCCGGATAAACCCACGCTTCCCGCTGCCGCCAGTCACCATCGAACTGGATCAGGGACGTCCACTTCGGGTCCCGGTCCGCTTCGTCGTTCGTGCCCTTATAGTGAGCAAACGTGACATACCGATAGCCGTCCCGAATGTCCATCCATGTAGCTGACCCGGCAAAGATCCCGAAACTGTGCGACCCCAGATGCTTCATCGTCCGCACATCCCACGTCTCAATCGAACTCACCATCGGCACACCCGGATAGTTCGAATGCGCGCAGTACAGCACTCCCTCGCGCACAATCCCGCTGTCCAGATGAATCAGCGGCTTGCCATTCTCACACTCCCAGCCTGCCACCCGCTTCCCGCTCTTCTTCTCGTACTTGCCGATCGCGTGATTGCCGATGGCATAGAGAAACTCCCCGTCGGCCGCAACCGCCTGATTCGCCTCCGGAGCCGCAATCCGCCGCACTTCCTCACACCGCAACCGAGGCGCAGCACCCCCCAAAACGGAAAATGACACGGACGCGAGTAAGATCTCACGCCGTGTCATTCGCCCGAGACTCTCGCTGGAAGTTTTCATCCCAGCCAGTCTCTCATCTGACCCCGTTCGGGGTCCAACACTATTTACCGAGTGTGATGGCCACCAAACCGCTGGGACCCTTCTGCGCCGGATCCGCCGCCTTGTCATCACCACCCTGGCGAGTGCCAACCGGTGACGCCGTAACCAGCAAATACTGCTTCCCGTTCAGTTCATACATCGAGGGCGAACCCGAGCTCACTGCGCCCAGCGGAATCTGGTGCAGCTCCTTGCCCGTATCGGCATCGTAGATATGAATCTTGCGGTCCGCAGCATTTGCAAACACCAGGCCGGAACTCGTCGAAATGATCGAACTCTTTAGGGTCTGCGCCGCCCCGGTGCCGTGCACTCCGGCTTCCTTAACCACCCGGTAATCGTCGCCCAGCCCGATCTGCCACTTGATAGTGCCTTTGTTCAGATCGTAAGCCGTCAGCGACGTATACGGAGGTTTGTTGGCCAGAATTTCCACCCCGTAGCCGTCCATGCTCAGGCGGGCATCAGGAGCGGGCACGCCGTCCGGGTATTCGTTCATCCCGCCCGATGCCGGAGGTGCTGGCCGCAGGGTTGCCGGACCAGTCTCCACCGGAGTCACCGGCGGGAAAGTGAGGATCGGACCACCACGTCCACCGCCGCGGCCACCCGCGTCCGCCGTCATCAGGAACGTCACCAGCGCATCCACTTCCGTACCGTTGAACTGGTGGAAACCGGGCATCTGCCCCTTGCCTTCCAGAATTACCGTGCGGATAGCCGCCGCATTCATACGATTGCCAATTCCCACCAGACTCGGATTCGTCGAAAGCCCCGTCCGATTCGGGCCATGGCAGCCCGAGCAGTTCGTCGTATAGGCAGTCGAGCCCGGACCACCCACCGCGCCGCGTCCGCCGCCACCAATACGCTGCTGGCCGGCGGGCAGGAGCTTGATCAGCGTCGGGTAGTTGAAGGAAATCACGTAGACTGTGCCGTCATTCGGATTCGACGAGGTCATGCCCCAATTCGCGCCGCCCTGGTTCCCGGGCATATGCAGCGCAGTGTCAAACCCAATGGGTGTAAACGTACCCTGGAAGCGCGCCTTCGAGACCCGGTCCGCGATATCGGCCCGCTCCTTCGCGGTAAGGATGTACGGATTCACATCCTTCGCCGTGAAGGTATGTGCCGTGAAGGGAGGCGGCGCGGTCGGAATCGGCTGCGTCGGCGTCACCACTTCGCCGGGCACGTTCGTCACGTACGGAACCGGAGTTTCCGGAATCGGCCAGATCGGCTCGCCCGTCACGCGGTCAAACACATACAGATAACCCGTCTTACCCGCCTGCGCGACAACGTCAATCTTTTTGCCGTCCTTCGTGATCGTGGTCAGCATGGGAGCAGCGACGTTGTCGTAGTCCCACAGATCGTGGTGGACATTCTGAAAATGCCAGAGTCGACGCCCCGTGCGCACATCAAGCGCCACGATGGAACTGCCAAACAGATCAGTACCCACACGGTCAGCGCCGTAAAAGTCGAACGTCGGCGAACCCAGTGGGAAGTAGGCGATCCCGCGAACAGGGTCAATCGTCACTTCACCCCAGTCGTTCACCCCGCCGATATACTTCCACGCGTCCTTCGGCCACGTCTCATAGCCCAGTTCGCCCGGGTGGGGTACCGTGTGGAACTGCCACATCAGCTTACCGGTGATCACGTTGTAAGCCCGCAGATCGCCCGGCGCGGAGAAGTAACCTTCGCCCGTAGCCGACCCGAGGATCACCATGTCCTCAAAAACTTTGCCGGGAGTGCCCGACTGAATGCGCATAAAGTTCGGATCGCGCCGAAGTTCATCGCGCAGATCCACCGCGCCGTTCTTGCCGAACGAGCGGATCAGCTTGCCGGTGCGCGCATCGATTTCCTGCAGATAGTCGGCGAGGCAGAACAGCAGACGGCGATCCTTCCCGTCCTTGCTCTCCCAGTAGTTCATGCCGCGCTCGGTCATGCCCGTCAGCCCGTCGTGAACCCAGAGTTCTTTACCTGTCGCCGCGTCCACCGCCACAATCGACTTGTTGCGGGCCTTCGTGTAGACAATACCGTGGGCCACAATCGGGTTGAAGCCGGTCTCGGCGTGCGGATAGCTCCACGCCACTTCCAGCTTCTTCACGTTGTCCTTCGTGATCTGGTTCAGCGGCATAAAGCGGTGACCTTCCGGCCCACCCGCATAGTCCGGCCATTCCCTGGCCACGCGAACGGCCGCTTTCGGGGCTGCCGCCTTCGGTGCCTGCGACAGGGCGATGCCGCCTACCAGCAGCGCGCAGCTTGCAACCCGAACCCATCGCTCCCAAACCGGCCTGCTCAACTCACGTCTGGAACTAAACATTCCCGCTCCTTTGCGGCTACTTCTTTCGCCCACTGGCCGACATACAAACTCTTACATTTCCCGACCTACATTCCCGGGCCGTCGGCTGGAAGCTTATCATAGCCTGTTATATAGGTCAACCACGGTAAGTAAGTGAGTAAGTGACATAATCAACACGCTTCCCACCCGCCGATAGTTACTGGAATGAGGTAAAAAGAAATGCGCTCTTCGCGTGTAGTATCGGTAGCAGCCACAGCCATCGCCGTCGCCCTGGTTGTTTACGCCGCTGTGCCCGGTGAGTTCCGTCCGGACTCCACTTTTAAGGGATCCGCGCTCACAGGCTGGCATGCCGTCGGCCAGGCCAACTGGAAGGCAGCCAATGGTGTCATCACCGGGACGCCCACTGCTCCGGAAGGCGGTTGGCTGATTTTGGATAAGACGCTCCAGGATACCTTCACGTTCACCAGCTTCCGAGTCACCGCAGGAGGTAAACCCGGTGTCCTGGTGAGGGCACAGAAAACGGCGGACGGCGGTCTGCAGGGCCTGTTCGTCTCGCTGGCCGAAGGCGATGTCGCGTCATACAAACTAACTCTCGACGCTCAGGGCAAGGAGATCAAACGAGAGAAACTGGCCGCGCCCGCCGGACGCGGTGGCGGCAGAGGCCGCGGAGCCGGTCGTGGTCCCACCCCTATAAACCTGCATGCCAATGACTGGAACGAAGTGGAGATCCTCACCGCCGGTGAGGTTCTGCGCCCCCTCCTCAACGCAACGCCCGTCCCCGCCTCTGTCACGGGCGACACCGGCGAAGGTTACGGTGCCATCGCTCTCTACGCCGGTGGTGTGGGTGAAGTCACTTACCAGGATGTTGCCTGGAAGGATCTCAATGCGAAGGTGACACAGAAGGAACAGACATCTCCCCGCTTCACTGCGCAGCACATCAGTGATCTCTACTATGGCTGGTCCGCCGCCATCGCCGACATCACGCACGACGGTACGCCCGACATCATTTCCGGTCCTTTCTATTACCAGGGACCCGACTACACAACGCGCCACACTTACCGCAAGGATCGCGTCTATAATCCCGCGCTCGAATACGCGCCCGACATGGTCAACTTCAGTGCGGACTTCAATGGTGACGGCTGGCCGGATATCCTCGCCTCGGGCTTCGAAGAAGGCAACGGCAACAACCGTCCGCTTGACCTCTACATCAATCCCAAAGGCGAGTCCCGCCTCTGGAGCCATACCCGAGTCGTACCAACGCTCAACAGCGAACTGATCCTTCTGAAAGACATCGATGGCGACGGCAAACCGGAGCTCCTCTTCCGCGCCAACAATGTCTATGTCTGGGCCGCGCCAGATCCAGCGAATCCTGCCGGCGTCTGGCCAACCCACGCCATCTCAGAAACCGCTAACGGAGGTGGTAATCACGGGATGGGCGTGGGCGACGTCAATAAAGACGGACGTCTCGACTTCGTTACCTTCAACGGCTGGTATGAGCAACCCGTAAAAGGCTCCACCGGCCCCTGGCCCTTCCACCCCGCGCGCTTCGGCAATGGCGGCGCCGAAATGGGTGTCTATGACGTGAATGGCGACGGCCTGACCGATATCGTCACCAGTGTCGCAGCGCACGACTGGGGTCTCAACTGGTACGAACAGAAGAAAGACGGTACCTTCGTCGAACACGTTATCGCGGGCGATTACGCCGCGAAGAACGCCGGTGGCACCACCTTCTCCGAACTCCATGCGTCGGCCATCGTGGACATGAATGGCGACGGGATCCCCGACTTCGTCACCGGCAAACGCTACTGGTCACACCTCGAGAACTACAATGGCCCCGATCCTTACGGCCAGCCCGTTGTCTACATCTACCGCACGGTCCGCAATGCCAAAGTGCCCGGCGGCGCGGAATTCGTCCCGGAACTGGTCCACAACCGCTCCGGCGTCGGTTCCACCGTTGCAATCGGGGACCTCAACAAAGACGGTAAGCCCGACATCGCCACCGCTGGTGCTTTCGGTACTTATCTCTTCCTCAGTAAATCAGTCAGCAGATGAGAAAAAGCCGCCTTCCGTGACTAACGGAAGGCGGCTCTCTTTAGTAACAGCGATTACTTACTTGTAGCTAACATCAGAATTTCAGCCGCAGGGCAAATTGTACCTGCCGTGGACTATTGGCCTGAGTCGAGATAACGCCGAAGGTCGAGTTCGCCGCAGTGGTTGCGACTGAGTTCGGTTGACCAAACTGCACGCGGTTGAAGATGTTGAAGATTTCCCCTCGGAATTCGAGGTTGATCCGTTCTGTGATCGCCGTGCGCTTGAACATCGCGAAATCGTAGTTTGCGATGCCGGGTCCGCGCAGACGGGGATCGGTGCGAGCCGCACTGCCCCATGTGAAGTTTGCCGGAACCGTGAAGCAGCCCGTGTTGAAGTACTTCGTCAGACGCTGCTGGACGCCACCCGAAACTGCAGGATCGCAATTCGCAACGACGTTGGGACGCAGCCCGCCGCCACCGTTGGCGATGGAGAGAGCGACCGGAGTCGCCGTCATGTGCAGGGGATAGCCCTTCTGGAAGGTGGAGATGCCATTGATACCCCAGCCGTTAACCAACTTGCCGGCAATACCTTTGGCGTTCGCCAGAAACTTCTTGTTGGTTCCGAACGGCAGGTCAACCACGTAGCTGATGGTTGCGCGTTCCCGCGAATCGAAGGCCGAAAGAGACTTTTCCGCAGCGAAGTTCGTGAAGTCCTGATAGCCGGCCGTACCGCCGCCGGTGCCGGCGCTTTCGAGCCAACTGGTGGTGGATTCCACGTCAGTGAGAAGCTTCGAGAAGGTGTAGCTGCCCAGCAGGGTGCCGCCGGACGCGAAACGTTTTTCAGCCTTCACCAGAGCCGCGTGATACGTGCTGTTGCCAATGTAACCACCGGCGTCGGTGACGGTCTGGTACTGGGGGAAGGGACGAAGCAACTGACCAGCCTGAATGGTGGGCTGGGCCAGCGGGCCGACCGTGATCTTACCGAGGAACGGATTCGGCACCTGGTTGGTGAGCGCCTTGCCCAGCGAGAGGAACTGGTTCGGAATCTGGTTCAGCTGCAGACCGCCGGTCGGCAGGTGATTACCGGCCGATCCGGAGTAACCAACTTCCACGGCAAGACCATGAAGGTCCTTCGCAATAGCCGCGTTCCACTGGTAGACAGTTGGGTTTTTGCTGTTCGCGATGATCGCCGAAGCGGCGGCGCCACCGCCGCCGCCCGCAAAGTTTCCGCCCTGTAGCAGTGCCTGGAAATTCGCGTTGCGGCCGGGCGCGACAGTCAGGCCCTGCGGGTAGGGATTGCTGAGTGTGTTGAATGCGGTGACGGAGTTGTCGACCGTGGTCACCATCGTGTTGCTGTAGAGATTCAACGGGTTCTGGTAAGGAGATTCCACAAACACGACGTCGGCCGGGATGAAGAACAGGCCGCCGCCGGCGCGCAGAACGGTGCTTTCATTCATGCGATAGGCAAGGCCAACGCGGGGGGCGAATGCTTTCCAATATTCGGATTTCAGACCCCGCTGCGGATGCGCATCGGACTTGACGAGCTCAAACGCTCCCTTGAGGTTGAGGCCGGTGGCCTGGGACAGGGGGTTTGTAGCAGTGGGATTGAAGACTGCCATGTTGTCGTTGCGCTCTGTCCACACGCCGGGAATCTCCCAGCGCAGGCCAGCCGTAACGGTGAGCTTCTTGTTTACCTGGAAGCTGTCGTTCACGTAGTAGCCCTGGTAAAGCAGGGATGACGCAGTGAAGTTCGGCAGCAGCAGTGTGCCGGTGGCGGGGTTACCCAACAGGAAGGAGCCGTAGCTGTTGCCGGTGGCTCCGGGGCTGGTGGCGTTCTGCGACGTAAACAGGTTGGTGAAAGTGTACGCGCCACCGGGGCTGTTTACCTGGAAGAAGTTCGCCTGCAGATTGCGGAGTTCCATACCGGTTTTCAGGGTATGGCGTCCCATAATCTTCGTCAGGCCCGGAACAAACGAGTAGCTGTTGTTGCGGGAACTGATGCGTTGGCTGGCGCTGCCGGAGTTGTATTCGGCAAACGTGGTACCTGGCCAGGCGGCCAGGGGCACATTCATATACTTCGGCAGGCCGATGGTGGTCGCGTCGAAGGTGCCGGGGGCGACCTTCGGGGTCCGGTCATAGAAGAAGCGCAGGAAAGATCCGCGGACATCCAGAATAGTTGTTGCGTTGAAGATGTACGTATCTGCCAGCACCGCCGAGTCGGTGGTGAAGATCTCAGGAGAGGAACCGCCGGCGTAGTAAGGAATGTCGCCATAGCCGTTACCGGCCAGGTCGTTCAGCGTCCAGCGGCTGTAGCGTGCAAACACACGCTGTTTCTCACTGAAGGTGTGGTCCACGCGCCCGTTGTACTGGTCGTTGCTGCCGCCGGTATTGACGTTGGTGGAGAAGTTGAACTGGTTGGTGTTCGCAACACCGGCTGTGTTCGGAAGAGCGAAAAGCTTGTTGCTGAGGGCCTTTGCCACCGGATTGATGCGGCTGGAGGGGATGATGTTGCCGGGGAACTGGCTGCGCTGCACTGTGCCGGCGCCGCAGGCCGCGTTGCCGAGCTGGCCACACTGCGTCTGCGGGTCGTATACCGGGATCTGAGCGCCCGCGGCATTCCTGTAGCCCGAGAAATCGCCCCCCAGAATCGCCGCCGTCGGAACCGTGTTCAGCAGGATCGAGCCCTGCACCTGGCGGAAGCCTTCATAAGATCCGAAGATGAAGGTCTTGTCCTTTTTGATGGGTCCGCCCGCGTTCACGCCGAATTGATTCTGCGTAAAGGCTGGCCGACCTGCACCGGTCGCGTTGCCGAAGAAGGTTCCGGCGTTGAGTGCCCTGTTGCGCAGGAACTCATACATCGAGCCGTGGATTTCATTGGTGCCCGATTTGGAAGTCAGGTTAATGATGCCGCCCGTGTAGCGACCGTATTCGGCGGTGTTGCTGCTGGTCTGGACACGGAATTCCGAAATGGCGTCCTGGGTGGGCACGAAGGCCGTCAGGTTGCCGTAGTTCACGTTGAGGGGGCTGCCGTCAAGGAGCGTGGAACTCTGGTTCGCGGCGCCGCCGCCAATCTGGAAGTTGCCCGCACCGAAGATGTTCTGCCCCTGGAGATTCGACATCGAACCTCCCTGCGGCACAACGCCAGGAACCAGCGCCACCAGATTCATCACGTTGCGCCCATTCAGCGGAAGTTCCTGCACCGCACGAGCCGCCACCACCTGGCTGAGCGTCGCATTTTCCGTCTGCAGCAAGGCCGCGGAAGCAGTCACTTCAACCGACTGCGTTGTATCGCCGACCTGCATCTGGATATCGGCGCGAACCTGGGCGGCGACTTCGACGAGGATCGAGCTGCGGGTGTAGTGCCGGAAGCCGGTCTGCTGGATGTCGATCTTGTAGTCGCCTGGGTTGAGACTGACAAACTGGAACGAGCCGTTGCTGTCAGTGACCGCGCTGCGTCGGTCGCCGGTGGCACTGTTGAGGAGGACCACCGTGACATCCGGCATCGACGCCGCACTGGCATCGGTGACAGACCCAACGATCGTTCCAAACGTGGATTGTGCACTGGCTGGTATCAGCGACAAAGCTGCCAGAGCCAGCGCGAATATAAAACGGAACAGCTGCGGCAATGGCCCGCGGCCGGGAGCGCGGCGCGGCGCTCCACTTGAAAAATTGGTGTTTATCATGTCTTTCCCCTTCAAAGCAGGTACAGCAGACCAAAACTGTATACAGCGAGACTCGGTCTCAAACCTTATCACAGCCTGTAGGACAGGTCAACATATGCCACCGGAACAGGGACTTTTCCGGGCACTTTCGCACCCCGGGATCGCTCCGTGTTGTACCGGGGTGTCCTTTTGTGAGACCATGTCCCACATCGTCTGAATAACTGAAGTTCACAAATCACGATGCAAATTCTGCTCGCCCTCGCGTGGTTCCTGGCCTTTGCGCCTGTCGAACAGCCGTTCGCGGTCGCGCCCCTTCGCGGTATCCCGTTCCTTCACCGCAATTCCCCCACCCCGCAAAAGCACCTGATTGAATCCATGGGAGGCGGGGTCGCCCTTTTTGACTACAACAATGACGGCCTGATCGACATCTTCCTGGTAAACAGCGGCCAGATCTCCGCCCGCCGCGAGAGCTTCAACCGGCGCAGCCCCGAAAACCAGGACCGACTTTACCGCCAGAACCGCGATGGCAGCTACACCGACGTCACCTTAGCCGCAGGTATCGCCAACCGCGACGACACCAGCTATGGCATGGGCGTTGCCACTGGAGACTACGACAACGACGGCTTTACCGACCTCTACGTCTCCAGCTACGGCGCCAATGTCTTGTATCACAACAACGGAAACGGTACCTTCACCGATGTGACCGCTAAAGCAGGAGTGGCCGCCGGAGGCTGGTCCGCCAGCGCCGGCTTTCTCGACTACGACAATGACGGACACCTCGACCTCTTCGTCACCCGTTACATGCAGTGGAGCATGGCGAAAAGCAAAGCCTGCCCCTCCCTGGGCCAACTAATGTACTGTCCGCCCGGCGATTTCCCCGCCGCCACCAACATCCTCTACCACAACCGGGGAGACGGCACTTTTGAAGACGTCAGTATCCCTTCCGGTATCGCCGCCGTCAAAGGGCGAAGTCTCGGCGTGGCCCTCGCCGACTATAACGGTGACGGCTTCACCGACATCTTCGTCGCGAACGACGGCATGGAACAGTTTCTCTTTCACAACAACCGCAACGGCACGTTCACCGAAACCGCCCTCGAAGCCGGTGTAGCCCTCTCCGACGAAGGCAAGCCCTACTCCGGCATGGGCGTCGATTTCCGCGATTACGACAACGACGGCCTGCCCGACATCGTCGTCACCAACCTCGCCCGCCAGATCTACGCGCTCTATCACAATGACAACGGACTCCGCTTCACCTACACCAGCCTGACCACCGGCCTCGGCGTCATTACCGCCGCCAGTTCCGGCTGGGGCGTTGGTTTCCGCGACCTCCGCAACTCCGGAAGCAAGTCCCTCTTCGTCGCACAAAGCCATGTAATGGATAACATCGCCGCCGTCGACCCTAACCTGCGCTATCTGGAACCGCCGCTCCTCGCGGACTTCGCGGATGGCCAGTTCCACCAAAGCGATCCAGGCACAAAGGTGCCCGTCGCCGGACGGGGCCTCGCCTTCGCCGACATGGATAATGACGGAGCGGTCGATGCCGTCCTGACCGTCCTCGGGGGGCGGCCGCTCTACTTCCACAACCGGGCCAAAGGCAACAACTGGATCACCCTCACGCTCCGTGGCACGCGCACCAACCGCGACGGGTTCGGCGCGGTCGTGCAGTGCAACGGCCAGACCGAAGTTGTGACATCCTCAGGAAGCTACCTCTCCGCCAGCGACAAGCGAGTCCACTTCGGCCTCGGCCAGGCGAAGACAGCCAATATCGAAATCTTCTGGCCCTCCGGGATCCAGCAGCAAATGCGCAACATCGAAGTAAATCGGTCGATCGAAGTCCAGGAGCCGTCACTGCAATGAACACCGCGATCCGTATCGCGCTATACCTCGTCGCCGCTGTGTCAATCCCAGCGCAAACCATCACGCCCGAAGCCATCGAACACGCCCGCTCCGGCATGGAAGCCCAGAAGAAGGGTGACCTCGATACCGCGATCCGCGAATTTCGTTCCGTGACCGAAATCCAGCCCGCCCTTGCCGCCGGCTTCGTCAATCTCGGGGCCGCTTACCTTCAAAAGCGCGACTACCCCGCCGCCATCTCCGCGCTCAAACAGGCGGTTGTGCTCGACAACGATCTCGTGGGGGCCGAACAGATGCTGGGTACGGCATTTCTCGCCTCGGGCAGCGTCAATGAGGCCATCCCCCACCTGGAAAAGGCAAAGTCGATGGACCTCCTCGGCATCGCGTATCTCGAAGCGGGCCAACTCCCCGATGCAATCCGCCTCCTCGGCATGGCGCTCAATCAAAGCCCCGGCGATCCCGACCTTCTCTACTACTTCGGCCGTGCCTCGGGACTAGCTGCCAAAGCCTCCTTTGACGCCCTCCTGACCAACGCACCCGACTCCGCAAGAGGACACCAGGCAATGGCCGAACAGTACGAGCAACTTCGCCAGCCCACCCTCGCCGAACGCGAATACCGGGCCGCCCTGAAACTACGCTCCGATCTCCCGGGGCTCCACCTCGCCCTGGGCCGTCTCCTTTCCGCCGCCGGGAACTGGATTGGAGCCGAAGCGGAATTCCGCGAAGAAACCAAGCTGCGCCCCGCCCATGCCGAATCCGCCTGGCGCCTCGGGTCCGCCCTCCTCCAGCAGGGCAAAGCCGCTGCCGCACTGAAAATCCTGAAGGACGCCGACCGCCTCGAACCCGCCATGCCGGAAACCCTGTTCACTCTCGGCAAAGCCGCCTCGTTGTCGGGCGACACCTCCCAGGCCGAGAAGTCCTGGACCCAGCTCTTGACTATCGAAAAAGAGACGCCGCTCGCCGCCCAGGCTCACTTCGAACTCAGTACCCTGTACCGCAAGGCAGGCAAGACGGGCGAAGCCGACCGCGAACAGGCCGCATATAAGAAGCTCCGCGAGGCGAAGGCCAAATGAGTTTTCGACTCTCTCTGTTCCTCCTCGCAGTCACCGCCGTCGCCGGCACGCCGGTGCAGTATCCCCGCGAAGATGTCCCCGCCCTGCTCGCGGCCCGCCGCACTGCCCAGCAGAAAACCGTCAGCGACTTCCAGGTCTTGTACCAGTTCCGTTTCACCGACGAACTCACCGCCAGCGGCATCACCTTCGTGCATCGGATGGTCGACGACGCCGGCCCCGACTACAAGCCCGTCCACTACGATCACGGCAATGGCATCGCCGTCGCCGACGTGGATGGCGATGGCCTCTCCGACATTTACTTTGTGAATCAGGTCGGTGGCAGCGAACTCTGGAAGAATCTGGGAGCGGGCAGGTTCCGCAACATCACACAGGAAGCCGGTGTCGGCCTGCCCCGCGTCATTGGCGTCGCGGCCTCCTTCGCAGATATCGACAACGACGGCGATCCCGATCTCTTCGTTACCACCGTGCGAGGTGGCAACCACCTCTTCGAAAACGACGGCCACGGGCGCTTCAAAGACATCACCCAAACCGCCGGAGTCGGCCTTGTCGCCCACTCCTCGGGAGCCGTCTTCTTCGACTACAACAACGACGGCCTGCTCGACCTTCTGGTCTGCAACGTCGGCCAGTACACCAGTGACCACAAGGGCAAACAGGGTCAGTACCTGGGCCTGGCCGATGCCTTCTCCGGTCATCGGTTCCCCGAACGCTACGAGTTCCCGGTCTTGTACAAAAACCTCGGCAGCAATCGATTCAAAGACGTCACCTCCGAAACCGGCCTGAAGCCCGTCGGCTGGGCTGGCGACGCCAGTTTCGCTGATATGAACGGCGATGGTTTCCCCGACCTCTACATCCTCAACATGATGGGTGCCGGACACTACTTCGAGAACCACGGAGGCCAGCGCTTTACCGACGAAACAAAACGCGATTTCCCCGGCACCTCCTGGGGCGCCATGGGCGTCAAGTTCTTTGACTACGACAACGATGGCCGCCCGGACCTTTTTGTCACCGACATGCATTCCGACATGTTCGAAAACGTCGGTCCGGGACATGAGAAGGACAAGGCCGCCACCCACCCCGCCGATTCATTTCTGATGGGTCCGATGGATGGCTTTCTCTTCGGCAACGCGCTCTATCACAACACCGGCAAGGGTAAACTCGACGAAGTTTCCGGGCCTATGGGAGCCGAGAACTACTGGCCATGGGGACCCAGCATCGGCGACCTCAACGCCGACGGGTGGGAAGACATCTTCATCGCATCATCCATGAACTTCCCGTTTCGCTACGGCATCAACTCCCTCCTGCTCAACAACAAGGGGAAGAAGTTCCTGGATTCCGAATTTCTGGTCGGCATCGAGCCCCGCCGCGGGGGCCAGACCCACACGCCCTGGTTCGATCTCGATTGCGATCAGGCCGTCTCTCACCCGGGCGCGAAGGCGTGGGCGCCGTGTTCCGGACAATCAGGCAAGATCACCGTCATGGCACCTCTCGGCAGTCGTGCCGCAGCCATCTTCGATCTCGACAACGATGGGGACCTCGACATCGTCACCAACGAGTTCAACTCCGCGCCGCAAGTCCTGGTCAGCAATCTGACGACGCGGCGACCAGGCATTCACTGGCTGAAGGTGAAGCTCACCGGCACGAAATCGAATCGTGATGGCCTGGGAGCCACCGTCCGGGTCACCGCCGGTGGCCAGACGTATACGCACTACTCCGACGGCAAGTCCGGCTACTTGTCGCAGAGTTCCCTGCCCCTCTATTTCGGCCTCGGGGACGCCGACAAAATCGAACGCATTGAAGTCACCTGGCCCTCGGGTCAAAAGCAGACCATCACCGACAAACCCGGCACCAATACGCTGCTCCAGATCACCGAACCGCGTTAGTTGTAAGCGGGCTTCGCGCCAGCCACATTCACGCGGATCTTGTAAACACTGCTGACCGCCGTGATGTAAAGCGTCTTGCCATCATCGCCAAAGGAGCAGTTGGAAGGCCCTTCCGGAGTCTTGATCGTCCCCAGATGCTTGCCTTCGGGCGAGAACACCCACAAGCCGCCGGGGCCGCTCGCGTAGACATTGCCGGCCGAATCCACACGCATCCCATCCGGCACACCCTGATCCGGCGAGGATGTCGCATCGGCAAAGACCTTGCAGTTGGTCAGGGGCCCGGTCGCCGCCACGTCGCAACGCATCCAGAGACGGTGCGTCGCCTCGGAATTCGAGAGGTACAGAGTCTTGAAATCGGGTGAGAAAGCAATACCGTTCGGCCGCGCCAGATCCTTGTAGATCGCCTCCACCTTGCCTTTGGCAAAGCGGTACACACCGTTGAACTTGATCTCCTTCGCCGGGTCCTCATCCTGCTTCGGCAGACCAAATGGCGGATCGGTGAAGTACAGCGCGCCATCCGGCGAATAGACCACATCGTTCGGGCTGTTCAGCTTCTTCCCGT
The DNA here is from genome assembly GCA_947467185.1 of Bryobacterales bacterium. Lineage (GTDB taxonomy): Bacteria > Acidobacteriota > Terriglobia > Bryobacterales > Bryobacteraceae > BOG-234. The sequence goes on from CANIHR010000036.1 coordinate 24,953, forward strand.
CGAACTTCTCCACCAGCGGAGTCACTTTCTTATCGGCAGCCAGCGTCACAATACGGCGATTGCCATGCTGGCAGAGTGCCACATTGCCATCCGGACCAACCGCCATGCCGTTCGGTCCGTTGTAGCCATCCGCCGGCAGATCTTTCCCGTCATACCCGCCCGGATTCAGGACATCGGTTACCTTGCCGTCGGGAGTCCACTGGTGCACCACGTTCCCCACCAGATCGCTGAACCAGAGCGAACCCTGTGACCGCCAGAGCGGCCCTTCCAGGAACTTGTACCCCGTCGAGACTTTCTCGATCTTCGCGTCGGGCGCAATCAGCGCATCCAAACCGGGGTCCAGGCGAACGATGGAGCCGGTCGGGGGCTCAGCTACAGCCACAGTTTTTGCCGGTTCGGGGGCTTTACTGCAGGCAGCCAGGAACAGGGCACTTACACCAATTGCAATCTTGCTGACGGGGATCATTTTTCAGGCACGATGCTATCAGCACCTGTTTACCAGGTCAAGTTTAAGGGTTCGAGGGCAGCCCGAAACTGGAGAACTTTTCCGGGCTTGTGTACGCCATCTGCAGGTGCACAACGATGGCTTCTTCAGGCGTCAGCTTCGAGTTGCCCTGCACCACTTCCAGTAGTTCCCGGTGGTGATTCAGCCGCCACCGAACCAGATCCTGAGCGATCCCGTCCAGAGCATGGTGCACCAGCAAAACGGGCACCAGGGAATCCAGCGTCCGCACCAGATACGGATTCCCGGTGTGCTGCCAGACGGCCCGATGGAATTCGAGGTCGAGGGTCGCGGCATCGAGTTCCGAACCCTTTTCCCACCCCTCCATCTTTTCCACGATACGCGTCAGGTTCGCATCCATCTCCGAAGTAAATTGCGCCCGGCAGAGCTTCAGCGCTTCGGCTTCGAGGACAATCCGTAAGCTGTTAATCCGTTGCGCATCCTCTTCCGTCAGGGAGTTCACAAACATCCCGCGACGGGGATGATTCATCACCAGACCCTGCTCCTGCAACTGCATCAAAGCTTCACGGACAGGGATACGGCTCACACCATACTGGCGCGCCAGTTTACTCTCGTTCAGGCGTTCGCCCGGACGATATTTTGCTCCGATAATGTCTTCCCGTAAGCGAGCGACAAGGTCTGTCTTCAGGGTCGCGGACGGAAGCTCCTCCATTACACCGGATGGCGGCATGTGGCTTTCGTTTCAGCTTACAACGGTTAAGCCCGCCGGCTACCGAGATCCAGGACTTTCCGGCAGTAATCGAGACTTTGTTCCATGTGGGCCATCTGCTGGATTTTCAGAGCGTCCATGTACTGGTCGCGGACTTCGGGGAGGTCCGCCATCAGGTGGGGCTTGTTCCAGGGGCGTCCGCGTTTGGCGAGCGCGAGGAAACGGGCGAAATCGCGGGAGCGGGCCTGCGGGAACCACTTTGTCCAGAATTCTTCGCCGTACACCGGCAGGACGACCGGCGGACGGGCGGTGATCGGCTTGCAGTAAATATGGACACCCTGCGGGATTAGTTCGGAGGCACGCGCGACGATGGCTTTAAAGTCGTTCGTACCTTCCCCGAGTGGTACCCACTGAATCGCGATGCCTTCGGGGTGTTCGTAGACCACCGAATCGCGCAGATGAAAGCTAACGGCGAGGGGACCCAGTTCTTCCACGGTGGTCATCGGGTCTTCTGCCACGAACACGGGGTTACCGGTATCGAGATAGGAGCCGACGAACTCCTTACCCGCCGTCTCGATCACCTGGCGGGTGCGCCAGGCCTGCACGTCCTTGTGATTCTCGAGGCCGATCTTCAGCCCGGCGTCCATCACCTCGGTGCGTGCAGCGCGCAGGATTTGGACGGCGATTTCGAGTTGGTCTTCGATAGGTCCATCAGGCATCGCGTAACGGTCACTCGCCATCAGAGTCCGAACCATGGAAGCGCCCATGGCCTTTGCGCGGGCGACGTTCTTTTTCAGGGTCGCGATGGACGGCGGAATCCCCGCCTTCGTCTTGGGCAGCAGCGCGGCTCCTCCGGTTTCGATGTGGAGGTTCGCGGCTTTCGTCCAGGCGCGAACTTCGTCCCAGTGCTTCGGGTCCATCACGCCAGGGTCGAGCGAATCCTGCAGGAAGATGGAATCGAGCTTGTGCTGCGTCACCCAGTCGATCAGTTGGCGGTCATTCATCTTCCAGAAACGAAGGCAATAAGTATTGATACCGAGTTGCCAGCGCCGGGGCGTGGCCGCAGACAGGAACGCGGGGGCGGCGAGCGCGGAAGTGAGGAAGTTACGACGGGTCAGCACGTGCATTATGATAACGCCGATGAGCGTAATCACTTTGAAAGTCAACGGCCAGACGCATCAGGTCGATATTGACCCGGCCACACCCCTGCTTTATGCCCTCAGCGACGACCTGGGGCTGCGTGGCCCGAAGTTCGGTTGCGGCCTGGGGCAGTGCGGCGCCTGCACGGTGATCGTGCGGGGCGAGGCGATCCGTTCGTGCGTCACCCCGGTGAAGTCGGTCGAAGGCGTCGAGGTCACGACTCTTGAAGGGATCGGCACCCCGGAGCATCCGCATCCGTTGCAGCAGGCGTTCATCGACATGCAGGCCGCACAGTGCGGGTACTGCATGAGCGGCGTCATTCTCTCGGCCAAAGCGCTTCTCGATAAGAAGCCACACGCTCAGAAACCCGAGATTGAACGGGCGCTGCAGGGTATTATCTGCCGGTGCTTCACAAACGCCCGGATGGTGAAGGCGATTGAGAAGGTGGCGAAGTGAACCGGCGGACCTTCCTCGCAGCGGCGGGCGCTCTCTTTGTAGAGTTCCCCTCCTTTGGTCAGGTGCCGGGTTCACCTTCCATGAAGGCGCTCGATTCCTGGGTGGCTATCGGCGCGGATGGCACGGTGACGGCCTACAGCGGTAAGGAAGAGCTGGGACAGGGCATCTTCACGGCGCAGGCGCAGCTGGTGGCCGAAGAGCTTTGTGTGCCCTTTGCCAAAGTCAATCTGATCACCTGCGATACAGCGCTGACGCCCGACCAGGCCCATACTTCGGGGAGCCAGTCGCACCCCGCGAACTTCAATCACGGTAACCTGGCGCTCGCCTGCGCGACGGCGCGGGAAGCTCTGATTCGGCTGGCTTCGGCGAAGCTGGGTGCGCCGGTTTCAGAACTCACCGCCGTCAATGGCGAGGTCCGTTCGGCGTCCAAAGCCATCGGTTACGGCGAATTGGTTGGGGGACAGAAGTTCAATCTGACGCTCGA
>CANIHR010000037.1 GCA_947467185.1 Bryobacterales bacterium
AAACGGGTGGCAGGATTCATGAGACGGCGTCTCAAGAAGATATCTCCTGCCACCGCGGGAGTCAATGGGCAGGAGCCCCGGAGCATAGCCGTCAGGCTGCGGCGAAGGCAGCCTGCCAGATGGCGTGGGCGACTTCCGAGCCGGCGATCTTATTGTGGGCACCGGACGGGGGCTCACCGCCGCAGATAAAGTCGTCAGCATCGAGATTGTAGACTTTGCCGGGTTCGAAATTATATTCGGCATCGTCGGGCAGCATCTTCGCGGCAGGATCGGTAGCAACGGCAGCGGGGAGACCATGGAAGCCAAAGGCCCCGACGGCGCCATATTTCGGAGGTTCGGCCGAGTCGTCATCGGAGTAAGCTACTTCGCCTGGCAGGGTCGCTCGGGGGTACTGTTTGCCGACCGCCAGATCGTGACGGGACCGGGTGGTAACGAGGGGACCGCGGACTTTACGATCGGCCAGAACCGGGTAAAAGTAACCGGAGCCTCCCGGCGCAAAAGGAATGGACTCGGCGTACGCCCAAAGCGATACAGCGCCCTGGGCGAGGAAGACGGAATCAATGGGACGCAGCAGGGCTCCGGAGCAGGCGGGTCCTCCGAGGATGGAGGAGATGACGATAGTACCGAAGCTGTGCCCCATGAGATGGATGCGGGTACGTCGATCGGCGGTGGCGGCCTGCAGGGCTTTGACGAAAGAGTGCATACCCTGTTCACCAATGGTACGGGCTCGTTTTTTCATGGTCCAGTAGGAGAGCACGCGCAGCGCGCCGAGCATCCCGGAAAAGAGGCGCGCACAGCCGGGGCCGTAATCGGGTTGGGGACAATCGGGATCGTCGATAACAGGGGCGACTGTGGCGTCGGGATCGAAGGGGACACCATCGGTATCGGCGGGACCATCGAGGCCGAGGGCTGCGTGGAGGTCGAGATAAGCCTGACGGACGGGATCAGAAAGCTGCGCGGGGGCGGAATCCACAGCGGCGGCGTCAAAGATGGTGTCGAGGGCGACACTGGCCTCGGGCGTGTCGCCGAGACGCTGCTGCCAAAGCCGACGAAGATCGTCAACTTCGGCGGAGTCGTCGGCGTACGAGCCATCGCCGATTTCCTCATTGCCCCAGGGCAGGCTGGGCCAGTGGAGGCCGATGAGGAGGGGACGGAAGCCGGGGAAGACTTGAGCGGCACGAGCGAGATCCGCGTGGCTCGTCATGAGGGCAGTGAGCCAGTCATTGTATTGCTCTATTGCGGCGGGAACGTCACCCTTCCAGCCGTGACTGAACAGGAAAATGTTGGTGATTTCGGGCTGGGCCGCCATTTCGAGGAGACGGGTGCTGAGAAGGCCGTGATGGCCATCGGGATCGTCGTTGCGTTCGCGGGCCTCGGCGTCGAAGCAGAGCAGGGCGTAATCGACCGGCGCGGAGAGTTTGGGCGAGGGGGGGATGGTTTGAAAGGGCACGGGAGTCAGGAAGTGGAGGTGTCGTCGCTGGCAGGCAGAATTGGCATGGCCTCCGGGCGGAGGCGGACGGCGGGGTCGCCGATGACGATGTAGTTGCGGGCGTCGTCGCGGCCGATCCAGAGATTTCCGAGGAGTTGGGGATTGACTGGTTTTCCGCCGGATTTATCGAGTTCGTTGAGGAGCTCGCTGGAGAGGACGGCCCAGCGTTTATTGAATTCGTCGGTGGCCTGACCTACGCGATCACCGGCCATGAGGCGGGCAATGACATCGGAGAAGCCCTGCAACTGGGGAACATCGCCGCGCCTGAACGAGTAGCCCCAGGCCTTGTCGATATGGGCGATGACGGCGAGGGCCCCGCCGCCGGGGTGGGCGAGGAGTTTTTGGGGGAGGCGGGACAGCCGGGGACCACCGGCGAGGGACACCGGAGTACGGCCCTGACCGGCGGTGTAGGTATCGAAGGCAGGCCAACCACCGCCGTAGCAGGCGAACATGAAGTGGATCATGCCGTGCATGGCGCCGGGGCGGAGCGAGTCGACGTCGGAGGCGGCGAACATCTGGTCGGGCTGGATGGGACCCGGTTTGCGGTCCTGACAGACAAGGGCACCCTGGAGGTTAGCGTTATCGGCCGGTTGATCGGGGGGGAACCAGTCGAGGGGTTTATCCGGGGGGAACCAGACTCCGTGGCCGCCGCTGAAAAGAAGGGCCGGGGGGCCGCCGGGAATTTCGCCGTTCCAGATACGGGTGAGGTTGGCTTTCGTGGCAGCGGGGCCGATGAAGTCCCGGATGGCGAAATCACACTCGACGCCGGCGGGCGGGACACCGTCGGCTCCGGTGGCGATTGTCTGTGCCACGAGCCGGGAGAAGGCCTGAGTGGCCTCATCGAAGGGACGGCAGGGGGCGAAGACCGCCATCTGGCGAGAAGTGGAAATTTCGGAGTCGGCCAGGCTCTCCCAGGCGACAACGGAAGCGGCATAGCGGCGGAATTCGTCGAGGTTGGGAGTCCCATCGGGATTTTCAAACCAGATACGGCCAACAGCCCAGTAGAGATCGAGGGAGTATTGAAATTCGAAGGAGATTTCCGCAGGGGGCGCGACGATCAGGATGTAATAGGGGACGCCGAGGCGGGGATTAACGGGATTGAGGGCGATCTTGCCGGTGCGCCAGAGCCAGGCTTTGGCGGCCTCGCCCGCGGTGGGCGCGGCGGCGCCTGCGAATTCCTGGTAGAGGGGTTGCGACTTGACACGCCAGCGGCGGAGGTAAGCGTCGGGGTCCCATGCGACTTCGGTGCAACGGTGGTCCAGAAGGAGTTTCAGAGCTTCGCGGACGTCGGCGCCGGCGGAGGCTCCGAAGATAGCGCCCCAGCCGGTGGACGCCAGGCTGTCGGAATCGCGAATGGTGCCGACGAGACCGCGGGTGGGGGCGGCTTCGGTCTGGCGGAGCGCAAAGTAGGGGCGGAGCTGGGCCTCGATTTCGGCTGGGGCACCGGCTGCAAAGGCCTCGATGGAAGCGGCATCGAGAGCGGGGAAGAACTCACCGGTATCTCCGCGGATACCGAAGGGGATGGGCGAGTCTTCGCCTGACTGGTCTTTACCTAACTGGTCTTCAATTTCTTCCATGCTCGTCTGCGGCGTACGCGGGGTCGCTAGCGCGGGAAGGCGCCGTCGAGTTTGTACACCACGCGGTTGCCGATGGCGCGCTTCTTCACCATGGTGGCTTGCTGAGCGCGAGTCTGGAGACTGAACTCTTCCTGCACGGCGGCCCAGATGATGTTGTCGAAGGTGGTCCCGCGGAGACGCAGGACCTCATCGATGTCGTAGTAGCCTGTGTCGTACGGATCGTCAGACTCCTGATCGTCGAGGAAATCGTCTTTAATATCTTCGAACAGGTCGCGCCGGGTGCCGGCATCGCTGAAGTCAATGCTGTCTTCAATGTCAGCATGGATGCCCTCAAGGACTTCGCGGCGCAGACCATGCTGGATGAGGATCAAGAGGTAGGGAGTGGGGCGGCCGTTGACGGAGCAGACGTGGTGATAGGTCCCTATGGCGCGGGGACAGGGCCAGCGATCAGCCCAGCGGCCCTGGGCTGGGAGGTGCGCTGCGGGCAGGATCAACAAAATGAGGGCCAGGATGAGGCCATTTTTCAAACGACGCAGGGGCATGATTGATTCCTTTAGTCTGTGTATCATCACACCCAAATGAAGGGGTGTCAAGGCAGAAGATCCGGGTAAGGAGCGAAGGCGGGCACCTGGCAGCAGCGATGAGGCTGACTACCTCCCGGGTGTCGACTACGCACTGGACGCGGCTGGTTTGGCGTTGCCGGAGCCTGGTCTCGATGCATCTTTAGCGGGGTAAGGCCCCGGAGGACTTCACGGCGCTGACCATTCTGGATGAGGATGAGCAGGTAGGGCGTGGGACGACCGCCGACAGTGCAGAAGTGGCGATACGTCCGAGGGCCGCGCGGGGGCAGGGCCACCTGTCGGCCCAGCGTTCCTGAGCGGGCGGGTGCGCGGCAGGCAGGACGAGCTCGAGGTCAATGAGTGTCAATGGCAAATAAGCGGTCGAGAAAAGATGGCGGACGCTTCGCGGCTGCCAGGATAAGTGCGATGTCCTGGAGGGTGATGCCGCGCTGGACGCGGGCGGCGCCATCCCAACTGGCGGTGACGAGGCTACCGCCGACAGGGGAGAATGCGAGGCTGATGATGACGTCGCGAGCCCCGGACAGAGCAGAGACAGGCGCGCCTCTTTTGGCGTCATCCCAGAGGCGTATGCGGCGGTCGTTGTCGGCGGTGGCAAGCCACTTTCCGTCCTGCGAGAAGGCCACGCCGAAAATGCCCACCTCGCCGGAGGGGGGGGCACCGCCCTCAACACAGTAGATTTTTTCGGGGGCCTTGCGCGGCGAGGCATTCCAGACGCAGGCCGTACCATCCAGACTGCCAGTGGCGACGTGGGTTCCATCCGGTGAGAAGACCGCGCCCGAGATCGCGCCTTTGTGACGGGCAACAACGCGGCTGGCGTGTGGCGAAGCAACATCCCAAACAACAGCGGTCTCGTCATCGCCGGCAGTGACGAAGCGATCACTTTGGGGAGAAAAGGCCACGACATTGACGGCTCCACGTTGCGGGGGCGTAACCCATTCCGGAGCCTTCCCGACGCGGGCCGGGAGCTCGACGCGCCAAAGGCGGGCCTGTTTGTCTTCGGAAGCGGTGGCGATCCATTTGCCGTCGGGGGAGAAGACGGCGCGGTTTACCTTGCCGCCGTGCGGGAGCGTGGCGAGGCTCCGGCGGGTGGCGGGGGGCTTCCGGGAGTCGGACTGCTGGCTTGGGGTGGCGTCCCACAACTGTGCCGTGGTGTCATCGCTGGCGGTGAGGAGGAACGGGCCGACCGGGGAGAACTGGACGGAGTTCACGGAACCCTGATGCCCGGTCAGGGTGAACTCGACACGTTTGGTGGCGAGATTCCAGACGTCGGCAGTCTTGTCGGCGTTAGAGGTGGCAAGACGTGTGCCATCGGGCGAAAACGCAATGCCAAGAAACTGCCCGCGCTGGACGAGTTTGGCTTCGGAGACCCAGCTGAGGAGATTCCAGATGCGGGCGGTGGCATCGTTGCCGGCAGTCAGGATACGTCCGCCATCGGGGGAGAAGCTGACGCTGGTGACGGCATTCGTGTGGCCTTTGAGTTCCACGAAGGGCTGACCAGTAGCGGTGTGCCACACGAACACGGAACCCTCTCTTCCCGCGGCGACGGCATATCTCCCGTCCGGTGAAAATGCTCCGGCGTAGAGAGCGGAATCCCAGGTGTTGTCCGGATTTCGCGCTCCGGCGGGCCGGAGTTCGCGAATGGGATCTCCCTTTAATGACCAGAGCCTGGCCGCGCCATCGGTGCCAACGGTGAGGATGCGGCTGCCATCGGGCGAAAAGGCGGCGGCGGCAACAGTAGAGAGGTGGCCGGGAAGCACTCGGTGCTGCTTGCCGGAAGCGAGGTCCCAGATAATGGCCCTTGTATCCTGGCTGGCGGTAACGAGAAAGCGGTTATCGGGTGAAAACGCGAGCCCAACGACGGAGCCGGAATGACCGGGGGATTTCTCGTCGCCCCGGGAGGGCAGGACCCATTTCCGGGAGCCGTCGACGGCGTTCCAGACGATGGCGGTGTTGTCCTCGGAGGCGGTAATGAGGAGTTTGCCGTCGGGCGAGAAGGCGAGCCGGTTGATGGGTCCCTTGTGGCCCTCCAGGTGAAGGGGGAGCCGGGACGAGGTACCGCCGGAGGTGTTCCAGAGAGTGGCGGAGGCGGCGCCGGCAGTGGCAAAGCGCGCGCCATCGGGGGAGAAAGCGACCTGAGAGAGTGGAACGTTACCGACGCCCGGCCACGGAGCGCCAAGTCTCTTGCCATTCTCGGCGTTGAGGACGACGACACTGCCCTTTTCGTCGACGGTAACAACGCAGGCGGCGACAACGCGGCAACTGCCGGGCGGGAAGGCGGCACCGACGATGGTGGCGGTTTCCCCCTTCGTGGTCCAAAGCTTTTCGCCAGTAAAAGCATTCCACATGATGGTGGACCCGTATTCGCTGACCGTGATGACGTGGTGGCCATCGGGAGAAAAGGCAGCGGTGGAGACAACGGAATTGCCGGTGTCGAGTTTGAGGGACAGGGCCTGGGTGACAGCCGAGTGGGCGGCCGGGGTGAGAACGTGGCGGACGGCCTCCAGCCCTTTTGCCATGGCCTGAGGCGGGTCGCCATCGGCCAGAAATGCCTCGGCCTCAGCGGCAAGCGCCATGGAGACGGCCTGAGCCTCCCTGTGGCGGGCCAGGAGCGATTCCCGGACAGCCCAAATGGTCAGGAGGGTGAGGACGAGGCTGGCGAACGCAGCGGCCCAGAAGAGCAGCCGGCGGCGAAGATGCGCGCGGATGGAGTCGCGGAGAAAACGCTCCTCTTCGGGAGTCAGTTCGGAGGGGTGGAGTTTGACGAAGGTGCGGGCGTGCTTCAGGGCGCTGCCGTCGAGAAGCTGGTCCGGATTGGCTTTGAAGGCGTCGGCGACGGGATTCTCGTGTTGAAGATCCCATTCGGCGTTGTCGGCAAAGATGGGTTCCACGAGGCGGTCGTGGGAGAGTTCATACCAGGTCCCGGCGGGACGGGTGTCGGCGCGAATGATGTACTTTGCGACCAGAACGTCGACAGCGGCATTGGGCAGACCTTCGGTGTCCCGTTCGCCGCGATAGACGAGATCGCGGGTCCTGGCGGGGGTAATGAGGTGGGATCCGACCCACTTGCGGAGAGTACGTTCACTGAGCGCGGGGACTTTGGGCGGCGCAGGGGCATTGGCTTCGCAGGGGGCTTTAGCGTCGCCTGGGGCTTCAGCGTCACTGGAGAGGACGGCGGCGAGGGAACTCCGGTAAAACTCGCGGAGAGCCTTGTCCACGTCGGCGAAATCTTTGGTGTCTTTACTCGTGATTTCGTGCTGGCCGGGGGGCGGGTCTTCCGGGAGTTTCGCCCAGAGCCGATTGCAGACGATCTGGAGGTGAACGGGTTCGACGTACTCGCCGTAAACGGGAGCGGCGCCAGGTGCCGCGACGGCCGTGCGGAGCTGGCTCAGATTCAGGACCAGATCCTCGGCGACGTCCAGCTTCCTGGAGACGTCCTTAGCGAAGGGACGACCGGCGAGCCTGGCGGGGCCGGTGATCGCCTCCAGAGCCTGGGCACGGGTGAGGCGTTCCATCCGCATGCGGGTGCGGAGGCGGTCGGGCAGCCAGGGGGCGAAGGAATCCATGTCGGCGAGATAATCCTCCCGCATGGAGAGGAGAAGGCGGAGATCGGGGTAACGGTCCAGGGTTGCGCGGAGTTGTTCGAAGAATTGCAGCCGGGCGGCGGCGAGCTCCGGATGGGTGTTGAAGATCTCTTCAAACTGATCAATGGCGAGCAGGACGCGGGAGGGACTATCGTCGTCCAGTGCCGTGCCAGGCGGCGGGGTAAAGAGGCTCCCCAGAGCTTCGGGGAGGGTGGAGTTTTCCGGCAGCCCGAGGTTGGCGAGGAGATTGCCAACGAACGGGTTGGGCAGCCTGGAGGGACCGGAGACGCGGGTCAGGCGCAGACTGCGGAACTTCGCGGCGGCCTCAAGAGACGGCATGACCTTCGCCTGCAGGAGCGACGTTTTGCCGGCTCCGGACTGGGCGTAGAGCAGGACCGCACGGCGGGCGATGATGAGGTAGCCGAGTTCACGCGCCTCGGTATCGCGGCCAAAGAAGTAGCGGGCCGTTTCTTTGGTAAACGAGACGGGGCCAACCCAGGGACTACCGCTTGCCATGGCTGCGAACCGCCCTTTCCTGGAGCAGTTGGCGGACAAAATCCTGCGAGTTCCCCCAGAAGACCCTCACCGTAGAACTTTGGGAGAAGTAGGGTTTGAGGGAGTCCTGCAGGTACTCGACGACCTGATTTTGTTTTTCCTTGTCCGGCATGGCGCCTTCCACCTGGACAGCGAGGTTCATGCGGTCGGATTCGGCAAGGTTCTTCAGAAGACCGCGGAGAATGACTTTCAGGTCCAGGTCTTCGAGATGGTAGCCGAGGAAGAGCAGGGTGTTTTCCGTGAGGAGTGCGTTGATGCTGTTGGGGAGAAAGTCCTCCTGTTCGCGAGAACAGGTGGCGAGGTAGTCGAGGTGGTCGTCCTCGGTGAGGACCATGTTGGACTTATCTTCGTCGGTGCCAAAGAGGTGCAGGACTACTGGATCGGACGATTTGGGTTCGAAGTTCTGCTGCAGGCGGTGAGCGTTGTCTTTCTTCCACCGGACCGCCTCGCGGTGACCGGCTCCGAGCTTCGCCGCTTCCGCGGTGTTACCCGTTGCGTCTAATCGGGCTTTCCGCTCTGCGAGGCGGCGCTCGAGCGCCAGCTTCATAAAGTTGTCGAAGCAGGTGGTGACGTAGAGGGGAAGATCGAGCTCCGCCAGCTGGTTGTGGATCTGGGTTTGAAACGTCTGGCTGAGAGCGTTCCAGTGTTCGAGTGTGAGGCTGGACAGCTTGTCGAGCTCGGCCTCGACGCCGGCAAGGCGGAGATTGCGCTCCAGAGTTTTACGAAGGTGCGTAAGAACGCTGGTGCGCATACCGCTGTTGTCGGTGCGGCCGATGAACTGGGTGACGCGGCGGAGATCGTCTTTGTCGTCGAAGGGATAACCTTCGGCAGCGAGAGCGTGCGCCAGGTCGCGGCCAGTTGGGAGAAGGCCAGCCACAACGCCGGGGCCCAGAACGGGAGTGCATTCTCCGGTATTAACGCGGCGAATCAGGGAATCCCAGGTGGTCGCGGTAACGTCCCCCAGGACGATTTGGGGCTTCCCGAAGAGTTGACCGTCCCGAAGGCGCTGGAAGAGAACGGGGATGCGGGCGGCGGGGTCGGCGCTGGTGAGGCGGGCGGCGCGGGCGGCGTTGGTGGCGCGGTCAATCTGGCCGTGGCGGAGCAGCGCGTCGTAAAAGTCGTGGCTGAATTTGACGGCTGTATCGGCGGGGACGGCTTCCTGCATCGCGATAACAGCGGGGACGCCACTTTGTACAAGTTGGGGGGCGAGACCGAGGAAGGCGTCAAAGGGGTCGCGAACGGCGGTTTCGCAGCTGGACAGGTAGATGAGGCGAAGGCGGTCTTCCGGCGGGATGGTGGGTTCGCGAAGATGGCGGGAAAGGGCTTCGGCAATGCGAGTGTCGGAGACGATTTCCAGGAGGTTGGTCTTGTCATCAGCGAGGCAGAGTCGAGCTTCGGTCTTCCAGTGCCCGTTTTTGTCCTTAATCTGTTCACTGGAGCCGTGACCGATGAAATGGAGAACGTCATAACCGCCGCGGGCAAGCGCATTGGTCAGGGCCAAAAGGGAACAGGGGCCTTCGAGAGTCGTGATGTCAATGCGACCGGGATGGCTGGTCTTGAGAGCTTCGAGGCCTGCCAGCTCCTGACCCGCCTTCAGTTCCGGCCAGCCTTTGGCCCGAAGGTCGGTCGGGTTGGCTACGGCGATGAGGATGCTGACGGAGCGTTCTTCGACGGGGATACCTGGGAGCCAGGCACCAGCCGGGTAGCGGGAGAAGGGTGTGGCGTCAGCGGCGGTGAGATCGATCGGAGCGCCCTGATCGACGGGCTCGCGGAGGAGTTCCCAGGGGACTACGTTGAGTTCTGGCGCATCATCATCGATGCGAAGGCGGATACGGCGGAGGGGGTGCTGGCCACGCAGCAGACTCCAGGCGCTGCTGAGACCAGGATCGGCGAAGAGCCACTTAAAGAGTTCGAGGCCTGTATCGCCGGGTTTGGCGAGGTCGAGCTGCGGCAAATCATCTGCGCTGGTGAAGAAGCCGAGAAATTCCTGACCACTGCTGTAGGAAGTCAGCTCCACGGGGTAGCCATTGCCTTCCTGACTGGACAACTTGCCCCGAAGCCGGATTTCGAGGTCGGCGTAGTTGGTTTCCATTGGAGTCAGATGAGCCGCAGCAGCGTTTGGACGGCGAACCCTGTGAGTATGACAGCGTATCTTATTCCCTGGCGAAAAGTCGAACTGGCGACCATCGGAGCCGGTTGAATTCGTTATATTGAACTATCCGAGACGAAACCATGAGACCCGGCGGCTGGCGCGAGGCGGAGGAGCTGTATCAGGCGGCTCTGGCACTTCGCCTGCAGGAACGCGAGGCTTTTCTGGCGGAGGCGTGCGGTGCGAATGGAGCACTACGGGCCGAAGTAACCCGACTGCTGGCAGAGCAGAGTACCGCAGTGATGCCGGAGCCGGAAACGAACACCCTGACCGAGCGCCGGGATGGCGCGGCGCACGTGGAGGCGGGCGCCAACTGGGGACCGTTTCAACTGATGGCGCGCGTGGGGCAGGGGTCGTTCGGTGTCGTGTACCGGGCTTATGATTCGGTGCTCCAGCGGGAAGTGGCGCTGAAGTTATTGCTGGTGGGCGCTCTGCCGGAGGGTGAGCAGGCTGCGGCGCTCCGCGAAGCGCGGGCGATGGCTAAGGTGCGGCATCCAAATATTCTGCCTGTTTACGGCGTGGATGCGCATGACGGGCGGCCCGGGTTCTGGACGGATTTCGTGCACGGGAAAACGCTTTCCGCGGTAGTGGCGGAGCAGGGTCCGTTTGGGCCGCGCGAGGTTGCCCACATCGGGATTGATGTGGGGAAGGCGCTGAGCGCAGTGCATGCCGCGGGGATGTTGCACCGGGACGTGAAGGCCTCAAACGTGATGCGCGAGCAAGGGGGCCGGATTCTGCTTATGGATTTCGGCCTGACGCACCTGCGCGAGGCCCAGACAGGGCTGGCGGGAACGCTGCCATATATGGCGCCGGAACTACTGCGGGGAGAAGCGGCGACTCCGGCAACCGATATATTTGCCGCTGGCGTATTGCTGTATTACCTGTTGACGGGGCGGCATCCTTTCAACGGAAACAGCGTGATGACGCTGCGAGCGGCACATGAGGCGGGTGAACGAAAGCGACTGATGGACGCGAGGCCGGATCTGCCGAGTCCGCTGGCGAGGGTGATTGAAAAGGCGATTGAGCCGGATCCGGCGAAGCGCTACACGAGCGCAGGAGAGCTGATTGAAGCGCTGACAGAGGCATCGGGCCTGGCCGGGAGCCCCGCGGAACCGAAGCCGAAGAAGTGGGGGCGACAGGTTGCGGTCAGCCTTGCCGCGGCGCTGGCGCTGGCCGGGGCGATCTATTATTCAGGCTCCGCGAATCGGTTACTGCCGGGTGCGGCAAACGCGCACGCGGATTACCTGCAGGCGCAGGATTTGCTGGACCATTACTATAAGCCCCACAGCGTGGAGGGGGCTGTGGCTTTGTTCCGGAAGGCGGTGGAGAAGGATCCAACGTCGGCATCGGGGTACGCGGGTCTGGGGCGTGCGCTGTGGCAGAGATACCGGGACACACGCGATTCCAAAGTTTTGGAAGAGGCGCGGAGTGCGAGCGGCCACGCGCTGGAACTGGATGCAGATACAGCAACGGCCCGGGTAACGCTGGCGATGATTTACACGGAGGCTGGCCGGCTGGACGTCGCGGACGAGGAACTGAAGAAGGCTCTGGGCGTAAACTCGCGGAGCGCCGACGCGTGGGCCGCACTCGGCGAGATGTATCAGAAACAGGGCCGGACCGAACAGGTGGAGGCGACGCTGCAGAAGGCGGTCGATCTGGAACCGAAGCAGTGGCGGTATCTGAACCAACTGGGCTTGTATTACTTTTCGGTGGGGAAGAATGCCGAGGCGGCGCAGCAGTTTCAGCAGGCGGTGAAGCTGAATCCGGACAACCCACGGGCGTGGAATAATCTGGGGCTGGCGTTGCGGCGGCTGAACCGGTTGGGGGAGGCGCAGACGGCTTATGAAAAGTCGCTGGAACTGGAGCCGGTGTTCGGGACGCTGTCGAACCTGGGCACGATATTACAGTTCCAGGGGAAAGACGCGGAGGCGGTGGAGGTGTACCGGCGGGCGGCGGCAATGAATCCGACAAGTTACGTGATCTGGGGGAATCTGGCGTCGGCTCAGAACCGAACGCCGGGCGGGAAACAGGCAGCGCGCGAGACATACCGGAAGGCTGCGGAGGTAGCGGAACAGGCGCTGGTGAATTCGCCGCAGGACGCGGCAACGATTGCGATGCTGGGATCCTTTTATGCCTCGCTGGGGGTAGCGGAAAAGAGCGCGCCTCTGTTGCGGCAGGCGGCAGCGCTGGCACCGGGGAATCCGCAGGTGCTGTATCGAATTGCCGAGGGGTACGAGTTGCTGCAGCGGAGGAGCGACGCGCTCAGTTGGAGTGGAGCGGCGCTGACCGCAGGACTGCCGCGGGAAACGATTGAGCGGAATCCGGAGCTGGCTGCACTGCGTGCCGACCCCCGGTTCGGGAAATTGACGAAGCCGCAACGGTGAGTTGGGCAGCGGGATTCTTTTGGGGTATGATGAACGCCATGTTAAACGCCACCGAAGAACCCATTGACGCGCAGGACCCTGATAACGAAGAACAGCCGGCATTCCCGGATCCGGAAGAAATCCCCAGCACCTAGAGTTTTGGCCGACTAGTCGCGAAGATCGCGAGACTTTCGCCGGACCGACTGTGGTCGTCTGCGCGGTTGCTTATTTCACCGCGCAGGTGTAGGAAGCGGCCTCGGTGACGGGGCCTTTTCCGTATTTGGGGTACGCGGGATACGAACACATGGGCAGGCTGCGGTCCGCGGCGGTAACGGTGATGGACCGGGCTGGAGCCTTGTTGTTTTCAACCCAGTCGGTCAGGAGCGCGAAACGGTCGTAGCCGTTGGGGATGGTTTGGCGGGGCTGCCCCTCGGCGGTCCAGGTTTGCCCCATCAGGCCGTGATTGGTTTGGGGAAGAACCCAGAGGCGGGCAAAGGCATCAACTGCACTCTGACCCATTTTTTCGACGACGGACTGGTAGTAGGCGAGTTGCGCTCCGGGCGAGGCGAGGGTGTCATCGGTGCCGATGACGACGAGGAGTTTGCCGCCCCGTTTCTGGTACGCGGAGAGGTCGGGGTTGGTGGAGTCGAGGAGCTGCGAGAGTTCAAGACGGCGCTTGTTGAGCGGGCCGCCTTCGACGTAGTCGAGCGGGTTCGCGGCCAGGTCGCGCATCAGATAGCCGGTGACGCCGAGAACTCCGAGGTGGCTGTGGAATGGCGCGTCGGGGGCTGCGCCTTCCTGACCTTTATAGCGAACGGGGAGGATGAGGCCGCTGCCGGAGGGGTCGGTATTCGGGACCCACATGCCGAAGGATTTGACGCCGTTGGCGAGGGGCGTGGCGAAGTTGTACGGCGAGTAGACCATCTGCAGGGTGGCGATCTGGCCGCTGGTGAGGCAGGCGGCTGCGGTGGTGTCCTGCGGGTTGGGATCGGTGTTGTTGGGGCAGCGTTTGGCGGCCCAGGGATCACGACCGGGCTTGCCCTGTTTGGTGTCGAAAATCGCCCGGCAGGCCATGTAGTTATTGATGATGCCGTCGGCGAGACCGTCGAGGGAGTCGCACTGACGCATGAATTCGGCACGGATGGCGTTGACCTTCGCTGGCGTGACCCAGTTGGGTGCGGGCTTTTCCTGAATGCGGATGAGTTCGGGAGCGAGCATCAGGGAGGAGAAGTTGACGATGGGAACTTCCGCGGAGATGCCGTCGTAGTCGGCCGGGAAGCGCTGGGCGACGGTGAGGGATTCGCGTCCGCCCTGGGAGTTGCCGAAGAAGTAGTTGAAGCGGGGCCGCGCACCGTAGGCTCGTTCGATGACGACCATGGCGGCGTCGTGAGTCTTCTTGAGCTGCATGTAGCCGAGGTTGGCGATGGCTTCTTCGTTGGTGGCCCAGGTGTTGTCTGGTGGCGGACCGCCGCGGCCAAACGGAGTCTGGTGGCCGGAATCGCTGCCATAGGTGGCGATGCCCCGGGAGAGAACGGAAGCGGTGGTGCGGGGGAGGTTGCCGGCGAGCTGGGGGATAACGCCGTTGTTGCCGCCACCACCGAGCTGGGCAGAGCGCTGGGTCCACGAAGCGGGGAGGGTGACGGCGAAGCGGATGGGGCGGGCGTTGGCGGCCTTGTCGATGGGGGCCATGCTGCCATCGAGATAGCAGTACGCCGGGTTGACGCCCGCGGCTTCGCGCCATTGCGGGGCGTTGAGGGTCACGGCGGAGACGGGGAGTCCGATGGCCGTGACGGGGATGGAGAGCCCAAGTTTTTCGGAGGTGCAGTCGGCCGGTGTGATGAGCTTTTGGGCCGGGGCGGCGAAGGGGAGGAGGAGGGCGAAGGCGAGGGCCGTGGGCTTCATGGCAGAGGCCAGTATATCGGAGAACGGCACCCTATAGGTGCCGTTCCAGATTGACTCCGAAAGCGTAGAGGGTTCCGTCGTAAGCACCTACCAGGACCTGGCCCATGCTGTTCCACAGTGCGGACGACTGGGGGACGAAGGAGGTGATGGCCTTGCCGCTGTTCCATATTGACTGGCCGGTGAGGCCATTGACGGCGTGGAGGACGGCGGGTGCCTTTTGATCCCCTCCGGCAAGGGCAAACACAACTCCGTTGATCACGAGCGGGGCCAGGGGGGCCTTGACGTTGGGTAAGGTCCAGACCTGCGTGATGGAGGTTGGGGTGATCTTGTGGGCGACGACGGAGGCGGACGTCGTGGAGAGGAGCCAGGCCTGGCCTGTCGGGTCCTGCCAGGCGGCGAGGCCGTTGGGTTTGTAATTGCCAAGATTGGGGACGGCGGCCGAGGTTGCAAGCGGGGTGGCGAGGTTCGCGCCGTCGAGGAGGAAGATTCTGCCGTCGGCGGCCTGGGCGGCGATCAGGTCCTTCGAGCCCTGACGGAGGATGACAGCTGGGCTGGCGAAGTTGGCTCCGGCCATGGTGAACGTCCCCTTAACGGCGAGCGTTGCGGGGTCGAGAGCAACCACGGAATCGGCGAAGGGCCCGGTACCCGACGAGACGGTGACGTAGAGGAGTCCATCGGCGTTGAAGGCGGGCGTGTGGGGGCTGGCGGTACCTCCGGTGAGCCAGGATGTCGGCTTCGGAAATGGCAGGCCCGCGGGGACGGCGTTGGAGTTGATGGACCAGACGCCGTTGGGAGCCCCGCCGCATCCGTTGACCGTCGCGGTGTAGACGAGGTTGTTGATCAGGGTAAGGTCGGTAGCCTGCGCACCGGCGGGCAGGAAGGGCACGGGCTGATTGCCATCGAGGCCGTCGTGGATGGTAATGCGGCGAAGCATGCCGTCATTCGAAACGGTGTAGACCGCGGAAACA
Organism: Bryobacterales bacterium; assembly: GCA_947467185.1. Classification (GTDB taxonomy): domain Bacteria; phylum Acidobacteriota; class Terriglobia; order Bryobacterales; family Bryobacteraceae; genus BOG-234. The sequence goes on from CANIHR010000037.1 coordinate 15,166, forward strand.
GCGCCGAAAGCACCGAAGCCGCCGCGACCGCGCCCGGGACCCCGTCCAGGGCCACCACCATCGAGATTGGCGGGGCCACGTCCAGCGGTTTGTCCACCAGAGGCGGCATAAGCCGCACCCGCGATGGCGGAGTCGGGCGTACCGTCGTACGGCTTGGCCCCGGGGGCCGCGAAAAAGGTGCCGGGAGCGGCGAAATACGAGCCGGGTTTCACGGGCGGGATGCCTTCGCCGGGATTACCGAGAACGCTGCCGAAGGGCAACTGGGCGTTGGGACCAGTGGTGGATTGACCGGCGAGCGTGGGCTTCGGGGATTCCGCCGGGACGAGCGTGGTGGTGCGGGTCGGGGTGGCCAGGCTGGCAGAGAGGCAGGAGCCAGTCGAAGTGGCGGGGCCGTACGCGCGATTGAAGAACGGGAAACCGTTGTCCATGTCGATGGCGACGGTACGGTTGTCGGAGAGGCCGAGCCAGGCGAGAGTAATGCCGAGGCCACCGCCGCCAACGATGCCGCTGCCGAGGGCCGCGCCGTTGCGGGGTGTGTTGACCAGCTTCGTCTTCCACTGCAGCGCGAAGCCATTCATTTTGTCGGGCGCGATGAAGTGGTCGACGCGGATCCAGCCGGTGCGCTGCGCGTCATAGCGGGCCGTGCTGGATTCGGTCTGGGTGTAGCGGAAGATCTGCGAGGAGGCTGCGCCGGCGATCAGGATTCCGATAAGGGCGAGGTTTCTGTTCAGCATGTCGGGAGTCCTTATTTTTCGATTCCGTAGCACCACATGGTGCCGTCAAAGGTGCCGAGGTAGACGCGGCCATTCGCGACAGTGATGCCGCTGAAGTGATTCCAGGAGGTGATTTCTTTGCCACTGGACCAGAGGGTCTTGCCTGTATCCGCGTCGAGCGCGTAAAGGGTCGCGTATGTTGATTTCGCGATGCGGTTGCCCTGGACGGGGGCCTGATCCCAGGCTCGGTCGACGGCGGATTGCTCGGCATTTTCGCCGGAGCCGTAAGTGAAGACAACACCGTTGCCAACCAGAACTTCTTCGGCGAGATTCATGTCTTCCGAGAGCCAGCGAGGCGTGAGCTTCCACTTACCGGCGACCTGATTGATGGTGAAGGCGCCGACACCACCCATGACGGGGGCTGGTTTGTAAGTGAGTGGCGGATTGAAAGTGACGCTCTTCGGCCCCCAGAAGGGCAGGTAGACCCAGGCTTCGCCTTTGGGGTTGATGTACGTGGCGGGGGAGCCCCAGACGCCGGCGTTGTCGAACTGCTGACGGTCATTGCAGACGAGGCCGGTTGTGTCGATAGCGGCACGGTGTTTGGTGTTTTCGCCACCGCCGAAGTTGTCGCGGTCGAGGAGCCAGATGCGGCATTCCTTGGAGGTGCCGATGGCGAATTTGCGGCCTTTGTAATCGAGCGCCATGGGGGCCACATTCATGTCGAGATCGTGCTTGTACATGTAGTTGGCATTGGGCGGGGCGAACCAGGATGGCATCTGCAACTGGCCGGCGGTATCGAGCTTTGCCTGGATGAGCGCGGTGCCGATCTGGTTGTGTTCGGCGTCGTAGGGACCATCGCCCGTGCCGCCATAGATGCGGCCTTCGGGATCGACCATGACGCCACGACGGGCCCAGAGACCGCCGCCACCGGGGTAGAGCGCGGAGGTTCGGCGGGTCTTCATGTTAAAGGCGTCTACCTGGTAGGTGGCGCCACCACAGCCCTGGGCCTGAACGGTGATCACAGAGTCGCCCGAGATGTTCAGGGAATAGGCTTTGCCGGCAGGGGGCGCGAACTTTTCGGGAGGGGCGAGTTCCGCACCAGTGGCGGGATCAAGTTGCCAGAGGCGACCGTCACCACCGAGCGCCCAGAGTTTGTCGCCGCCGTCCGCGAGCTTCTGGATGGTGGGTACGGCGGTCTGGCCACCGGGGCAGAGGATACCGCTCTGTGGGCCCTGACCGGTGAGGCCTTCAAGGGTGAATTTCTTATACCAGAGGATCTTGCCGTCTTTGGCGTCGAGGCCCCAGAGTTCGTCGGAGACTCCAGCGACGATAGCGACTTCGTGGATGCCGGTGGGGGTCTTCAGATCTTGAATGACGAGCGGCGAGAAGAGGTTGTGCATCTCGCGGGGTTTGGAGGGGAGCTTCGCCTTCCAGAGGAGCTTGATTTTGCCCGCGTTGGCTTTGGAGATGGTGTTGTCGTCTTTAAGCCAGCCGGTACGCGCCGCATCGACGCCAGAAGTAAGGAAGTCGGCGGTGAAGGCGGGAAGGGTGATAGCGAGAGTGAGGAGCGCGAGACGGAGTTTCAATATATTCCTCGTAATGAAACGATTCAGTAGTTGGTCAGTATATCTCAGTTGCGGGGTCACCGGGTGGCGTGGATCGCAGCCGCAAGAGCGAGTTTGTGGTCCCGGGTCCAGGGCGGACCAAGTGTGCGACGGAGATCGAGAGTGTCAGAGGCAGTGGCTAGTACGGCCTTAGGGTCGTACCAGTGGATGGCCCAGCCGCGGGCCTGCGCGGCGGCGGCAAGTGCGTGGCGGTACAACACCCAGTCGGCCACGTTGGACGCCCGGTAGTCGATGATGCGCTCCGCGATAGTTGGGGGCAGGGGTGGGCAGTGGCGGAGGGCGACTCCGAGGATTTCAGTATGGACTTCGCGGGCGAGGGTATCAAGCGCGAGTTTCGCGTGGTGCGCTGCCGACAGTTGTACGCGCTCTACCAGGGCCACTGCCTGCGGCATGGGGAGCGATTTGCCTTCGCTGTGGTGCGGGATGGGCGGCAGATCCGGGGCCACCAGTTCCACGCGGCGGCGGTCGAGAACCTGGCCGGTCTGCGTGGCGGTAACAAGAATGGCCCAGCCGCCGTGATCGGAGATTCCGGTGACGGCGGCTGGGCTGGGCATTCGTTGATTCTACTTCGGCGCGACGAGCTTTGAGGTCTTGTTGAAGAAGACGAAGGTGCCGTGGAGGCTGCGGTGGCGATAGACCCCCAGCATCAGGAGCCCAAGCGGGATGAACATTATGGTGGCCGGCTCGGCAGGTTCGGGGGGAGGTGGAACAAAGTCCTGATTCGCGGTGACCCAGACTGTTCCTGAGCCTATGTCTACCCGGGCGGAACTTAGGAGACCGGAGTCGTTGCCGATGGTGTAGTACCAGTAAGCAGAAACGGCCACGGGAACACCGGAGTTTGGATCCGAGGGCACGTAGGTCAGGGCAGACGAACTGAGTGTAACGGGACCGAACGACACGGGGATATTTGGCGTCAGGTCATACAGTCGAAAACTCCAGTTGGTTGTGGCTGCGTTCCCAATGCTTTGCGGTCCGATGATGAGGTCGAGCGCAATATTCAGAAAGAGGTACGGATCTCCAATCTCCTCGCCCACGGTAATGGAACCGCCCGAGTTGAGCAGGCTACCCGCCACATTGGCCGAACCACCCGCCGGACCGACGACGATGCCTGGAAAATTGAGTCCGTCGCTGGTTGTATTGACATTAACGCTGATGGAGCCCGCGATGAGTAAGGAGCTAGAAATAGTCATCAGGCTGACCGCGAGACACAGCATTCGCAGGCGTGGTTGAAGCAATGGAAACAGGCGCATAAAACCTCCGGCATGATGCCGTATGAAGAGGTGCACGTTTCATTCCAGGGTTAGAGTGAGGTCATGCTAAGGGCGCGTTCCGGTTGGCTGCGCGGGAAGCCTCAGATTTGGGTGTGTTGACTGCGTGGCAGCTTTGCGCGCAAGGCTGACGGACTCTATTTAACGGCTGCCGGAGGCTTTGGCGTCTTGTTGAAGAAGACGAACGTGCCGTGGATGGCAGCGGTGGCGATGTCGGGGAGGCCATCACCGTTGAGGTCCTGCGCGACGAAATGGGAGCCCACTCCGGAGCGGTTGTGGATTAGTTCGGGAACCCATTCGACGCCGCCTGGCGCGCCGGCCTTGCGGAACGCCTTATAGACGTAGAGGACGGCGGGGCTGAAGGGGTTGGGGTCAGAGTAGCCGAAATGGGACATGGAGCGCTTGCCGGTGATCATGTCGGGGAGGCCGTTGCCGTCCATATCGGCGAAGGCGGTGGAGTGGGGTTCGGTAAAGGTGACGTCGCCCGCGTTCTTTGTCAGGAAGCTGTCCATGATCATGTGTTCGACGAAGGTGATTTCGCCGTTGACGCGCTTCTGTTCGAACCAGGCAAGGCCGAAGCCGTGGCCTTCGAGAGAGGCGATGACATCCTTCAGGCCGTCACCATTCATGTCGAAAACTTTGATCTCGGCACCGCCCGCGCCGCCCTGAGAACGGCCCCAGCGGCCGAATTCCTGCGGGTGGTGCTTCCAGAGTCCGGTGTTGCCCTTTTCGGGCTGTTCCCACCAGCCGTAAGCGTTGATGAAGTCCATGCGGCCATCGCCGTTGATATCACCGACGCCGAGGCCGTGGCCGATATTCGCACCCCAGGGCCCGGGTTCGGAGACGGTTTTAGTGATCCAGGTTCCGGTGGGCCTGGCGGGGTCGGGGTGGGAGTAGCGGAGGGTGTTTTGCCCGGCGTGGATGATATCGGGTTTGCCGTCGCCATCAATATCCATGAGGAGGGTCTCTTCGTTGCCGACGGGCTGCAGAACGACGTACTTATCCCAGTGGCGGCTTTCGCCTTTGGGGTTCACGTAGAGTGTGCCGGTGCCGTTGCCGGCGTTGCCGCTCATGATGAGGACGTCGGGCCAGCCGTCTCCGGTGAAGTCGTAAGCGAGGTTGACCATGGAGAGGAGGGGGTATTCGGCGGTGGGGTTCCAGGAGACGGGAGTGTAGATTTCCTGGGCTAGTTTGAAGTCGGGACCGAGATAGACGTAGGGGCCGGAGATGATGTCCATCTTGCCGTCGCGATTGACGTCGGCAGCGGCGGCGGACCATCCGTCGTAGAACATGCCGAGATGCATCATCCGATAGTTCGGCGAAACGTGTTCGGGTTCGACGGCGAGGTTCTGGAGGTTCTTGTAGCGGAGGTTTTTGATGTGGACTTCGCCGGAGCCACCGACATAGAGAGCGATGGGGCCGTATTTGCCGGCGGCCTCTTCGGCGAGGCTGGTGGGAGCGCCAGCGGTACCGAGAGCCCCACCGTTATAAGAGGGCTTCACGGTGTTGCCGAAGAGCAAGACTTCCACCTCATTCGCCTGGCCGGGGTGGAAGGTGCCGGTGGGGCGGAGGAGGCGGGGCAGGTTGAGGCCTGGGGGCAGGTCGAGAACGGGATAAAGCGCGCTGCCTCCGGCGCGACCACCGGTGATACCAGGCTGGGTGGCGGCGGGGGTGAAGCCACCGCGTCCGCTCTGACCACGGCCAGTGGGCGAGAGTTTCTGGCGGGCAGCTTCCCTGCCCTGGGCATCGACTTTCACGGCGTAGGAATTCAGGTCGGATTCAGTAAAGGAGACGTAGACGCCTTTCATGCCTTCGGATGTTTTTTCAGCGCGAAGGAGAAGGCCGGTTTTGCAGCCGCCGGTGCAGGTGATGTTGGCGTAGAAGCCGACGTCCTGGAAGGATTTGTCGAGGACGAGCCAGCCGCCTGCGGGGTCCTTCGGGGTGCCGATGATCTCGCCGTTGACGGCCTTCCAGTCGGCGCTGCCGAGGGTGTGCCAGCCAGTGAGGGCAGAGCCTTTGAAGATGGTGTCGGCGCGAAAGGTGGGGCCAACGTCGGCGATGGCGAGTACGGAGGCCATAATCGCCAGGCCTGCACTGAGGAACTGCGTTCTGCTGGTCATGTCACTCCCGGGGGCAGGTCCAGGACGGAGTCTTATTTCTGGTGGGCCTGCCAGGTGCACATCATATATCGCGGGAATCCGAGATGCAATGAGGGGGATTTGGCGGGACACGAGGCGACGTGATTCAATAGTCTGTAGATGCAACTGAGTTGCAAATGGACGGGGAGAGTGGCGGCGCTGGCGGCTTGCGTTGTGATACTGGCTTGCAAACAGACGCCGACGTCGAGTGCAGGCAAAGTCCTGCGCGCATCTCCGATGGGCCTGGATCCCGTGCCGTTGCCGTGGGGTAAGGCGGGACTGGCCGAGAAGATTGAGCTGGGCCGGCATCTGTTTTTCGATGCGCGGCTGTCGGCAGACGGCACGGTTTCCTGTGCGACTTGTCATGATCCGCTTTCGGCGTTTTCGATGTCGGAACGGTTTGCTACCGGAATTCACGGCCAGGTGGGCAACCGAAAGCCGCCCACGGTGATCAACGCGGTGTACAACCGGACACAGTTCTGGGATGCGCGTGCGGCGACGCTGGAAGAGCAGGCGGCGGGGCCGTTGATGAATCCGGTGGAGATGGGCATGACGCCTGCGCTGGTGGTTTCGACGCTGAGCGCAATTCCTGGGTATCAGGTGCTGTTCCGGAAGGCGTTTGGCGACCCGGTTGTGAACATGGAACGGGTGACGGAAGCGATTGCCACGTTTGAGAAGACAGTGGTGTCGGGGAACTCGGCGTATGACCGGTTTGTGGCGGGGGATCGCGGGGCGATGAGTCCGTCGCAGATTCGCGGGATTGCGGTGTTCCGGGAAGGTCGCTGCAACGCGTGCCATGAGGGCAAGGCGTTTTCGAATTCCGCGATGGCGAATCTGGGCGTGGGCACCGATAAGCCACAGCCGGACCCAGGGCGATTCGCGATCACACATGATGAGCAGGACTGGGGTCGGTTTAAGACGCCGGGGCTTCGCGATGTGGCGTTGCGTGCGCCGTACATGCATGACGGCAGTCTAAAGACGCTGGAAGACGTGGTGGAGTTCTACGACAAGGGCGGGATTCCGAATCGCAATCTGGACAACCGGATTCGGCCCCTGCATCTGACTGCGGAGAAGAAGGCGGACCTGGTGGCATTTCTGCGGTCGTTGAATGGCGAAGGCTGGCAGGATGCGACGGCTCCGGAGAGGCTGCCGCAATGAGAACGCTGGCGGATCTGCGGCAGGGCGAGTCGGCACGGCTCGTGAACTTGCTGGTGGCGGGTGACGAGGCGACGGCGGTGATGGAAGCCGGGTTCATTCCGGGGACCGTAGTGACGATGATGCACGCGGCGCCGGGTGGCGGACCGCGAATTTACCGGCTTGAGGGCGCGGAGATTGCGATCCGCGTGGAGTTGGCGCTGGCACTACAGGTGGAGGACGCCGCATGAGTCGAGCGCAACTGGTGCAGATTACTCCTGCGCCGAAGAAGAAGCTGATCGCGCTGGTGGGGCCGCCGAATTGCGGGAAGTCGACGCTGTTCAACCGGCTGACAGGGCTGCGGCAGAAGGTTGGGAATTACCCCGGCGTTACGGTGGAGCAGAAGCTGGGCCGGATGCAGGTGCCGGGTGGCGCCACAGAACTGGTGGATCTGCCGGGCGTGTCGAGCCTGGCGGGGCGTTCCGATGACGAGCGGGTAACGGTTGACGTTCTGCACGGGAAGATGGCCGGGCTGAAGAAGCCGGATGGCGTCCTGCTGGTGCTGGATGCGACGGCGATAGACCGGCATTTGTCGCTGGCCGCTCCTGTGCTGGCGCTGGGCCTGCCAACCCTGGTGGTGCTGAACGTGGCCGATGAGTTGGAGAAGCGGGGCGGGGCGCTGGATCCGAAAGCATTGGCGGCGAAGCTGGGTGTGCCGGTGTTGCTGGTGAGTGCGAAACACGGGCAGGGTCTGGACCAGGTGCGGAGCTTTGTGGCACATCTGCCGGAAGCGTCGCGGAATCTGGAACTGCCGAAGCTGCATGACGTTCCGCACCGGCGGCGGTGGGCGCTGCAGACGGCGAAGATTGCGGGCTTCCGGCGGCCGAAGGCGTCCATCTGGACACCTCGGCTGGACTGGCTGGCACTGCATCCGGTGCTGGGTCCGGCGGTGTTCATTCTGCTGCTGACAATTGTGTTTCAGAGTATTTCGGTGCTGGCGAAACCGCTGCAGGAGTACTGCCAGGAAGGGATTCAAATCTCGGGAGGCTGGGTCGCGTCGATGCTGCCGGAGTCGCTGTTCCGGTCGTTGTTGACCGAGGGCGTCTGGCCCGGAGTAGGCGCGATCCTGGCATTTTTGCCACAGATCCTGATCCTGTTCCTGTTTATCGGAATTCTGGAAGACTCCGGGTACATGACGCGCGCGGCGGTGATTGCCGACCGCACAATGTCGCGGTTCGGGCTGCAGGGGAAGGCCTTTATTCCGCTGCTTTCGGCTTATGCGTGCGCGATTCCGGCGATTATGGCGACGCGCACGATTGAGGACAAGCGCGACCGGCTGGCAACGATCCTGATCGCTCCGTTTATGACATGTTCGGCGCGGCTGCCGGTTTACACGATGATTATTGCGGCGTTTATTCCGGAGCGGCATGTGATTGGTCCGTTTCTGGGAACACGCGCGGTGGCGATGCTGGGGCTGTATCTGCTGGGCTTCCTGGGGGCACTGGGGACGGCGTGGCTGCTGAAATCGAGCGTGCTGCGGTCGGCTCCAGCGAGTTTTCTGATGGAGATGCCGCCGTACCGGTGGCCGGCAGCGCGGGGTCTGGCGTTCCGGTTGCTGGATCGGGCAAAAGCGTTTGTGTATCGGGCAGGCACGACGATTTTGCTGGTGACCGTCGTGTTGTGGCTGCTGGCGAATCTGCCGATGCATAACGGGGCGCTGTCACCGATTGAATCAAGCTATGCCGGGATGCTGGGCAAGAGCATGGAGCCGGTGCTGCGGCCCCTGGGCTTTAACTGGAAGATTGGCGTGGGGCTGATTACGTCGCTGGCGGCCCGAGAAGTGATTGTCGGTACGCTGGGGACCCTCTATGGAGTGGAGAGCGCCGGACACTCTGGTGGTGGGCTGGCGGCGGCCCTGCAGCACGATCTGACACCGGGCGGCGCGGCGGCGCTGGTGGTGTTCTTCGCATTTGCCATGCAGTGCTTTTCCACGCTGGCGATTGTACGTCGTGAGACCGGTGGGTGGAAGTGGCCCGCCATTCAGTTCACCTACATGACAGTGGTCGCGTACAGCGCCGCATGGGTCACCAATCATGTTGTGAATGCGCTGTTCGGTTAGACGCCGTAAACTGGTAAGTGACGGGTACTGAGCACTGAGCAGTGACGTCTGCCTGTAGCTGTATCTCTGCGGGCCCCAGGCTCAGCGTGTCACAGGGTTGTAAGCGGAGGACAGATGGATAAAAGATTAGCCAAACGGCATAAACGTCAGGTCGCACGGAAGCGGGAGCAGATTAAGGTTTCCGAGCCGGATGTGCGGACACCGGAACAGATCCAGGCGGATCGCGATGCGAGCCGGGCGACGGTTGACCACGTAAGTACGAATACGGCGCTGGGAGCGAATCCGGGATCCCGCAGCAATCGGCCTCCGGCCAGCGGCAGTGCGGCCAAGACTTCGATTTAGTTTCTTCGAGCTGGAAGTGACGCGCTGGCACAACGCGAATTGACGCGGTGGGCCAGCGCCTGGCCGGACCGGCTTACTGCGTGTGGCCCATGGCCCAGCCGATGACGGCTGCGCCGGCGGCCAGGCGGTAGATCGCGAAGGGAACGAAGCCACGCGTGCGGACCCAGTTCAGCAACCAGGCTACGGTTGCGTAGGCGACGATAAACGACACCACGAAACCGATAGCGAGCAGGACCCAGCCGTGGGCATCAATAGGTCCCGGGCCGGTCGTCTCTACAGTTGCTGAGGGTTTCAGGAATTTCAGCAGATCGTAACCGGTGGCGGCAGCCATGGTGGGAATCGAGAGCAGGAAGGAAAATTCCAGCGCGGCGGAGCGGGTGAAGCCTGTGAGTTGACCTGCCACGATGGTCGCCATGGAGCGGGACGTGCCGGGAAAGATCGGTGCGAGACTCTGGCAGAGACCAACCATCACAGCCTGCGTGACCGTGGTGTCTTCCACGTCTTTGGTACGCCCGGAGTGGCCACAGATTGCGTCCACCACCCACATGAGGATACCTCCGATGGCCAGCGCGTAGCCCATCAGCGTCAGGTTTTCCAGATTCTTGCCAATGACCTTCTTGAGGAGCAGGGAGGGTACTGCGGTGCAGACAAAAGCGATCAGGGTGAGTGAAAGCGGATGGGTGAATAGCGTGCGGGTGCCGCTTTTCCCGGAGGGAAAAGTCTCAAAGAAGCTGCGGATGCGGCCCATGAATAGGATAGGCAGGCAGAGAATCGGCCCCAGCTGGATCACGATGGTGAACATCTTCCAGAAGCCATTGCCGAGGTCAATACCGAGGAGCGCCTCGCTGATGCGGAGGTGCGCAGTGGAGCTGACAGGCAGAAATTCGGTAAGGCCTTCAACGATGCCAAGAATAACGGAGAGCAGATAGTCGTTCAAAAGGGAATGGTAGCTTATGGCCAGTGAGTATTAAAGCACCAGGACGATTGGTTTCGATTGGCGAACGGAAGCTGCATGTGTACGAACAGGGCTCCGGCCCGGTTGCGGTGGTCTTCGAAGCCGGGATTGCGGCGAGTTCTCTGAGCTGGTCACTCGTACAGCGACCCGTGGCAGAGTTCGCGCGGACGATCAGCTACGACCGAGCAGGTTTTGGCTGGAGTGACGGCGCAGGGTCGCATGCTACCGCCGCCGACGCAGCGCAGGACCTGGGTCGCATGCTGGACGCTGTAGTGGGGCAGGAACGCGTCATCCTGGTGGGCCATTCGTTCGGCGGCCTGATTACGAGAGTCTTTCAGCAGCAACGCCCGGAGCGGGTGGCGGGTCTGGTACTGGTGGACCCGGTGATTCGCGCCGAATGGAAGGGCATGAGCGCGGAGCGGACGGCCATGCTGGGCCGGGGCGTGATGCTCTCGCGGCGTGGGGCGACACTGGCGCGGCTGGGCATCGTGAAGATGGCGCTGAAGCTGCTGACGAGCGGGAACCAGAAGATCCCGAAGATGCTGGCGAAGCTCTCGGCGGGCCGTGGCGCGAGCGTGACGGATCGTCTGGTGGGTGAAGTCCGTAAGATGCCGAAGGAGTCGTGGCCGGCGATCGCGCAGCACTGGAGCGAGCCGGAGTCATTCGCCGCAATGGCCCGGAACCTGGAAGGTCTGCCGGTGAGCGTCACGCAACTGGATGAGCAGCAGTTGCTGGGCACCCTGCCCCTGCGGATCGTGTCGTCAGGAAAAGCGCTCGGCGGACGGCCAAACCCTGAGCACGTCCAGGACGCCGCAATGTCGGAACAAGGGCAATGTGTGGTGGCGGCGGAGGCTGGCCACTGGGTGCAACTGGATGCGCCGGAGTTGGTGGTTGCAGCGATCCGGGAAGTGCTCCAGATCGTCGGTTAGCGGGCCAGCATGGAACGGAAGGCCGTAACGCGGTAGAAGGTGAGGAAGTTCGCGTCATGCGCGCGGGGCGGCCCACCTTCTTCGTCATCAAAACCGGTCCGGATGGCAGAGACAATGTCGCTGCCATCGAACTGCCAGTCCACGTACTGGAAGGCGTGTTTCGCGACGTCGGGGTGCTGCAGGATGATCTTTTCAACCTTCCAGACACGGAGGTCCGGCGAGGACATCAGCGCCAGGGTGTTGCGAACAGAGGCGGGGTTCTTCGCGGAGAGCGGGAAGTCGGGCAAGGCCGGATTGGAGAGCGTCCAGTAACGCTTCGATTTCTTGTCCCAGCGGATAGTGAATTTCTTGGCGCCGCCGGGGAAGTCCACCAGTTCCACAAAGCGCAGTTTGCCGCCTTCCAGCTTGGTGACGGCGGCTTTCTCGATGTCGTTCACTCGCAGGATGTCGAGGATTTCGCCCTTACGGTTCAGGATTGCGTTGCCTTCGAGCCAGGTATTGCCGGGAGGGGCTTCGGCTTTGGGATAGGCGAGGCGCGGAGTCATCGTCCAGTTCGCGGCTTTGGTGAGATCGGCGTTCAGTGGGGCGGAGATCAGGAAGGCTTCGAAGTTGCCCCAGGAGCCGGTCGGGTGGAATTCGAAAGCGCGCCAGAGACGGCCTTTGGAAATCGCCATCGGGACGGGCGCGGTATGGAAGCCGGTGGTCTCGGTCAGGTAGTTCGCATCACTCCAGGTGAGGCCCTGGTCGATTGATTTGCGAATCACGATGCGGCCGTATTCGTACGTGGTACCCATCAGGTACAGAGCACCTTTGTGCTCAAAGAGGTTCGACCAGAACTGGTCTTTGAATTCAGCCGCCTGCTTCCAATGGGCCCCCTTGTCGGTGGATCGGAACACGCGGGACACGGCGGAAATACTCTGCGTGGACCCGGCACCAAAGAAATCGTGGGTAGCCACATAATCCCCGCTCTTCAGAATCACGATGGACGGCGAGCCGATGTACTGGCGCGTGGCGGCGGCCTGGTGGTCGATCACCACGCCGGGAGGCGGGTCAACCGCAAGGGCAGCGAGGAGCAGGACGGGCAGCAGCATTTATTCGAACTGAATCTGGGCCATCACGAGGCGTGGCGGAGCCTGATTCCAGGATTGCGGAATGGTATCGAAGGGCAGGCGGAAGGCACGCGTCTGACCGGGGGGCAAAGAACCAGCGCGGCCGCCGATGACGGTGGCCCGCTCGCGGGCGATTTCCTGGCCATTGTAGTCGCGGAAAACACAATAAACTTCGGCGACCTTCACGACGCGGTTGCCATCATTCGTCACGTTGCCCAGAATCTCAATCAGGCGCGAGTTAACATAGCTTTCGGCCGCCTGCAGCTTGATGTCGGCGAGTTTGAGGTTCGGAAAGTAGGCCTTCGCTTCCGCTGTGAGCTGTGGCGGGGGAGGCGGAGCGGGAGGCGGAGCAAAAGTCAGCCACGCGAACAGGCCCAGAATCACGGCACCGCCGAGGGTGAGAACAAGAGCTTTGGGGGACAGTTTAGCGGCCGGCAATGGTCATCTCTCCAATCATGATGGTG
>CANIHR010000038.1 GCA_947467185.1 Bryobacterales bacterium
CAGGGCCCCATGTACGAAGCCGAAATCGCCCCGAACCTGGCCCCCGGCAAGACGCTGATGTTCGCCCACGGCTTCAGCATCCACTTTGGCGCCATCACGGCCCCGGCCGGTGTTGATGTGTCCATGGTTGCCCCCAAGGCCCCCGGTCACCGTGTCCGCGAAGTCTTTACCGAAGGTTCCGGCGTTCCGGCCCTGGTTGCTGTGGCGCAGGACGCCTCCGGCCACGCTCTGGAAAACGCCCTCGCCTACGCGACCGGCATCGGCAGCATGCGCGCTGGTGTTCTGGAAACCTCTTTCCGCGAAGAAACCGAGAGCGATCTCTTCGGTGAACAGGCTGTTCTCTGCGGCGGCGCTGCCGAACTCATCCAGGCTGGCTTCCAGACCCTGGTGGATGCCGGTTACGCTCCCGAAATCGCCTACTTCGAGTGCCTGCACGAACTCAAACTCATCGTCGACCTCATCTATGAGGGTGGCCTGAACTACATGCGCTTCTCCGTTTCCGACACTGCTGAATACGGCGACTACACCCGTGGCCCCCGCGTCATCAACGATGCGACCCGCGCGGAAATGAAGAAGATCCTGTCCGAAATCCAGTCCGGCGAATTCGCCCGCGCCTGGATCGCGGAAAACAAGGCTGGTCGCGGTGGCTTCCTCCACATGCGCGACTCCCAGCGCGGTCAGCTGATCGAAACGGTCGGCGCCGAGCTTCGCTCCATGATGACGTTCCTCAAGCGCAAGAAAGAAGAAGGCGTACCTCAGGAATAACTGAGGACGTCAAAACGAACCCAATGACCATCCAAACTTTCGATACCACTCTCCGTGACGGCTCGCAGGGCGAAGCTGTCTCCTTCTCGGTGGAGGACAAAATCCTCATTACCCAGAAACTCGACGAGCTCGGTATTGACTACATTGAGGGCGGATGGCCGGGTTCGAACCCCAAAGACAAGGAATTTTTCGCGAAAGCGCGGGAGCTGAAGCTCGGTCACGCCAAACTGACTGCCTTCGGCTCCACGCGCTTCGCGAAGAATCCTGTTGAAGAAGATCGCAACGTTCGGGAACTGGTCGAGGCCGGTACCCCCGTCGTGGCCATCTTTGGCAAGACCTGGGATTTACATGTTCACCGCGCTTTAGGCATCTCCCTCGAAGAGAACCTGGAGCTGATCTCCGATACCGTCGCCTATCTGAAGAAGCATGGCAAGGAAGTCGTTTACGACGCCGAGCACTTCTTCGATGGCTACATCCACAACCGCGAATACGCGCTGCAAACCCTCGCCGCCGCGAAGTCTGCCGGTGCCGACGTACTCTGCCTCTGCGATACCAACGGTGGCACGCTGACCGACCATCTTGCCGCCATCGTCACCGATGTCCGCGAGAAGTTTGAAGGCACAATCGGTATCCACGTTCACAATGATTCGGACGTTGCCGTCGCCAACACACTGGCCGCTGTCAAAGCTGGCGCGACGCACGTGCAGGGCTGCATCAACGGTTACGGCGAACGCTGCGGCAACGCCAACCTCGCCAGTGTCATCGCGAACCTCGAACTCAAGCTCGGTCACCAGACGATCGGCCCCGACAAGCTCCAGAAGTTGACCTGGACCGCCCGTTATATCGCGGAACTCGCCAACCTCCAGATGCCCCGCGGCCAGGCCTATGTCGGCCAGTCGGCCTTTGCCCACAAGGGCGGCATCCACGTCAGCGCAGTCCTGAAGGACTCGACGACGTACGAACACATCTCCCCCGAACTCGTCGGAAACCGCCAGCGAGTTCTGGTCAGCGACCAGTCCGGTCGCAGCAACGTCGATTACCTCCTCCGCGACTTCCCCTCGCTCGCCCCGCGCCTCAACAACGAAGCCCGCCGCGCGCTGGTCGATCGCGTCAAGGAAGCCGATCACCAGGGCTACGACCTCGAAGCCGCTGACGGAACCTTCGAACTTTACATCCGTCAGGCACTCTATCCCGGTATCCAGTTCTTCGAAGTCCAGGGTTATGAGGTGATGATCGTCGGAGGCCGCGCGAAATCCACACGAGCCACCGCGACCGTCAGCATCGGAACCCGCACCGGCGACCAGATCGAAACGGCCCACGGCCACGGTCCGGTCCACGCGCTCGATATCTGCCTCCGCAAGTGCCTCGCGGCCCTGCCCGGCATCGCCGCGGTCCACCTGAATGACTACAAGGTCCGTGTCCTCGGACACGGCACCGATTCCAAGGTCCGAGTCTTAGTCGAATGGTCCGACGGGGTCAATAGCTGGTGCACCGTCGGCGTCTCGGAAGACGTCATCGAAGCCAGCTGGGAAGCCTTAGTGACAGCCCTCCAGCTGGAACTGATGCGTCTCCTCGAAACCGAGAACAGCGCCGACAAAGTCGTCGCCGAATTCTGCTGGGAAGCTTAGCCCCCTCCGTCCGCTTTACGGCACTTTGTACACGCGGAAGTAGTCGCTCTCATAAACCGGCGCCTGGAACGGTTGCGATTCCAGGTCTGTAAACATTCGGGCGATAGCACCTTCGTAGAGGTTTAGGAAATTGTCCGGTGGCAGTGCCGCACTGGCAGCCAGAGACTCCGGTGTGTGGTGGCGATGCATCACGGCTACGTAATCCACACCTGAATTGCCCAGGTATTTGGCCAGTTCCCCATGACCGTGTTGGCGTGGCCACCCTGGAGGGGGGCCTGTCATCACCGGGACATCGTTCAGCCAGATTGTGTGGCGCTTCATGTCCAGCAGGTAAGCTCCCTCCAGATATGCCATGACCACCGTACCTGGTGGAATAGCGGCATCGAGCTCGCTGTAAGCGCGCAGCTCTTTCCCGGAAGGGAATGCTCCCTCCAGGCGTTCCTGCATTTTGGACATAGCCTTCGTTCGCAAGGCTGGCTGGAAGCTCACGCCGAGGATGATCACCGTGACGACTGTGGCCAGCCCCGGTAGCCAGGAGCGCAATATCCTGGGTTTTAGCTCTTCCCCCAGCTCAATGGTGCAGAGCAGGTACATGACATATGCCAGCCAGGTCGGGGAGGCATAGCGCTGGGCATCCAGGGCCGGGTCGGAGTGAACCGGCGACGTGTAAATGATCCCCAGATTGGATACGAAAAACGCAACGAAGATCCCGAGTTGCAGCCGTCGGTTAATTGTTCTCCAGCTGGCTGCCATCCGGATAACAAACAGAACTGTTGCCGTAATCACAAGCCAGTCAGTCGCTGGCAGGACCACCATATTGTGCAGGTGTTCGGACCAGCTCAATCGGCTGATGAGCTTCTCCAGATCATGCTCCAGTGAGCCGGGGTAGCCGCGTCCCAGAATGGGATAAAACAGGCTCCCGGTGTGCCGCACCTGATCCAGAGCGAAGGGCAGAATGAAAGTTGCTCCCGCCACTGTGGCGATACTTGCGGCGCGCATAAAAGCTGCTATTCGGGATCCCTGCTGCTTCGCCACCATTCGCAAAATGGCAACGGCAAGAAGAAAACACACAACGACAGCCGTTGTGGGACGAAGGCAAATAGCGTAGGCCCCAAGTAGTCCGAGACCAGCCGTCCGAACGGCGGAACCTTTTCCGGTACCCACTTCCTGGCCCGCGCCCACAGCCAAAACGATCAACGGGGGGACCACCAGAAACGATGGTGCCAGGTTACGGAAAATGTTGCCCCGGCCCAGTACGGTGCAAAGCCAGATAAACAGGCTGGCGGCTATCAGCCGATATCCAAAGTTCGGCTTGTTTCTGGTCAGAAGTGTCAGTACAACCAGGCTCAGAGCGATTCCCAGGACGGGCTCGATGATGTTGATCTGCTGGATCGGGACCACGGCCAACGCCAGCGCCTGAAGCCCAAAATGCGCCCCGAGTTGCATCA
Organism: Bryobacterales bacterium; assembly: GCA_947467185.1. Lineage (GTDB taxonomy): Bacteria > Acidobacteriota > Terriglobia > Bryobacterales > Bryobacteraceae > BOG-234. The sequence continues at coordinate 3,842 of CANIHR010000038.1, forward strand.
GGCGCCGGTCACTGAATGGGTCGGTTCCAAGGCGGCCCAGCGCCAGAAGCTTGATGGGGAAAACGGCGTAGGCTGTTCCGTCGTCTTCCCTGTTCAGTTGGTGCGGCGGGAGAAGGCGAGCGAGCACCGTGAGCGCAGTGAACAGGGCGGCAGGTCGGAAAAAGTCCCGACTTCGGAGTTCCGGCAACGGCACGAGCTTCCAGCTAACTGCGGCCCCCGCCAGCAGCAAGCCACCCGCAAGCAGGGCCGAGTAAGACTCGAAGTACACCATCCAACCCAGCAGCCAGCTGTAAACAATCAGGCCGGCGACCGGCCCTGACGCGAGCGTGTAAGGCGACTCTTCTCCTGGTGGGATCGCCCCTGCCCGTCGCAATCCCGCGCCCCAAAAACACACACCTGCAATCAGCAGCACCAGCACAACTGGCGAAAGGGCGTAGCGGATTAAGAAGGCACCATCCGTCATTCAGACTCTGTTCAGAGCCTGGGGCGGTGGCTCAAACCGGACCTGATTTAGTCGCGTTCACCACAATCGTCCACTGACGGATTGTGTGTTTCTTCGTCACTCCGTGAATCGTAAACGGATCGGCGTCCACTAAAGCCTGCACCTCTTCGAGTGAAGGGGCTTCGTAAACTACCAGACCTCCGACGTTCCCGGCGAACGGGCCGGAGAGAACCAGCTTCCCTGCATCGCGCAAACCACCAAGGTAGGTGCGATGCAGGGGCCGGTACTCATCGATCTTCGGATCTGTAGGGTCGTATTCAAGGGTGACGGCAAAAGTCATTTCGCCGTCAGTTTAGCAGTTTCTTCCCCGAAAAGCCCCTACTCGTCTTCGTCAACCTCCTCTCCGGCCCTCGCCGCCTTTGCCGCTGCGATCACTTTGTCTGCCTGCAATTGCGGCACGTAGTCGTAGTGGTCGAACTCCATCTGGAAGGAGGCGCGACCCTGGGTCATCGATGTCAGGTCGCTCTGGTAGCTGAGCATTTCCGACATCGGGACATGCGCTTTGATGATCTGCGTGGGACCCTGCACGTCCATGCCGGAGATACGTCCCCGGCGGCCGTTCAGGTCGCCCATCAGGTCGCCCGCGAACTCCACGGGGGCCTGAATTTCCACGCTCATTACCGGTTCCATCAGAACCGGTTTGGCCGTGGCCATGGCGTTGCGAAACGCCTTGCGGGCCGCCATTTTGAAGGCCATTTCCGAGGAATCGACGTCATGGTACGAACCGTCGTAAACGGTCACCTTGAAGTCGACCATCGGGAACCCGGCGAGGTACCCGCGTTCGGCAGTCTCGATGATGCCCTTCTCGATCGCGGGAATGAAGTTGCGCGGAATCGAGCCGCCAAACGTTTCGTTGGCGAACTGGAATTTCGCACCGCGCTCCAGTGGCTCCATGCGGATCCAGCAGTCGCCAAACTGGCCATGTCCGCCAGTCTGTTTCTTGTGCCGGCCCTGAACATCGGCCTTGCCGCGAATCGTCTCCAGGTAGGGGATCTTCGGGGCTTTCAGCGTCACGTCCACGCTGTAGCGTTTCTTCAGGCGGCTGACCGCAATCTCCACGTGAACCTGGCCCGTGCCGGCCACCAGGAAGTCCTTCGTCTGCGGGTCACGATAGAAACGCAGCGAGAGGTCCTCTTCCAGCAGTTTGTGCAGCGCGTTGCCCATCCGGTCTTCGTCGTTGCGGCTCTTCGCTTCCACCGCAAAGGCAATGGAGGGTTCCGGGTGCTTGATCGGTGGAAACTCCACCATCGACGCCTTATCGGCAAGGGTATCGCCGGTCAGGGTGTCTTTGAGTTTTGCCACCACGCCGATGTCGCCTGCGCGCAGTTCGGTCACCGGCACAATCGTTTTGCCCAGAGGTGTCCCGATGTGAGCCAGACGCTCTTCGGTGCGCTTACCGCTGTTGAAGAGGTGCGCGTCATCTTTCACCACGCCCGAAAGCACGCGGAAGAAAGAAAGCCGGCCAGCGAACGGATCCGCGGTTGTCTTGAAGACAAAGGCTGCCGTTGGTTCCTTGTCCGAACAGGGGCGTTCGATCTCCGCACCGTTGAGCATCACTTTGGCCGGAGGACGGCCATCGGGCGTCGGGAAGGCTTCCACGATCAGTTCCAGCAGTCGGTCCGACCCGATGTCATGCAGGCCCGACATGCAGAGTACCGGGAAAATTCGCATCTCCCGCATCTCTTCGTCGACGCCTTCGATGACGTGTTCTTCGGGCAACGTGCCTTTCTCAAAGAACTCTTCCATCAGGGCATCCTTGCCCTCGGCGACGATTTCGATCAGTTCTTCGTGCGCCAGTTTCGCCGCTTCCATCTGGTCGTCCGGAATTGGCACTTCCTGACCCTTGCCGTCGCCATCCATCGTGTAGGCAAAGGCCTTCATGCGCATCAGGTCAATCACGCCGCGGAAGTCTTTGTCACTGCCCAGGGGTAGCTGGATTGGCACCGCGTTGCGCCCGAAGCGCTCGTGAATGCTCTCCATGGTGCGCGAAAAACTCGCGCGGTCGCGGTCGAGCTTGTTGATCACAATCGCCCGCGGCATGTTGTACTCTTCGGCCGTTTTCCACATGCGCTCGGTCTGCGCTTCGACGCCCGCGACGGCGTCCACTACTACGATGGCCGCGTCGGCGGCGATGAGTGCCGATTTCGCGTCGTTCACAAACATGTTGAAGCCCGGCGTATCGATGAGGTTGATTTTGGTTTTCTTCCACTCGATCGCCGCGACAGAGGAAGAGATTGTCAGCTTGCGGTTGATCTCTTCCTCGTCGAAGTCAGTTACCGTGTTGCCTTCGTCGACACGCGTCAGGCGGTTGGTCGCACCTGCCGCATAAAGCAAACCGGCCACCACGGATGTCTTTCCGCAATGGCCGTGACCTACAATGCCTACGTTTCTGATGTCCTTTGTTTCAAATGGTTTCAAGGGGTACCTCTCATTTCCGCCTGGATGCTAACACAAGCGAATGCCGGTGTTAATCCCCCTTTCGTTCCATCAGGAACGATACGGACGGGGTGTCCGAAACGGTGCTAAAGGACGGAGAGGATCTGCCCGGCGACGCGGGCGATGTCGTGATGCCGCAAAATATGGCGTTTGGCCGCTGCGCCGATCTCGCGAGCCAGCGCCGGGACGTCGGTGACGACGGCCATCTGGTGAAATAGTTCTTCCCCTTCGGTGATGCCGGAATTGACCGTCAACCGGGCACCTTCGGGGAGGTCTTCAATTTCCAGCGACTCCGTCAGGATCACGGGCTTACCCAGACCCATCATGCGGATTGCGATTCCCGACGTTTCTCCGGCCGCGGGCCATCGGAGGTTCAGGCAGCAGTCTATTGCCGTCCCTGCTGCCTGCAGTTGCTGTTCGGTGAGATGTCCCAATCGGATGATGCCGGGGCGATCGGCCTCGGCGTCGATCAGGCGGCGGAGGTCGTCCGACACTGGTTCCCCGGCTACCAGCAGGGCAGTTTCGGGGCGCAGCTTGTGGAGGCGGCTGAAGGCTCGGATCGACGGGAGCACGCGCTTTGTCTCCCGCAGATAGCCGAAGATGCCGAACATCGTCGTGCCGGGGGCAATGCCCAGCTTTTGGCGGAAATGGAGGCCATCCACCACGTCCACCGTCGCCGGCTGGTGGAAATGCGGGATTACCTGGACCGTCTTTGCCCCGTGGTCGCGCACCAGACGCTCAGCGCCCCGGTTGTGAACGATCACCGCCCGGGAGGTCTCGGCAACGCGCCTGAGCATCGGGAAATCGAAATAGCGAGGGTCTGTGCCGCTGGCGGCCCGGTGATCCCAGAGTTCCTGGGCCAAATCCCGCTTCCATTCGCCGTAGTTGCAGACGAACTCGGCGATGTACTCGTCGCGACTCAGCGTTCCCAGGAGGAAGTGGTGCAGGACTGCGTCGTGCAGGATCACGACGCCAGGCTGCGTGATCGCCTTCGCGTAGATCTCGCGATGGAGGCCGTTATTGCCCAGGTGATAGAGCGGCTGATGGTCGCCCGTCAGGTGCTGGTCAAGCGCGGCGGCGTAATCGGCAACTCCGGAACGAGACCCGAGCGGGGGCGCGAAATGCCAGGGCTTCACGGTTTCTTCCGTTTGCCGAACAGCGCCGTCCCGACCCGAACCCAGGTGGCACCTTCTTCGATGGCGACTTCCAGATCGTGCGACATGCCCATCGAGAGTTCCGCGATGTTGTGGCGGGCGGCAAGTTCGCGCAGCTTTGCGAAATAGGGCCGGGAGAGTTCCACGTCTTCCGACCAGGGCGGCACCGTCATCAGACCTTTTAGCTGAAGATTGCGACTGGTGCGGACGGCTTCGACAAGGTCGGTCAGGCCTGCAGCGTCGGCTCCGGTCTTCGATTCCTCGTGGGAGAGCTTCACTTCGATCGTGATGTCGAGCGGCACGTCTTCGGCATCGAGGCGGCGGGCCAATTTGACGCTGTCCACGCTGTCGATGGTCTGGAAGATCTGCGCCGCCTTCTTCGTCTTGTTCGACTGCAGGTGCCCAATCAGATGGAACCGGGCGCCTTCCAGGTCGGCAACCGCCGGGGCTTTGGTCTCCATCTCCTGCACGTAGTTTTCGCCGAACTCGCGCAGCCCGATAGCGTGCGCTTCACGGATCACATCCACCGGGAAGATCTTGGTGACGGCCAGCAGTCGCACACCCGCCGGATCGCGGTGGGCGCGGGCACAGGCCGCGTGGATTCGCTGCTGCACAAGGTCGAGCTTCTGTTGCAGCGTCTCGGCCATGGCTTAACCCTTCAAATCGCGGAAGGCGTCTTCGATTTCGTTGCGGGCGTCGGTGCCAACGACCGAGAAGGGCAGGCGCGGCGGACCGCCGTAATAGCCGTTCAGGTCCATCGCATGCTTCAGACCGGCGACTCCGTAGAGATCGGTGACGAGGATGGAGGGGTGGGCGATACGGCCCTGCCAGTCGATGCCTGCTTCCTCTTCCCGGGTCCGGTTTGCTTCCCACACGGCTATGGCCGCATAGGGCGCGGCACTGGCGAAGGCGAGGGCAGCGCCATTGGCTCCGGTGCGCAGCGACTCCCAGAGCTGGCCTTCAGTACCGGCGAGCACGGCAAAGTCTTTGCCGCAAACGGCGCGGAGATGGGCAATGCGGCCCACGGGGGTACCGGTTTCGATGACACCCCGGATGTTGGGGTGGCTGGCGAGTTTGGCTACGGTTTCGGGCGCGAGGTCCACACCGGTGGTGAGGGGAGCGTTGTGAACCAGGACCGGAACGGGCGACTGGTCGGCCAGGGCGCGGAAGTAGAGCAACTGCGCTTCGGGGCCGTACATCATGCCGCGATACTCATGGGGCACCAGGCTGACGACCGCGTGGGCACCGGCAGTCGCGCCGCGCTGCGCGAGATCCACCGCCAGGCGAACGCCTTCGGACGAAACGTCGAACAGGATGACCTTGCCTTCCGGCACGGACTTCGCTGCCTGAGCGACGACCTCCACCTTCTCGTCGGCCGAGAGCAGCGGGCCTTCTCCGGCATGGGCGGCAACGACAAAACCAGCGACGGCCGTCCTGCTCCACTTCTCGAAGTTATGCTGGACCTTGGTGCGGTAGATTGCGCCAGTGTGATCGAACGGCGTGGCGGCTGCCACGTAGATTCCCTGAAATTTCATCAAACTATATGTTCTCAATCGACCTTGATTGCCCGCAAGCGGACAAAGATATTCTGATCGCCGACCTTTTCGAGGCCGGCTGTACGGGCACAAACGAGCTCGAAGAATGGGACGACCTCGTCCGGTTCCGCGTGTTCTTTGATACCGGCGCCGACCAGTCCGCGATCCTCGCCCGCTTTGGAGGAGAAGCCACGCCGGCCGACACCCGCGACTGGGTGGCATTCGCCCGCGAGCACCTGCATCCAATGGAAATCGGCGAGCGGATCTATGTGGTTCCGGAGTGGCGCGACGACCCAACGCCGGAAGGCCGCATCCGTATTGTGACCAACGCGGGCCTCGCGTTCGGCACGGGGGCGCATCAGACGACGCGCCTTTGTCTGGAAGCAGTAGAGCGGAATGTGCGGCCGGGGATGACGATTGTCGACATCGGAACCGGCTCTGGGATTCTCTCCGAAGCCTCGCTGAAACTGGGAGCGCGGCGGGCCTTTGCGTCCGACACAGATCCACAGGCGGCAGCCGCTGCGCTGGAGAATTTCGAGAAGGCCGGCGTCACGGTGCCGGTGTTTACCGGGTCTGCGGATGCGGTGGGCGACGGAGTGGCAGATCTGATCGTCGCCAACATCAGCCCGGCGTGGATTGCCGAACTGTCTCCGGACTGGTTTCGGATTCTGAAGCCCGGCGGCCTGGCCATTTTGAGCGGTTTTGAAGCTCCGGATGTGGCGGGCGTTCAGGCCGCACTAACGAAGGCCGGCATGGTGGTGCAGGCTGAATTTGGGGAACTGGAATGGCGCATGCTGGAAGCCCGGAAGCCAGCTTAACGCCGGACTAAGGGCCTGCCGCTGTGGTGGCCAGCCAGTTTTCCCGAAGCGAACTCGTCCAGCGTTCGGACGACACCCGCGAGCGGCGCGCCGGGTGGGACGGGCAACATGGTCCAGGCGCAGGTAATCGGCAACACGAAGTCCCGGGGGCCGACCGTGTTGGCGTACTCCATCTTTGTCGTCGCGATCCGGGCGGCCTCGGCGGCCAGCATGGAATCGGGTAGCCCTTCATCGGTGATGGCCACGAAGCAGGCCCCGTGCCAGCGGAACAGCTTTTCCCGGGCGTGCATCCGCTGCGCCAGGTGCTGGGCGAAGGTTTGCAGTACCCGCTCCCCGACGGTCAGGCCGAAACGGGTATTGATGGAATCGAAGTGCTCAACTATGAACGCGAGGATATGGCCCGCGCGTGCCCCTTCGATCAGGCTGCTGATGACCTGAATCGCCTCATGGGCCTCGGGCAGCCCCGTCGCGGGGTCGCCCTCTGTCCGATTCTGCATCCCTTTGGAAAGGGTCAGATCGCGTTCGATCTCATTCCGTAAACGCTCATGGCGTTCGGTGGCCTCGCAAATGGCGTCGAGGGCGCGGCGAAGGGAATCGGGAGAGCTCAGATCCCGAGTAACGCGCTCCAGTCCGGCCGCCGCTTCCACGGCTTCTTCGCAGGTGCCACGCGCGATCCGTTGAAGCGCTTCCGTGAACAGACCAAATGTGACTTCCAGCGCCTGCGTCCGGCTGGCCACCAACCGCTCCGTTTCATCGCCGAAGTGTTCCAGACAGCCAACGGCCTTGTTGCAGATGGAGACGGCGCGATCCTCATCGTCCAAAGCCAGGCCCGCAAACTGGCTGCGGAGGCTGCTGATCGTCGTCTGGAAGGGTCGGGCAGGTGGTCCGCCGTGAAAGGCGTTCATAGAAATGCCTTCCAGCAGAATGCAGACCACACGCTGCAGCGTCTCCGCCGCATGGCGACTGTGACTTTCCGAAAATGGCCGCAGGGATAACACTGGCGCTCTGCCTGTCTATCGGCAGATCCCGCGCCGCGCTTTAGTGTTTTGCGGGTTTTCCCAGATGCTCGACGATTCGGGTCGCCTCTTCCACTGCGCGCGCCAGCACAGAGCGGATCTTGCCGTCTTCCAGCATCAGCAGGCCTCCGATGGTGCAACCGGCGGGTGTAGTCACGTCGTCTCGCAGGGACGCCGGGTGCCGGCCGGTTTCGAGGACCATCTTCGCGGAGCCGAGCATGGTCTGGGCGACGAGCGTCAGCGCCATTTCGCGGCGCAGCCCCACGCGGACCCCGGCATCGGCAAGCGCTTCCACAACGAGGTACATGTAGGCCGGGCCACTGCCGCTGAGCGCGGTGACGGCATTGCAGTAGTTCTCTTCCACGGTGAGGCAGGTGCCGACCGAGCGGAAGATGCGTTCCGCGATTTCGAGGTGGCTGGATGTGGCGAGGCTCCCGGCGCAGACTACGGTCATCCCTTCGCGAACCACGCACGGGGTATTGGGAACCGACCGGATCCAGATGCCGGGCAGCAATGACTGCAGGCGCTCCAGGGTGACCCCGGCGAGGATCGAAATCAGCAGCGTATCGGGGCGAAGGTGGGCCTCGCGAAGTTTCTCGCAGATGGTGGCAATCTGGGCGGGTTTGCAACAGACGAGGATGATGCCGGAGGTCTCCGCAATTTCCCGGTAGTCGCGCTGCGTGGCAATCCCCAGATCTGCCGCGACTTCGGTGCAGGTCTGTTCGGTGCGGGCAGTCGCCCAGATTTGCGGTCTGGTGACGAGTCCGGCGTCGAGCAGGCCTTTGATGAGCGTGGTGCCCATGACGCCGGCGCCGATGACGCCGAGGGTGCGGCCGGGTTCAAGAACGGAGGTGTTTTCCACCTCCCTATTTACGCACGCCTGCCATTTCCGCTCAGCCTGTTACACTTTCACTACTGGAGCCCCTAAATACCGTGATGCGCGGAAAATTCTTACGTCTCTTTATCGGGAATATGGCGTCGGGCAAGACCCGGCATCTTCTCACCGAGATCGAGACCCTGCGGCGTTATGGCAACAAAAAGATCGCCGTCTTCAAGCCCCGCACTGACACGCGGAGCGGCATGAACACGATCCGCAGCAGGCGCGGCGACGAGGATATTGCCGAGGAAATCACAGCCAGCGATCCGAGCGATCTATGGCCGATCCTGAGCGCGCGGGAGTCCGAACTGGGCTGTCGGTTCGAGATCATCGCGTTCGACGAAGTGCAGTTCTTCCCCCGCAATTCGGGTTTCTTTCAGCTGGTGAAGCACCTGCTGGAACGGGGCTACGACGTGATCGGCGCGGGCCTCGCCTTCGATTTCCGCGGTGAACCATTTGGCTCCACACCCGATCTGGCGCTTCTGGCGGAAGACCGCTGTATGTGGATGACGTCGTACTGCACGAAATGCGGTGGGCGGGCTCTGTATCCGCAGAGGATCATCAACGGGGAGCCTGCGCACTACAACAGTCCGCAGATTCTGGTGGGTGGCGACGAGACCTACGAGCCTCGCTGCGACGACCACTTTGTGCTGCCCGGGCGGCCTTATCCTGGCGTGGACGAAAGCTCTCCTCAGGGTTCCATCTGGCCCCTGACGGTTGAGACCAACTGAGCGCTGAACGGGAACCCGTGATCCAGACAGGACTTCAGCTTGTAGACCTGCGTCAAGTGGACCTGCGGCAACTGGAACCCCTGCTCGCTGAAGAGCAGGAGGAATGGGCGTCGGAACTGGAGTGGGATTTTGCGCCGAACGCGGAGCAGATCCGCCGATTTGTGGGGCCGCGAACTTTGCCGGGCGTGGCTTTGCTGGATGGCGAGGAAGTGGCCGGTTACGGGTACACCATTTTGGAGGAGCCGAAGGGGCTGGTGGGTGATATCTACCTGCGGCGTCGCTGGCGCGAGGCGGATTCCGAAGTCCGGCTGTTCAAGATTCTGCTGGATGCCCTGACCGGCACTCCGGGAGTACGCCGGGTGGAGAGCCAGTTGATGCTGGTGGCACCGGAGATTACGCGTACGCTGGCGCTGGACCGGTTTGTGCGGCTGTTTGAGCGGCGTCTGATGGTGCGGGATCCACTGGTCTGGCTGCAGCCGGTTGGGGCGGCAGCGGTGGATGAACGATTCCGTTTTATGGAGTGGGAACCGTCGGGACGGGCTGCGTTGGCACAGTTGATTGTTCGCGCCTACGAAGGGCATGTTGACGGGCAGATCAATGACCAGTTCCTGACGGAAGCGGGCGCGGTGGGCTTTCTGCGCTCGCTGCTGGAGAATGCCGGGTGCGGGGAGTTCTTCCGGCCAGGATCATTGTTCGCGATTGACCGGCGGACGGAATGGCTGGCGGGGGTAGTGCTGACGAGTTTTGTGGCTTCCGACACCGCCCACATCACGCAGCTTTGCGTGGGGCCGGAGGCGCGGGGCCTGGGGCTGGGGCGCGAACTGCTGCGGCGGGCGATGCCTCCAATGGGAGAAGCCGGGGCCCGTAAGGTAACACTCAGTGTGACGGCGTCGAACGAAAAAGCGAGCCGTTTGTACGAGCGGGCAGGCTTCGCCGAGATGCGCCGGTTTTGCGCTGTGGTGTGGGACGACACCGCTCGTATGTCACACTCCTGAATTGAGACTAATTTTCATCGGTGATATTTTTGGGCACGCGGGGCGCCGGATTGTGGCGGACCACCTGGCCGATATCCGGGCGACGCAGGGCATTGATGTGGTGATTGCAAACGGCGAGAACTCCGCCGCCGGGTTTGGGATTACGCCCGGAATCACGCAGGATTTGCTGGGGTACGGAGTGGATGTAATCACGACGGGCAACCACATCTGGGACAAGAAAGAGATCCTGACTTATTTCCAGCACCAGCCCCGGCTGCTGCGGCCAGCGAATTATCCCGATCCGTCACCAGGTGCCGGTGTTTACGTCCACGAGACGCCGTCGGGTGTGAAGATCGCCGTTATTAACCTGCAGGGTCGTGTCTATATGGCGAACACCGATTGCCCGTTCCGTAAGGCGGATGCGATTCTGGCGGCGCTGCCTGCCGACGTAAAGGTTCGGTTCGTGGATTTTCACGCCGAAGTGACCAGCGAGAAAATCGCGATGGGCTGGTATCTGAATGGCCGGGTTTCGGCGATGGTCGGTACCCACACGCATATCCCGACTGCGGACACGCGGATTCTCTCGGGCGGTACGGCTTACCAGACGGACTGCGGTATGACGGGGCCTTATGACTCCGTAATCGGCGTCGAGAAGGACCCGATTTTGCACAAGTTCCTGAGTCAGCAGCCGGTAAAGATGGAACCCGCCAAGGGCATGGTGGAACTGCACTCGGTGATTGTGGATGTGGACGACGTCACCGGTAAAGCGACGGCTGTGCGACGCCACGTTGTCTACGGTGATTAGCGGCTACGGCTGCTTCACGTAGATAATCACCTTGCGGCCAAGACCGCCGCCCCCGCTGGGCACACTGTTCTGGAAGATGACAACCTGGGTTGGGTTTTCCGCCAGCGTGATTTGGTTTTTGGGGATGCGGACGTTGACCTGCCAGACACCGACCAGCGTCGGGGCCATGCCTGCGTAGAGGATGTCCTCGCCTGTCACGAATTCGGTGCCGATGAAAACCGTGGGTGGACGGGATGAAGGCGCAGCTTTGCCGGGTGCTGTGCCGTCTTCCGGAGCGTTGTCGATGAAGCCCTGGCCGGTGCCGTAGAGAACGATGACCTTGCCGGCGACGGCGGGGTTGGCCGCAGTGTTGAGCGTGCCGTCCTCATTCTGGGCAATGGCGGCGCCGCTGCCGTTCGCCGCCTGGGTGAAGATGCCCGGGATGGCTGGCGCCATGCCGGCGGTAGTTTCGCCCAGGATGCGTCCTGTGACAGTGTCGATCACCTGCAGTGTTGCGGTGCCGCTGGTGGCCGCGCCGTAGGGAACCTGGAAGTTGATCTGGCCGGGGCCAACGAAGAATAGCGGTACCGCTTTGCCGTTAAACAGTAACTGCACCCCCGCGAGGGTGCGGGGCAGAGGTAGTGCGGTCGCCGACTCGGTCTTATCGCCGAACTGCTTGATATTGCTGGCGGAGAACAGCGCCCCAATCATGCCGGGGGCCAGAGAGTTCGTGTAGAGGTAGTTGGCGGCGTTAAGCGCGGTGACGCCGGGCACATGGATGGCAACCCGATTGGCGCTGTCCGCGATGAAGACATTGCCCCACTGGTCCTGCGTGACGGCGCGGGGGCTAAGGCTGGAGATGGCTGCATTAGGTGTGAAGTCGTTGGCCGCGAGCGCGATGAATGGGGGGAAACGTATGGCGACATTGGCACCCGCGTCGGCAACCCAGATATCACCCGTCGCCGGGCTGACGTACATACCCCGGGGGCTGGTCAGGTTCTTGGTCAGCGTGATGGCGGCGGAGGCGTCCGGCACTGACGTGGGGGCGTGGTCGAAGATGAGGACGCGGCCATTGCCGGGGTCGGCGACATAGAGGTGGTCGTCCTGATCCGTCGCGATGTGGCGCGGGGAACTCATCTGGTTGGGCCCACTGCCTGCGGCGGATGAGGTGAAGTCTTTCTGGCCAAAGACAATCGTGGCGGACTGGCCGCTAACGAAGGTCTTCGAGGTGCCTGGGAAGAACAGGACTCGGTTGTTGCCCGCGTCGGAAACGAGGAGACCGTGTTCGCTGGCCTGCGCGATGCCATAGGGCGAGGACATCGTGCGTGCGGAGGCGTCCGGGATGCGGGTGAAGTAGTTTAGCTGGCCCAGGAGGAGATCGGCCTTCTGGAGCGCGCCGGGAACGTAGTTTTCGAAAGGCTTCGGGAAACGCAGGACGCGGCCATTGCCGCTGTCGGCGACGTAGAGATTGCCGTCGGGGTCAACGTAGAGGCCAGTGGGGGCGAAGAGACCCGACTGATTGGGTTTGTTGGCGTCGTTTGCGGGGTAGTTGACGGTCTGGTGCCGGAAGTCTGGCTGGCCGATAACGATGTCGGCCTTCGCGCCGAACGGAATGTTGCGGAGGTCTTTGAAGCCCAGGATTCGGTTGTTGTAGGTATCGGCGACGTAGAGTCGGGGTGGGGTGGAGTTGAGATCGACGGCGAGGCCCGCATCTCCGCCCTGGGAGAAGTTGAATTCGCGGCCTTCGATCAGGTTGGGGGCGTTCTGGTCGGGCGCATCCTGGCCGAGGATGCGAGCGGCTGGGCCGAAGGTGTTGCCCGCACGAGGCAGGATGACGACGCGATGGTTCGAGGTGTCGGCGACATAGAGCTCTCCGTTGAAGAAGACCGCGGTATTCGGACGGGAGAGCGTTCCGGCTCCGGCGAAGGCCAGACCCTGATTTGAAGTGCCGGTGAAAAAGTCCTTCTGCCCAACCACTTCGGCGGCGGGCTGGTTGAGGGTGTCGGAACTCCACTGGTCCACGGGCGGATACAGGAGGAGGCGGCTGTTCAGGCTATCGGTGACGCCGACCTGGTTGCCGGCGATGAAGATACCGGTGGGGCTGGCGTTGAACTGGATGTCGCTGACGGCGGGTGGGTTGGAATCGGTAACCACGCCCAGGATGCGGGTGGCGGGCTGGCCAGAGAACGACGGCGCATTCCAAACCAGGATGCGGCCGCGCAGGGTCGCGATCGATTCGGACACAAAGAGGCGTCCGGAGGCATCGAAGGCAATGCCGGTGGGGGAGGCGATGGCGCTGAGAGTCGTTGAGGCAGAGCCGCGCGGAGTATAAGTATTGCTGGTGAAATCGGGCTGGCCGAGGACGAGGTCGGCGGCGGGTCCTGGCGGGGACTCGGCGGTGATGTCTTTTGCGTTGTAGCGGAGGATGCGGTTGTTGAGAGGGTCAGTCGCCCAGAGGTTGCCGTTGGCATCGAACGCAAGGCCGGAGAGTGCCGTGGTGGCGACGTTGCTGATGGTGGCGCTAAACGCGAGGGAGGAAGCCGAAAGGCCGTCCTGATTCGCTCCGCTGGTCGTGAAACCCGATTGGCCGATGACGAAATCGGGGAGTTGGTCGCCGGTCTGGGCAAAGGGCCGGGGGAAGCGGAGGATCCGGTTGTTGCCGGCATCCACTACATAGAGATTTCCTTTGGCGTCAACGGCAAGGCCTGTGGGCGAGGTGGTACCGGTAGTTCGGGGCGTGGCAGTGCGGCCGGGGCCCTGGCCGAAGGTGGTTTCGAAATCTACCTGGCCGATGACGATATCGGCCTTCCGTCCATTTGCGAAACCGACGGCGCTGCGGTACCCAAGGACACGGTTGTTGCCGGTGTCGGAAATGTAGAGGCCCGGAGGATTGGTGGAGAGATCGAGGCCGATGCCCTGAGGATTGAGCAGTTCGCGGCCTTCCACCAGATTCGGAGTCAACGACGTGATTTTGGTGGAGAGTTGCCCGATCGCTCGCGACGGAGTCGGGTTGAGGGTGATTTGTGCAACCGCCGCGGTGACAAGGGACAACAGCGCAGCTGTGCGGACGAGAACGGGTCTCATGCAGTCGGGTAAAGGCCGGTGGACAAAAAGCGTCCTATAGCCAAATTTAGCACGGGTTTACAGGGGAGGTGCCTGGGGAACTACCTGCAAATCCGGCCGATGGCGTCAATTTTCGCTTCCGTGAGGTAGCCGTAGCGGTTGATCCAGACGCGCTGGCGGGAGGCGGACCAGGCGATGCCGAGGCGCTCTTCGAAATCGGCCAGGGGGCCGTAACCGTGTGCCAGGGCGTAGACAGGGGTGCTTCCCGCAGCCTTTTGGGCGGTCTCGATCTTATTGCGTTGGGCGTTGAGGCCGGCGTGGTGGGGCGTTTCGGGGTCGGGGTAGGAGTAGTCGGTCAGGTGCGGGTGGCCCGGGCCGTCGGCTATGCCGAGGGTCGCGACGAGGCGTTTGGTCAGTAGTTCTTCGGAAAGCCCCGGGTTGGCCTGGAGCAGGGCGTCGCCATAAAAGCGCAGGATCATCGGCCAGTGCATAGTGTAGAGCTTGACGCTGAGGCCATTGGCGTGACGCGCGGCGAGGCGGTAGTCCATGCCGGACGAGAAGGAGAACGGGGGAGGGAAAGCGTTGGGGACGAGCTCCTTTTGGGGGCCACCAGCGGCCGTGAGGGCAGCGCGGAAGCCAGCGAGGAGTTCGCTGGTGAGCGAGGCTTTGAAGCGGGACAGATCCTGCAGGCCGGGGCTTTTGCTGAGGGCGGGGAGGAGTGCGAAGTTCGGGTTGCGCAGATCGGCGTCGGTGAGGTTGCCGTGGAGGTGCCGGTAGAGAGAGAGGGCTTCGCGGCGCATGCGGCCGAAGTCAAAGCCGAGGCGTTTGGCAGCGATTTCAGCCGGGGCGCTGAAATCGAGGAAGGCGTCGTCGAGGGTGTACTGCGGGTATTCGGGCCAGTCGACCCGGAGACCATCGATTTCGGGGTATTGCTGACAGAGGTCGGTGATGAGTGCCTGGGTGTAGCGGCGGATGTCGGGGGAGGCGAGGCTGCCTGTGTTGCCGACGCGGCGTTTCGGAACGCTGCCGTCAGGGAGGCGAGGTTTGTCGTCTTCGGTGGGCCCACCGGAGGTGACGATGTAGTTGGGTGGGATGACGGACTGGATCTGGAAGTAGGTTTTGAGGCCGGCGGCTTTGGCGGCGCGGAGGAATTCGCGGACCATCGCTCCCTGGGTTTTGGTCAGGTCGTCCGGCTCGCCGGGCTGGTAGCGGAGGCCTTTGTAGAGCGTGATGTTGGGGGTGAAGCTGGGGGAGGAGGTGGTGTAGATTTCGCGCTTGCCCCAGAGGGGGCGGTCGAGGAGTCGGACACCGCCCGCACCGGCGTCGATGGGCGGCTGGCGCTGGCCGTGCTGGGCGTCAGAAGGCTGCATCACGTAGGGCGACGTGGCGACGGCGGTGGCTCGGGCGCGCGATTTGAGGTTGGCGATGACCTGCGGGATGCCTTCCACCTGGTAGTCCTCTGGCATGACGGTAATGCCGAGGAAGGTCGATTTCGTGGGGGCTGCGGGCAGAAGGGCCGGGAGGGCCAGCGAGGTTTGCAGCAGATTACGCCGAGTGAGCATCTACAAGATATTAGCCGGATCGCGGGGCGTTAGTGGCGAAGGACGCGGAGAGTGGTTGGCTAGACTTGAAAATTGCGCGTTTCCGCTGTCAGCTATCTGAATACATGGCCCCTCGTTTGGGGCTTTTTGCACGGGCCGTTGCAGGGCCGCTTCGACTTCCGTTTTGATCTTCCGGCGCGTTGCGCAGAGGCGTTGGCACGGGATGAGGCTCAGATCGGGCTGGTGCCGTGTGCCGAGATTGAGCGCCTGGGGCTGGATTTTCTGCCTGATGTCGGGATCGCGTGCGAAGGCGCGGTACGGAGTATCCTGCTGTTCTCGAAGGTGCCGTTCCGGGAGATTCGTACCTTTGCGGTGGATTCGAGTTCGCGGACATCGGTCGCTTTGTCGCGGATTCTGCTGCGCGAGCGTTACGGCGTCACACCGGAGTTACGGACACAGGAGCCGGATGTGGCGGCGATGCTGGAGTCGAGCGATGCGGCACTGGTGATTGGCGACCCAGCATTGCGGCTGGAACCGGAGCAGTTGGGGTGGAACTGGCTGGACCTGGGGACGGAATGGACCGCGTGGAGCGGGCTGCCTATGGTGTTTGCCGCGTGGGCAGGGCGGTCGTCCGCTTTGGGGATCCCCGGTGTGCGGGAAGCGTTCGTGGAATCGTGGCACTGGGGCCGGGATCGGATGGACGAGATTTCGGCTCTGGGCGAGGTGGACCGCGGGTTTCCGGCGCCGGTGGGGAAGGCTTATCTGACTGAGAGCATTCAGTTTGAGCTTGGTCCCCGGCATCTGGAGGGACTGAAGCTTTTTCGGCAGTTGGTGCGTGATCTCGACTCCGGTAAAGCGGGTGTTGTAAGATAGAAAAAGTTTGGCACTGCTCCTCAGTAGCTCAACGGCAGAGCATTCGGCTGTTAACCGAAGGGTTGTAGGTTCGAATCCTACCTGAGGAGCCAAATTGTTTTTTTACACTGATTTACCTGCCCGTTGGTTGATACATCGACCTCTCGTCCTGCCCTAGTCTTTCGAAGAACTTACGTCTCCGTTCGTCTCTCCATTTCGAGCCAGTCTCGCTCGGGCCTCCAACGCTCCGTCGGTTCCACTCCTTCTCGGCCTCGTTTCTCCCCGTCTCATTCCCCGATTGCCGTGAGTGGTTAACGCCCGAGCTGAATCGGAGACCCCGAGTGAGACAACTTCCACCGTCCCTGCGTATATAGACATCGAACGCGGAAATATCCGCGTCGATTACTCCCACCAGACGGCGCATCGACCGCAAAGCGGACATCGTCGTGGGTCGGGGCCTCCAAAGGAGACCCGCTCATGAACGACCGCGATCCTGATCGCGCCGAGGCCATCCGGCAAATCGCCAGCGTTCTCGCATCGGCATACCTGCGCCTGCGCTTTCCCGAATCCGCCCCAAAGGCAGTTGACTGTCCAGAGACAAAGAGTGACTCATTGACTGGTGAGTTAACGCTATGAAAACAGAGATAAAACGATCAACGGGCCTGCGCGAACAAATCGAGGCGCTGCGCCACATGACAGTCGGTCAGCTCAAAGAAAAGTATCGCGAGGTCTTCGGCGAATCGAGCCGATCCAACCACAAGCAGTTCCTCTTCCGGCGTATCGCATGGCGCATTCAGGCCAACGCCGAGGGCGGCCTTTCGGAACGCGCCAGGCAGCGCGCTCTTGAGATCGCCAACGAGGCTGATCTTCGGATTCGGCCTCCGAAGAACTTCCTGAAGAAGGAACTGGACGAGAGCCTCGCTGTCGAGGCGCGCGTGGTGCCAACAGGCGATCCGCGGCTCCCAATTCCCGGCACCGATTTGGTGCGGCGCTACAAGGGAAAGAGCATCGTCATCCGGGTTCGTGAGGACGGCTTCGAGTACGACGGCCACATCCACCATTCGCTGAGTTCCGCAGTGCGTGAAGCGACCGGAACTCCGTGGAACGGGTTCGCGTTCTTCGGGCTTGGCGTCAAGCCGGGGAGGAAGGCATGAGCGACCCGACCAACGTCAACGCCCCCAAGCCCATCCGGTGCGCTGTATACACGCGCAAGTCCACGGAGGAGGGGTTGGGGCAGGCTTTCAATTCCCTCGACGCGCAGCGCGAAGCGGCAGAGGCGTTCATCCTGAGCCAACGTCATGATGGCTGGGTTCTCGCTCCCGGCCAGTACAGCGACGGTGGCTACACGGGTTCCAACATGGAGCGGCCGGGCGTGCGCCAGCTGCTGGCCGACATCGAGGCGGGGAAGATCGACTGCGTGGTCGTCTACAAAGTGGATCGCCTCAGCCGTTCCCTTATCGACTTCG
This sequence comes from Bryobacterales bacterium, assembly GCA_947467185.1. GTDB lineage: Bacteria > Acidobacteriota > Terriglobia > Bryobacterales > Bryobacteraceae > BOG-234. The sequence continues at coordinate 21,591 of CANIHR010000038.1, forward strand.
CCAAGATGATGGGTTTGTTCGAGAAGCACGGAGTAGCGTTCGTCTCGGTCACCCAGCAGTTCAACACGAATGTGCCGCTCGGAAGGCTGACCCTGAACATCCTTCTGTCCTTCGCGCAGTTCGAGAGGGAGATCATTTCCGACCGAACGCGCGACAAGCAGACCGCCGCCCGCAAGAAAGGGAAATGGACAGGCGGGCACATCATTCTGGGCTACGACCTCGACTCGCGGGCCGGGAAATTGGTCGTCAATGAAGAGGAGGCTGATCGGGTCCGCAAGATCTTCGCCATGTATATCGAAGGCACACCCGTCGTGGAAATGGTGCAGCGCCTCGACCGCTGGGGCTGGCGCAATAAACAGTGGACGACGACGGCAGGCAAGCTCTACGGAGGCAGTACTTTGCGGAGGTGCCACGTCTACGGCCTTCTTGGCAACGTCCTCTACACCGGCAGGGTGCGCGTCGTCGGCGACCTGTTCCCCGGCGAGCACGAGGCGATCATCGATCAGGAGACCTTCGATCTCGTTCAGACTCGCCTCAAGGAAAATACCTGGACGCCCGGCAAGGTACACCGCATCAAGATGGATTCGTTGCTTCGCGGGATGATCTACTGCTCGTGCTGCGGGTCGGGCATGTACTCGACATATTCCTCGAACAAGCAACGGCGCTACCGGTATTACGTCTGCTATCGCTCTCAACAGAAGCTCGACGATTATTGTTCATCGCGCTCCGTGTCAGCCCCGTCGGTGGAGGAGGCTGTTGTGGAGAGCATCAAGCGGGTCGCAATTCACCCTGAGATTCTCGCGGAGACCGGAACCGTGGCGCGACGGCGCGCCGAGGAAATCACCGCTGGCCTGCGAGCCGAGTTGAGAACCGAGAACGGGCGCGTCAAGAACCTGAAGTCGCAAATTCCCCGATTGCGCGACGAAGACGCCCCGCGCCTGGCTGACATTAAGGAGCGCCTCGCCATCGGAGAAGCTCGCACGGAGGACCTGCGTCGTGAGATCGCGCGACGCGAAAAGCAACGGATCGACGACGGAGAACTACGGCACGCGATGGTGAACTTCGAGTCGGTCTGGAAGGCGATGAACCTCGAAGAACAACGCATTCTCCTGCGGCAACTGGTCGAAAAGGTTGGCTACGACGGCCGAACGGGGAAGATCACGGTGAGCTTCAAGTCTGCGGGCGTCAAGGAACTGGTCCAGAGGGAGGCATCGCGATGCCGGTGAAGGAACTCGCGCTTGAAATCGAAATTGAAGTAAAGAATCCAACGGCGCTTCGCAAAGGGCGGCCACGGGCGGATCGGCAGCCTTCGGAGCCTGAGCCGCCTCGGATCTCCCGTTTGGCGCGGCTAATCGCTTTGGCAATCAAGTTCGAGGATATGGTAGAACGAGGCGAAGTGCAGGATTTCGCGGATCTGGCAAGACTGGGCTACGTGACTCGTGCACGGATAACCCAGATCATGAATCTCCTCAATCTTGCGCCGGACCTCCAACAAGCCCTACTGGAAGACGCCGAGCTTGCCCTTTCGGAAAGAGATCTTCGACCGATCACTACTGTTGTCAGTTGGAAAGAACAGCGTCGGCTATTCGGGATCGTCAGCAATCGTCGGGACTTTGCGCAACTGAGGTTGTAGCGCAGAAACGCGCACTAATACTCAAGCAGCGCCGCCACGCGCTTTGCACGGGTAAGAGCCACGTACACGAGCTTCCTGTACTGGTCCGCCTCAGGGCCTTCCAACAGGCTTTTTTGCGCTATTACGACGACCTGATCGAACTCAAGTCCCTTCGCGCGGTGCATTGTTGAGAAACGGATCTTTGCCGATTCCTGGGTGTCCTTTTCCGTCGCCTCGATTGTGTGTGTACCGAGCCCTGCGTTGCTGACGAACCTGCGAGTCAGATCCCGTACCGCTTTGTTCTGGGCAATTACACAGACGGTGTATCCGTCCTGTCGCTCCTCGTCCTTCACAGCCTGAACCAGCTCCAGCGCTCGGGCAGGAACGGCTTCCAGGGATGAGAGCACTTCCACTTCAGGGCGGGGCCCGTGTGACAGGGATTTGTACTTGCGGATCTCGTCGTTCCCACCGTCCAAATCGTCCACAGCGCAGTTTTCGAGCAGAGCCACTGCCGTGTTTCGGATCTCTTCGGTGGTGCGGTAGTTGAGGTAGAGCTTTCGGCTGCGCCCACGAATATCGATGCCACACCGGCTCATTGCTGCCTTGTTCTTCTTGTAAATTCGCTGATGGCCATCACCGACGAAAAAGAGATCATTGGGGCCGACTGCAACAATGGCGCGCAGCAGGCGCAGGGCCTGCGAACTCAAGTCCTGGGTTTCGTCTACGACGATGGCTGAATACGAACCGGCGGTCGCGCCCTTACTGATCAGCGCGGCTGCGTCCCGATATGCGTCATCGACCTCTTTGAGTTTCCGACTGGCCAGTTGCGCTCGGTACTCCTCAAACACCGCCCAGACACTATCCCGCTTGGCTCTGGTCAGGACGACGCCGCGACCCGTTCGCTTTGCCACTCGGTATTCATCGCGCGTCACGATGCCCTGAGAGAGGATTACGTCTTCCCACTCCTGTTCATAGAAGGACTCATCAAGCCCCAGAGCAGAGTCCGCCAGAGTCATGGCCCGACGCCACGCTTCCAACGCCTCCTCGCGCCGGTTGTAGACAATGCGGTGCTCGTACCGCTGCCCTCGGAGAAAGCCGTATACCCAGGCATCCAGATTGACCACCTCGATCTTTTTCAGGGTGTCGGCACTGCAGATCGTCCGCAGGTTTTCGAGGATGTCGAAAGCGAGGTTCTTCGTAAACGTGGTGAAAAGAACCTTCTGGCCGTCGGGAGTGGCATTCTCAGCAAGCCACTTCGCGCGATGCATGGCAAGAACCGTTTTCCCTGTGCCCGCGCCGCCCAAAATCCGCATCGAGCCGCTCCGGTTGCCGATGGCCAGCTTCTTTTGAGTGGGATGCAGAAACACCCGCCACTGGGCGAGCGGAGAGTTCAGGATGGAAGCCAACTCCTCGTCGTTCCCGACGACAACAAAGCGCGACTGGCTCTCTGCCTTGGTGAGTGCAGCAGCGAAGTCGCCCGTATCAATTTCCTGATCGACGCGTGTCTCACGAGACTGAAGAATCTGCGTGATCGTCTCTCCTGCGGCAATCAGGAATAATCCTTCATAGGCTTCAACCGGCAAGATGCCTTGAATCTTGTCGAGGTCAGCTTCAGAGCTCAGGCCGCGGACCCGTGGGATGAACTCCTCGGGCACTCCAAGGCTCATTAGTTCCTTGTTGGACAAGAAGTCGTAGAGCCCCGGAGCAGTCGTTTTCGATGACTTTTCCGCACCCGTCGCTGATTCCGAGGCGGGCGGAGCAGATTGTTCGTCGAGGCAAATGATCTGCATGGCTCCCGTCACGGGATTGATGTCCAACCGGCGGCCCTCGGCCCACCGATACGCTTCGTCGTGGTGATCCACGTACATGAGAACGAAAACGTTGTCCTCCGGGGAGCGGAATACGATTCCGCGCCAATCCTGATCGATTCGTACTGATCTCAGGTTGGTGTCCCGAGCCGACTTAATCCGCTCGTAGTTGATCCCCGGAGAAGTTGGGTCAGCCTGAAACCGAATAGCCCACTTCAAGACCTTGCTGTGAACAGCAGGCGGTAGTTTCGCAAGGTTTGCGAGGAAATCCTGGCTCAGGGCCACGCTGGTTCGAATCGCCATCAGTTTTCTCCTTTGCCACTCAGTTGTTCCAGCACCTGAGCGTGCCAATCACCTTCTGCCACAACTACCCGCCATCCGAGGGATTCCCAAACCGTGTGATACTCGCGCTGCGATTCGAGGATTACCACTATCCGATCAGCACTCCAGACTAATTCAGCCTCGGCCACTACATTCCCATCATCGTCGGCCTGCTCAAAACCAATCCGATCCGGAGGAGGCGCTCCCGCCTGAGCAAGTTGACTGGCTCCGTTGCGAACAACCTCGGTAATGGCTTCCAGAGTCTCGCTCCATGCGCTCATCCGCTCTGCCTCGCCCGGTGCGACCGTGGGCACCGATTTCGCGGGAGCGGCCAGCACTTCGTAGTCGCGGTTCTTCAGTCCCCGTCCCGTTGCTATGAGGAAGCCGGGAAGAGCCTGAAACACGTTGAATATCCAGATCCACCTCCGCCAGATCAACTGCATCTCGCGATCATTCAGGCCGCTCTGATCATCGATGATGAGTAGCCCGGGTGTCAGCTTGAGGGTTCGGGCACCGGGAAACCAATAGCGCACCGAAGGCGCGCTGCCTTCGCGATTTCCAGCCGGAATGGAAGGAACCGGTTTCTGGTTCATCCAGTCTGGAAGCTGCTTCCACATTTCAGCCATTTCCGCGTCGAGCGCTACGCAGGCGGGCTGGCCGGGCCTTTCGGCCATCAGCAGCATGGCCCACTCCGCGTCCTTGCGCAGTTCGGAGGCCACGCAATCGGTGCCGGGTTCGTCACCCAGCGCGAGCAGGCGGATTAGCCGTGCCACCGCATTCTCAGAAAACGCTCGTGGGCGCGGGTCCAGCTTGCTCGTCCGCAAAGCTTCCGGCTGATTGCGGTTCATGCTGACAAGCGGCGACTCGAGGTCTGTTCTCGTGTCGCCCACAAGCGCAGCTTTGACATCAGCGTGCGTCACCGTCCAGACGTGAAACTTACCGCTCAAGACGATTGCGCTGCGTTTGAGCGCGTCTTCCCGGATGCAGTTGCGATGGAACGTCCATCCATCGCAAAAGACCGCGACCGGAAGGCGCGCGCTGCTGGATTTGGCAGGCCAGAGAATGAAGTCCGGTCGACTTGGCACGGCAACACCCACATCCCTGCCCAGATCTACCTGCGGTTCAACCCAGTACCGCTCACCGTCTACTTCCAGCAGATAGCCCGACTTCCCATTCACAACATCCTGGACCAGTCGGACGGCCGGCAGATCGAGCACCTTATTCAGCTTCGGGAGACTTTCGAGGAATGCTCGCTCCAATGCCGAATCGAGGTTTGGGTTTATGTAGATGTCCGCGACCGTTGGGATTCTCTCCAGATGGTCGAGAGCGGACACCAGTTCCTCAAGTACCTGTCGGGCGCGATCCCTCGAAACGAGTTCCATCATCTGTCCGAGCTTGTATTGGTAAAGACAGCGATAACAACCATCCTTCTCAGGGTTCTGGTTGCAGGAGCACTCGGTAAGAGTTTGCAGAGCAAGCCGGAGAACATCGCACAGCGTGCCTGCGTCCTGCGCGAGCAACTGGTGCAAATAGCCCGTGCCACCGGGAACGGAGTCGTAAAGAACTACATACTGCCTTCGCGGACCACCATCGACGCCTGGCTCATCCTGTGCAAGGAGTCGGAGGTGATCCACGCGTCCTCCGAAGCGCTTCTTAAGCCCCAATTGAAGGGCCGCCATGAATGACTGGATGACCGACTCATCCACACCCGCCCGCGTATAGGGGACAAGAATCCGGAGCGCTTCAGACGCGAACTCCCGGTAGAGATAGAGGCACTCGACGATGTTTTCCGGGTCGTTGGATTCCCGCTTTTCGCAGTCGAAGGAGTGGTTCTGCTCCGGAGCCTCTTGCTGAGAACGCTTCGGAGGTTTCTGAACCTTTCCACAAAACCGGCACAGTTGGAAGCCTGGGCGATGTTTCTCGCGATCCGCAACCTTGAAATTGTCCCCGGGTTTGCCGAACTCCCCAAAATTGATGTCCCGAAATGCCGCTCGCGAAATGAACTCGAAGCCAAATGGAACCGCCTCCGCCTTAACTCGCCAGGCCTCCCTGATATCTTTGGCATCGAACTCGGCAAGCAGTTGCCGCACGTATAAGCGCGGTTCCCGGTCCTCTGCGCTGTCGTCGATCCGCACTTTTGTGTCATCGCTGTTGGCGACGGCCTGCTTGAAGCGGAGCAACTGTCTTTTCTGACCAATCTCGCGCCAGGCAGGGCTTTCGCACTTTGGACAGACCGCATGGTGATCCCCCGTCAATTCCAGGTTCTCCATGTGGCTGCAGTTCGGGCAAAGACGCCACCACTCCAGCCGCGAAAGCCCCATGTTGATCTGATCGACTTCGACCC
>CANIHR010000039.1 GCA_947467185.1 Bryobacterales bacterium
AAAGTCGATTTCGTCCGCGACATCCAGCCGCTTTTTCAGCAGAAGTGTCTTCTCTGCCACGGTCCCAAGCAGCAGTTCTCCAACCTCCGCCTCGATGACCGAGCCTCCGCCCGCCGCGTCATCCAGCCCGGCAAGGCCGCCGACAGCCGTCTCATCGCCATGGTCAAAGGTGCCAACGGCAAAGTGATGCCACCCACCGGAGCCACGCTCTCCGACCCCCAGGTTGCTCTCCTCACCCGCTGGATCGACGAAGGCGCCACCTGGCCCGCCAACGCCACCCCCAGCAAGCACTGGGCCTGGGAACCCATCCAGAACCCCGCGCTGCCCGCTGTCAAACAGACATCCTGGCTTGCAGGTCAGATCGACAACTTCATCCTCGCCCGCCTCGAAAAAGAAGGCGTTGCCCCCTCCCCCGAAGCCGACAAAGCCACCCTCCTCCGCCGCCTCTCCCTCGACCTGACGGGCCTCCCGCCTACTCCGCAGGAAACCGCCGACTTCCTCGCTGACACCCGTCCCGCCGCCCTCGAACGTCAGGTGGACCGCCTCCTCGCCAGCCCCCACTATGGCGAAAAATGGGCCCGCGCCTGGCTCGACATGGCGCATTACGCCGACAGCGACGGCTTCGAAAAGGACCTTGTCCGCCCCTGGGCCTGGCGCTACCGCGACTGGGTCATCTCTGCGTACAATCGCGACCTCCCCTACGACCGTTTCGTCACGCAGCAGATTGCCGGCGACCTCCTGCCGGGGGCTACGGCCGACGACCGTACCGCCACCGGTTTCTACCGCAATGCGATGACCAATCGCGAGGCCGGTGTCGACCGCCGCGAAGCCCGCTTCGACCAGTTGATCGACCGCGTCGGCACCACCGGCACTACATTCCTCGGCATCACCCTCCGCTGCTCCCAGTGTCACGACCACAAATACGACCCCATTAAGCAACGCGATTTCTACAAAATGCTGGCCTACTTCAACGCTGCCGATGAGGTCGATATCCACGCCCCATTATCTGGCGAGGTCGGCTCATATCTCCGTGCCCGCCCCGGTTACGAAAAACAGCGCGACGAGTGGTCCGGGAAGTACAACATCCCCGAACTCCAAAAGCAGTGGGAAGCCGACATGCTGCAGGCCATGGACCACCCCGGCATCGAACTCGACTGGGACTTCCAGGTCACCGAAATCCGCGCCGGCACCGACCATGGCGAACGTATCCTCCGCACTCCCTGGGAGAAGCGCGGCCTTGCTGATGCTCGCCGCATCACCGCCCGTTTCGTCCGCACTCCCGGCCCCCGCATCGATAAAGACAAGGACCTGAAGGCCAAACTCAAAGAGGCCAAAGACAAGCTCGACGAAATCGAGAAGAACTTTCCGGCTCTTAGTCAGGCCTATGTCATGGAGTCGCGCAACGACTACGGCACCGCCCACATCGCCGTTCGTGGCGACTGGAAGAACCCGGGCGATGCCGTTGAACCTGGTGTCCCCGGCTACCTGCCCAATGGCGACAAGCCCGCCCCCACCCGCCTCGACCTCGCGAAGTGGATCATGGCCCCGGAAAATCCGCTCACCGCCCGCGTCGCAGCCAACCGCATCTGGCAGGAGCTCTTCGGTCGAGGCATCGTCAGCACTTCCGACGATTTCGGCCTCCAGGGCGACAAACCTTCTCACCCCGAACTCCTCGACTGGCTCGCCACCGAATACCGCCGCCTGGGCTTCAGCAACAAGGCCCTCATCCGCGAGATCGTTCTCTCGCGAACGTATCGCCAAGCCTCTACCGCCCGTCCTGATCTCGATCAAAAGGATCCCGAAAACGTCCTGCTCGCCCGGCAATCCCGCGTGCGTCTTTCCGCCGAACTGATTCGCGATGAGGCTCTCGCCGTCAGCGGCCTCCTCAACACCGACGTCAGCGGTCCCAGCATCCGCCCGTTCCAGCCGGCAGGTGTCGCCGAACTCGGCTACTCCGTAAAGAAGTGGATTGAAAGCCCTGGGCGCGAGAAGTACCGCCGTGGCCTCTACATCCACTACCAGCGCACCACGCCCTACCCCCTCTTCGTCAACTTCGACGCGCCCGACACCACGCTCGCCTGCACCCGCCGCCGCCTCTCCAACACGGCCCTGCAGTCCCTCAATCTGCTAAACGATCCGGCCTTCTTTGAAGCCGCCGAAGCGTTGGCCAACCGCGTCGAAACGGAAGGCAGCGGCGACTTCACCAGCCGCCTCAACTTCGCGTACCAAACGGTTCTGAATCGAGCCCCCAGCCCGAAAGAGACGGCCCGTCTCGCGAACTACTTCGATACCCAGGCCACCCTCCGCCAGCAGGACCCCACGGCCATCGCTCCGTGGATCGGCCTGAGCCGCATCCTCCTCAACCTCGACGAATTCATCACACGTGAATAAACCAGCGGGAATAATCAACATGTTCGACGACCTCAAATTTCGCCAGATCCAGACCCGCCGCAATTTCTTCCGCGAAGCTGCCGGAGGCATCGGCACCATCGCCCTCGCCCAACTCCTCGCGAAGGACGGCTACGCCGCAGACCTGAACCCGCTCGCCCCCCGCAAATCTCACTTCCCGGGCAAAGCGAAGAACATCATCTTCCTCTTCCAGGAAGGTGGCCCCAGCCAGCTCGACCTCTTTGACCCCAAGCCGGAACTCGCAAAATGGGACGGCAAGCCCCTCCCCGATTCCCTCACGAAGAACCTCCAGCTCGCCTTCATCAAGCCAACTGCCGCCGTCCTCGCGAGTCGCCGACCATTCAAGAAATACGGCCAGTCCGGTATCGAACTCAGCGACTATCTGCCGCACCTCTCCACCGTCGCCGACGACATCACCGTCGTCCGCTCGCTCCACACCGAAGCCTTCAACCACCACCCCGGCCAGCTGATGCTCTTCGCCGGAACCCTGCAGGTCGGCCGCCCCAGCCTCGGCTCCTGGGTCGTCTACGGCCTCGGCAGCGAATCGCAGAACCTGCCTGGCTTCGTTGTCCTCAGCTCCGGCAATGGCACCAGCGGCGGCGAATCCAACTTCTCCTCCGGCTTCCTGCCCTCCACCTACTCGGGCACCATGTTCCGCGGCTCGGGCGACCCTATCCTCTACCTCTCGAACCCCGCCGGCGTCAACCAGGCCACCCAGCGCGCTTCCCTCGATGCCCTGCGCGACCTCAATCAGGAGCATCAGGAAAAGACTGGTGACCGCGAAATCGCCTCCCGCATCAACTCCTACGAACTCGCCTACAAAATGCAGATGTCGGCGCCGGAACTGCTGGACTTCTCAAAGGAATCCCCCGCCACGCTGGAGATGTACGGCGTCAACAAAGAACCCACCAAACCCTACGCGACGAACTGCCTTCTCGCCCGCCGACTGGTGGAACGTGGTGTCCGCTGCGTGATGCTCATGCACGCCAGTTGGGACGACCACACGCAAATCGACAAGCGCCTCAAGAAGAACTGCGATATCACGGACCAACCCGTCGCCGCGCTCCTCAAAGACCTGAAACAGCGCGGCATGCTCGACGATACGCTCGTCGTTTGGGGCGGGGAATTCGGCCGCACGCCGATGTCGGAAATCCGTGTGCCCTCCGAAGCCGACAACGCCGGCCGCGACCACCACCCCGTCGCCTTCAGCATGTTCATGGCAGGAGGTGGCCTGAAGCCGGGCCAGACCGTCGGCAAGACCGATGACCTCTGCTTCAACATCGAAGAGGACCCCATCCACCTCCATGACCTGCAGGCAACCCTCCTCCACTGCCTCGGTCTCGACCACAAGCGCCTCACCTACAACTACATGGGCCGCGATTTCCGGTTAACCGACGTGGCGGGCAATGTTGTGAAAAAGCTACTCATTTAACTGTGTCGGTTATCACAAATATTTGTGATAACCTGCCATTAGGGATAATCTGTCTCCCGGAGGACTCGGAAAGTGATGACTCGGCGAGGATTGGTGCCTGCGGCCCTGGTGTTATTGTGTCTGACCCTTCCGTCTTTCGCGGCAACCGCTCTCTCGTCTTCGGCCAACCCCGCAATTCTGGGAAGTGCGCTCACGCTGACCGCATTTGTGACGCCTGCGTCGGCTACGGGTAAGGTGACCTTCTACTTAGGCACCACGATCATTGGTGTTGCTCCTCTGGCGGGTGGTAGGGCAACTTACTCTTCGGGGCTTCTGCCTGCAGGGATCAACATCCTCACCGCGCGATATGGCGGAGATTCCCTGAATCCGGCCAGCATTTCTGCGCCATTCATTCAGCGAATCAACGCGAATCCTGCGAATGTTCTGACTCCGCAGTCGAATTTCGACGTGGGTATTGTCTTAACCTCGGCCGCGGTCACTGGAGATTTTAACGGCGACGGCAAGGCCGATATTGTCGTCAATTCTCAAAGTGCCAACCTCGCGGTGCTGCTTGGTGCAGGCAATGGCGTCTTTCAGGTTTCTGCTACGGTCGCGCTGCCTGGAACTCAAGCTCTGGCCGCGGTGGATGTTGATGGCGACAGTAAGCTGGATCTTCTCGCGCTTCAGAACAACAACGTTGTGGCCTTCCTTGCCGGGCAGGGGGACGGGACCTTTCTGAATCCTGTCGCGGTGGGGTCCGGCGGCGGCCACGCATTGGCTGTTGCTGATTTTGATGGTGACGGACGCGCCGATTTTGCCTCTGGCGGTTCGGTTTACCTCGGTGTTGGCGGTGGCTCCTTTCGCCTGCGGACATCCGGGCTGCAGGCGGGCCCCGCCGTTGCGGGTGACTTCAACGGCGATGGCAAACCTGATCTGGCGATTGATGATGTCGTGAACCACTTTATTCATCTGTTCGTGGGCAAAGGTGACGGGACATTCCTCGCTCCGTTCATCGTCAGCGCGGGCCAGACCGCTCTGGCTCTGGCGTCCCTGACTGTGGCTGACCTGAATGCTGATGGCTTTCCGGATCTTGCCGTCACCAACAACAACTACGTCGACGTCCTTCTCGGGAAGGGTGACGGGACTTTGCAGAGTCCCGTCTCCTGGCTGGCTGGCCCCAGCGTTACCGGACTACTCTCAGCAGATTTCAACGGCGATGGAAATCCGGACATTGCAACTTTCAACGCGTCCGGCGCACCCGCTGGTCTGAATATTCTGCAGGGCAACGGGAACGGTACGTTTCAGGCCCCGCAAAGCTATACGGGTTTTGGTAATCCCGGAGCTCTGGTTGTCGGGGACTTCAATTCTGACGGCATCACCGATATCGCACTGGCTGCCACCGGAGGTGCCATTAGTGTCCGCCTGGGCGCGTTCCTCCCCCTCACCGTCTGGCCTCTGGTGTTGCCCCCCGCCGAAGTTGGCGTTCCCTGGAATACCAGTCTGCTGGCGGTTTCCGGTACTCCACCCTACAGTACCTGGACAGTTACGACTGGCGCCCTGCCTCCCGGTCTGGTTCTGAACGCCAGTCTCGGTTCCATTACCGGAACTCCGACCTCCGTTGCGGGCAGTCCGTTCTCTTTCGGCGTTACTGTTCGGGACAGTCTTGGTTCAGCTTCCGCCGCCCAAACATTTTCCATCACTGTCCTGCCCCGGGTGATGATTCCGCCCACCAGTTTGCCTTCCGGGGTAGTGGGAAGTACGTATTCCACAACGCTGGTGGCCAGTAATGGTCTGCCTCCTTACGGCAACTGGACAGTCGTCAACGGCAGCCTTCCACCCGGCCTGACACTGAACGGTTCCACCGGAACGATATCGGGGACTCCTTCACTGGCGCTGGTGAACCCGGCCAGCTTTTCCGTTTCGGTTGCGGACAGCGGTGGTTTTGTGTCTGCGCCTCAAAGTCTGACACTTGCTGTTTCGTCTCCCGCCGGACCGGTCCGCACCCCGACTTCGATCGCTCTCTCCGTCACTCCAAATCCAGCTGGCATCGCAGTACCCGTGACGATGACCGCCAACCTGACACCTTCCGGGACGGTCGGTAAGGTGACTTTTTACGACGGAACTACCATCCTCGGGGTCCGGACCCTGGTCGCAGGGCAGGCGCAACTAACCACCCGTCTCCTTCCCACCGGTAACAGAAAGTTGAGAGTTCGTTATCAGGGCGATTCGACCTCGCAGCCCAGCCTCAGTATTCCGGCCGCAATCACAATCAGCGCCTCCCCCTCCAATGTGCTCGCGCCTCAGGTCAACTATGACTCCGGCGTTATCCTCGCCTCGACGACTCTGGTGGGCGACTGGAATGCCGACGGAAAGCTCGACCTGTTGATCAACTCCCAAAGTCAGAATCTGAGCATGCTGCTCGGCAATGGTGACGGCACTTTCCGCACGGCCTCCCTTGTTTCTGTTTCCGGGACCACAGCTCTGGCTTCTGCTGATATGAATGGCGATGGCAAACAGGATCTGGTGGCCTTAACAACGAGCGGTGGGGTCCTAGTTGCAATGGGTAACGGCGACGGGACGTTTCAGACGGCCCTGACAGTTGGTACAGGTGGCGGTGCCGCGCTGGCACTGGCTGATTTCAATGGAGACGGGATTGCTGATATCGCCTCTGGTGGGAACATCTTTCTCGGCAAGGGCGATGGTCTTTTCCTGGGACCCTTCTCCTATGCAACGGCCGGTCCGGTGGTCGCGGGGGATTTCAACGGCGATGCGATACCCGACCTGGCCGTCAACGTTGGTCCGGGAAATGTGTCCATTCTGGCGGGTAACGGTGACGGCACTTTCCGAACCGCCGTCACCTGGCCGATGAACATCTCGGCAGGAAATACCCTGATTGCGGATGATCTCGATGCAGACGGAGCGCTGGACCTTGTATCCGTCGGGAATAATACGGTCGTCGTCCTCAAAGGGACCGGGGATGGCAGCTTCCGGAGCGGACTCTCGTTCACCGCCGGGGCGAGTCCGGCCGGGGTCATTTCCGCTGACTTCGATGGCGACGGGAAAAAGGATCTTGCCACCTTCAATACCTCCGGTGCCGTGGCAGCGCTGAACATCCTGTCCGGCAATGGCGATGGCTCCTTTCAGGCAGCCCGGGGTTTTACTGGCTTTGGCAATCCGGGCGCACTTGCCGCCGGCGACTTCAACGGTGATGGTTTCACCGATGTAGCTGTGGTGGGTACAGGTGGCCCCGTGAGTGTTCGCCTCGGACTGTCCACCAATTTGACGATTTGGGCCTCTGCCATTCCTTCCGGTTCCACCGGAACTTTCTACACCACCAGCCTTCTGGCGATCGCAGGCACTCCGCCCTACAGCAACTGGACTGTCACCAGTGGCACTCTTCCCCCCGGCCTGTCGCTGAATGCTTCCACCGGCGTGATCAGCGGCACGCCTTCCACTAATGTGGGGAGTCCGTTCGCCTTCAGCGTCACGGTGCGCGATTCGCTCGGAGCGACATCAGCTGCTCAGGCGTTTTCTATCCCCGTGATTACCCGCGTTTCGGTGGTCGCCACCACTCTGCCTTCCGCGGTAGTGGGACTTACTTATAGCGTTCCACTTCAGGCCATCAACGGCCTCCCCCCGTATGTCACCTGGGCCATTGTTTCAGGTAGTCTTCCGCCCGGTTTGACGCTCAACACTGCCACGGGTGTTATCAGCGGCACTCCAACTCTCGCGCTCGTCAACGCAGCCAGCTTCTCCGCTGCGGTGACAGACTCCGGTGGTTTTGTTTCTGCCTCTCAGAGCTTCTCCATCGCAGTCGCAGCCGCCCCTGGTCCCGCGACGGTCGCTACCACGACGAGCCTGAGCGCTGCGCCCACCACCGCAACTCTGGGCAGCCCTTTCACCCTGACCGCAACCGTTTCCCCTGCCGCCGCTTCCGGCAAGGTGACTTTTTACGACGGCAGCGCAATTCTCGGATATGCTGCCCTCTCCGGGGGGACAGCCACAATCATCACCAGACAACTGCCTGCCGGTGCCAGGTCGCTCCGTGTTCGTTATCCCGGTGATGCAACCTACCTGCCCAGTGCCTCTTCGCCACTTCCCGGAACTACCGTGAACACTGCCGTTGCTAACGTCCTGACCTCCCGTGCAGACTATCCCTCCGGCGTGATTATCTCCGCCTCGGCCGTTGCCGGAGACTTCAATGGCGATCAGAAGACCGACCTGGTCATCGGATCCCAAAGTCAAAACCTGGGAGTTCTGCTGGGGAACGGCGACGGGACATTTCGTTCCGGTGGCCAGTACGCCCTGTCTGCGAATTCGTGGGTCTCCGCGGGGGACTTTAATGGCGACGGTAAGCTCGATCTCGTCATCCTGCGAAGCGGGACCATTGTCGTTGCGCAGGGAAACGGTGACGGCACTTTCCAAAGCCCTGTCTCCATCGGTACAGGTGGTGGGTCGATCGCCGTAGCGGATTTCAATAATGATGGGAAAGCTGATCTGGCCTCCGCAGGCAGCATCTTTCTGGGTCTGGGCGACGCCACTTTCCTCGGGCCTTTTGCTCTGGCGGCCACCGGGCCTGTGACGGCAGGCGATTTTAACGGCGACGGAACTGCTGACCTTGCGGTCAATAACGGCAACCTCGTGATCCTTCTGGGTAACGGTGACGGAACCTTCCAGAACGTGGCCACCTACTCCACGGCTGTTGCGGCGCAGACACCATTCACCGCGGTTGACTTTAACGGAGACGGCCGCCTCGATCTGGTTGGTGTTGCAAATAACCAGGTGAGTGTTGCCTCTGGCAATGGGAACGGGACCTTCCAGCCGGCAAAGCTCTTCGCCGCCGGAGAGAGCCCGGCCGGCCTCACTACGAGTGATTTTAATGGGGACGGGTTTCCGGATATCGCGACATTTAATATCGCCGGCGCCACGGCCGGCATGAATCTCCTCCTCGGGAATGGCGATGGTACTTTCCAGGCGGTGAAGCCGTACTCTGGTTTCATCAATCCCGGAGCGCTGGTCGCCGGTGAATTTAATGGAGACGGCAGGGCCGATATTGCCCTGGTCACAACGGGTGGTCCTGTCACGGTCCTGCTGGGGCGTTTTCTCTTCCCTCTATTACGTCGACCTCCCTTCCCCCGGGGGAAACGGGTTACTCCTGGTCGAAGACACTGACCGCCTCGGGGGGCACCGGACCCTACAGCAATTGGGTGGTAAGCACGGGTTCTCTCCCTCCTGGTCTTTCCCTCAACGCGGCCACAGGCTTGATCTCCGGAACGCCCACCACCGTGGCAGGTACTCCGTTCTCGTTCAGCATTACCGTCACCGACAGTCTTGCGGCGGTTTCCCTGCCACAGGCGTTCTCTATTACGGTCGCCCCTCGTGTGGCCGCGACCAGCGCCATCCTGCCCGGCGCGATAGTCGGTATTTCGTACACCAGCACGCTCCAGGCGACCACGGGTTTCCCGCCTTACTCGAACTGGACTTTGACGTCGGGCTCCCTTCCACCGGGCCTCACTCTGAACGCCTCGACCGGTGTCATCAGCGGTGTTCCTTCCGCCACGCTCGCCGCCAGTTTTGCGTTCGATCTCACCGTGCAGGACTCACAGGGTTTTGTCTCCCTGCCCGGCAGTTTCTCCATCCCTGTTTCGGGAATCAATGTCTCACCCGCGCCCTTGCCGGCCGGACAAGTGGGCGCGCTTTACTCGACGACCGTCGCCGCCAGTGGCGGAACGCCGCCCTACTCAAACTGGCAAGTTGCCACTGGTTCGCTGCCCCCGGGCCTGACTCTCAATTCCGCTACTGGTGTCATCAACGGCACGCCTCTTACCGATGCCGGCAGCCCCTTCACGTTTACCCTCATCGTTCAGGACGCCACCAGCGCCGTGTCCGCTCCCCGTCCCCTGTCCATTGCAGTGGTCTCCCCTCCGGGTTCGCCGGCACTGCTGGCCAATCCGGTCTCCTTCAGCTTCGATGCCACCCAGGGCGGTACTCCCCCGGCGGCTATTATCGCCACCCTTTCGAATCAGGTCGGCCCGACAGTCACCTGGTCCATCACTTCCAGCCAGCCCTGGCTTGTGGCTTCGCCTTCCAGCGGTCCAACAAATAGCTCCACCCAGATTTCGGTCGCAGTAAATCAGGCAGGCCTGCAAGCCGGTACCTTCCGTGGCACGCTCAGCGTCACAGCCCCCGGCTACAAATCGGTATTCATCAATGTCACGCTCAATGTTTATGCCCGACACACCGGCCTGAAAGTCCCGCCCACAACTATTGGCTCGAACTTCCCCTCGGCGCAGCATGTCGCTTTTGGCGATTTCAATCTCGACGGGTTTCAGGATCTGGTCGTTAGTTCAAACGGAGTCCAGGTTTATCGCAATGATGGTGCGGGGGGCTTCGTCTCCCCTTTTGCAGTGCCGACACTGGCTTCGGTGGGTGCCCCCGTCGCCGTGGGCGATTTTAATAACGACGGCAAGCCCGACATCGCAGTCCTTTCCCGTGGCATAACGATTCTCCTGGGCGACGGTGCTTCAGCATTTACTGCCAGGTCAACCGTGCCCCTTGCCGGCACCTCATTCGTTGCCGGGGATTTCAATCTCGATGGCTGGCTGGATTTCGCCTCAGCGGGTGGCAACACCGTAAACATCCTGTTGGCGAATGGTTCCGGTGGCTATGCCAGTCCGGTTGCGGTTACCGTAGGCAGCGGCGCAACTTCAATCGCCCTCCTGGATTTAAACGGCGACGGCATTCCCGACCTTGCGACCGCAAATTCAACGGCAAACTCCGTCACGCTGCTCACCGGCAATGGCCTCGGGGGCTTTGTTACTTCTTCCGGCCTGACCACCGGTGCGACGCCTCTGGTTATTGTCTCCGCGGATTTTAATGGGGATGGCAGGCCCGATCTTGCAACCTACAACCAGGGCTCCGGCGACGTCTCCGCCTGGCTCGGTAACGGCACCGGTGGTTTCGTTGCGATGCCCCGCGTCACCATCCCGTACTACCCACTGGCCTACGACATGATCGCCGCCGAGATCAATGGCGATGGCAAGCCCGACCTGGTCGTGTCCAGTGTTGCCAGATGCGGTTCCAGTTGTCAGGGCTTATCCGTTGGCTTCCTCCCAGGTGACGGCGCGGGTGGGTTTACTCCCGGTGTCTCGACCATGTACAATCCGGCCGGAATTGTTGACATTGTTCTCACGAGCGGCCTCGCCGCCGCTGATGTCAATGGTGACGGCACAACTGACATCGTGATCACAGGCAGCGGCAATATCCCGGGTGGTACCGCGGGCGCAGTCGGGCGCGTTTATCTCTACACAGGAATCAGTGCCAACCTTTCTCCCCAAAGCCTCACTTTTGCACCCGTCAATACCCACAGTGCGGGTGACGCGCCATTTCCTGTTTCCGCCGTCGCCAGTTCTGGTCTGCCGGTAACAGTTATCTCCAACAGTCCTTCTGTTTGTAACGTGGGCGCTTTTCAGGTTACCCTTGTGGCGGCTGGAACCTGCTCACTGACAGCCACACAGGGCGGTGATGTCTTCTACGCAGCCGCTACCCCGGCCACTATCTCATTTACCGTCCTGGCGGTCTCGCAGACTATCAGCTTCGCCACCCTGAGTGATGTCGGTGTCGGCACTGCCCCATTTACTCTGAGCGCATCGGCGACCTCAGGCCTGCCCGTCACCTTCGCGTCCAATACTCCGGCTGTCTGCCTGGTCTCCGGTAATGTCCTTACCGCAGTCGGAGCCGGGATCTGTTCCGTCACCGCCTCACAGCCCGGCACTGGAGTCTATCAGACTGCCACCCCGGTCACACGTACATTTACCGTTAGCGGGGTACCCCTCTGCAGTTATGCTCTGAGTCCGGATTCGGGTAGTATTACGATCGCTGGCGGCGCGGGCAGTTTCAGGATCGTCACCGGCAACGCATGCTCCTGGACTGCGGTCTCCAATGCTGCCTGGATCGTCCTCAAATCCGCCTCCGGCGGCCCTGGCTCCGCCGTACTTACTTACTCCGTCGCCTCCAATGACACCAATTCGGCCCGGACCGGCACGATAACTGCCAATGGGCAAATCTACACACTCACGCAATTCGGGTCCGCCTGTTCATTTGCTCTGAGCAGGATGACCCTGGATATCCCTCCTGGCGGCGGTTCCGCCTTGCTTTCCGTGTTTACGTCAGGTCCTTCCTGCACGTACAATTCGACGGTTTCCGACCCCGTTAATGTTGTCGTCGCACCAGCCACTGCTCCTGCTCCTGCCCAGGTTACCGTTACAGTTTCCGCCAATCCCGGCTCATCCGCCAGGAGCTTTACGGCAAACATTGGTGATCAGACCGTCACCATAAATCAGCCAGGCAGTGACTGTGCGGTGAGTCTGAATTCGAATAGTGCGGCATTCTCTGCGGCGGGTGGCAACGGTTCCGTAACTATTACCACTCCGAACGGTTGTACCTGGAGTGCCGCTGCCGGACCTCCCTGGGTCTCCGTTACCTCCGGGGCGGTCGGCTCCGGCCCCGGAGGCACTTTGTCTTTTTCTGTGGAACCCAACCCGACCACCTCTCCCCGTTCGGGCCAGCTCACCATCGGAGGCCAGGGCTTCGTCTTTACCCAGGCGGGTCTGTTCTGTGATTTCAGCCTCGACGCTTCGGCTCTGGCAACTCCGTTGAGTGCCACGGGCGGCTCGGCCAGTATCGGCATTACGACTCGCGGGTCTGGTTGCGCGTGGACCGCTTCCAGCGACGCAGCATGGCTGACCGTTGTTGCTCCGCCTGCGGGAACGGGGAACGGCAGCGCTTCGCTCACCGCTGCAGTGAATCCCTCTGCCACTCCACGCTCAGGTCACGTGACTATCGCTGGCTATCCAGTCGACGTCAGGCAGGCAGGCACTACCTGTAGCTACTCTTTGCGTTCGGCTGGTGGCACGGTTCCCGCCGCCGGAACCAGTGGTGTCGTCAGCGTCATTACCGGCGGTGGGTGCGTCTGGTCGGCCGCTTCGAATTCGAACTGGCTCACTATTGCAAGTTCCGGGGCTACAGGTTCCGCCGATATTCAGTTCACCGCTGCCCCCAACCACGCTGCTGCACCTCGCACGGGAACTTTGACACTCGGCGGCCAGTTGTATACCGTGACCCAGGCCGCGGCGGTTTGCTCGTTCACCCTGAATTTGGCCGGAGCCAACGTAGGCGCGGCGGGTCTGAATGGCGGTTCCTTCACCGTTGCCACCACGACTCCAGGCTGCGCAGCCAGTGCCGTGAGCTTTTCCAACTGGCTCACTACCTCCACCTCGTTTAGCGGCCAGTCCGGTCTCGTCACATATTCTGTTGCCGCCAACTCTTCGGCCAGTGCTCGCACGGGGGTGATCAAACTGGCGAACCAGTCCTTTACGGTCAATCAGGCGGGGGCCTCCTGTTCGTTTACTCTTTCCACGTCAGGGGCTGTCTTTGGCCAACTGGGGGGGACCGGCAGTATCGTCGCAATTGCTTCGGGTTCAGGCTGTTCTCCGGCTCTGGGTGCCACAGGGTTTGTCACCGCCGGTAGTCTTAGTGGTCCGGTCGCCGGGGCCTTTACGCAGACTTTTTCAGTGCCACCTTTTGTCTCCGTGTCCAACGCGGTTCGTACGGTTCGTCTGACCTTTGGCGGTAAGACCTTCCTCGTCAAGCAGGTGTCGTGGTGAATCCGATGAGACGTTCCCTGATAACAAACCTGTTCGTCGCTCTCAGCCTTCCCCTCGTCGTCCTTGCGGGCACGCAGGGGCCCGACGCCGGCGGCTATTCAGCCACCGACTCCGCAGCGTTCAGCTTCATCGATATTTCAACCGGGGGGGGCGGCACAAGCATTCTGTCGGCCACTGACGACGGTACCGTTCTCGTCTCGATGCCCTTCTCCTTTCCGTTTTACGGGACGTCCTATACACAGGTGTGCGTGGGTACCAATGGCGCCGCCTACTTTCTGTCCGATCCCGCCGTCTGCGCCACCATAGCCGATTTCGCCAATACCGATCTCACCGCCGGGGCACCCATTCCAGACCTGCCTGCCATTCTGCCTTTCTGGACTGATTTGACATTCCAGACTCCCGGCTCCGGTTCCGTCTTTTACCAAACCCTCGGAACCGCGCCCAACCGCCGCTTCATTATCCAGTGGTCGCAGGCTTATCCCCAGGGTTCCGGTAATCCGGTAACTTTTCAGGCCATTCTGACGGAGACGTCCGGGGCCATCTCCTTTCAGTACCAGACCGTCGCCCTTGGGGCAGGGAATCCCGCCTCATCTGGCGGACAGGCTACGGTCGGCATTCGTAACGCTGGGGCTCAGACGAATGGTCAGCAACTCCAGTGGAGCTTCAGCGTACCAGTTCTTGCCGACAGCCTCGCGTTGGCTTTCACCCGTGGGACGGGGCCGCTGCCTCCCGCGCTTACGTCTCCGTCCAACGGTGCTTTCGGCGTGGCAACCTCTCCGCTACTGAGTTGGGTCGCTTCTGGCACCGCAACTTCGTACGACGTCTTTCTGGGAACCACCAATCCCCCCGTGTTCGCCGCGAATGTCGTCGCTCCCTCCTGGACTCCGACCGGGCTAACCGCCGGCACCACCTACAACTGGCAGGTGATCGCGAAAAACGCTGCCGGTTCCGCAGCCTCCGCCATGTGGCTGTTCACCACTGCCGCGCCGCCGTCGGGCGGTGGCGGGGGTGGGGGCACGCCCGCTGGCAGTTCCCTCACGGTCACACCCGATACGCTCACCCTCAAGGCTCCCGCCGGTGGCGGTCCTGTGAAGCAAACAGTCCTCGTCTCCTGGCAGACCTATACAGAGGGAGCGCCCACCTTCTCCACCTCACGTTCAACCAACCAGGGCCTCGGCTGGCTCAGCGTCTCTCCCGCCACCGGTACCATGACCCAGGCCTCTTACTCGGGCTTTCTCTACACCTATACCGCGACCATCGAAGTTTCGGCCGACCCGGCCGGTGTCGCCGCCGGCACCGTCTACACCGGGACTGTCAATGTGCTGGCGGGGTCCGGCGTTGGCTCCACAACTGTCACGATGGATGTGATCTCGCAGCCTGCTGAGTTCACTCTGCTCCCCAAGACACTTTCGTTCCTCTGGCGCAAAGGGGATACCAAAATACCGGACGCCCAAAGTGTCACGCTCACAAGCCGGCCCACTGCGACTCCTTTCAGTGCTGCCGCCTCCACCTCCGCTGGCGGCAACTGGCTCCGTGTGACGCCCGCCTCCGGTGCCTCGCCGAGCGCCCTTTCGGTTGGCCTGAATTCTGCAATCCTCGGCAATCTGGTTCCCGGGACCTACACCGGCAAAGTAACGGTCTCCGGTGGCACGGCAGTCTCGGTGGAACTCCCCGTCTCTCTTACTGTGATCCGCCCCGATGCCCCCGCCATTACCCAGGGCGGCATCGTTCCGCTCTACGGCGACACACCGGTGGTGCAGTCCGGTACCTGGGTCTCTATCTACGGCACTAACCTCGCCCCGGCTGCTGCGGTGTGGAACGGCGACTTCCC
Source organism: Bryobacterales bacterium (assembly GCA_947467185.1). Taxonomy (GTDB): domain Bacteria; phylum Acidobacteriota; class Terriglobia; order Bryobacterales; family Bryobacteraceae; genus BOG-234. The sequence goes on from CANIHR010000039.1 coordinate 15,317, forward strand.
AACCACTCTTGGCGGTGTCAGCGTAAAGGTCAATAACAGGCCCGCCTACCTGTGGTTCGTCAGCCCGCTGCAGATCAACCTTCAGTTGCCGGATGATACGGCAACCGGCACCGTGTCAGTGGAACTTACCACGCCCACCGGTGTCAGCACGTCATCCGTAACCCTGGCCGCGGCCAGTCCCTCCTTCAGCCTGCTGGGCGACGGTGCCCGCCATGCCGCAGCCGTCATTCTCACTCCAGACAACTCCGGTGCCTACGCGAGTGGGGCCTATGATCTGATGGGCCCGACCGGCGCGTTTACTTACAGTACCCGTCCCGTAAGGCCAGGAGAAAATCTGATCCTTTTCGGTGTCGGTTTCGGCCCCACCAGCCCCGTCGTTGCCGCAGGGGCCAGTTTCTCCGGCGCGGCCCGCACCATAAATCCGGTGGACATCACGATAGGGGGCGTCGCCGCCGAAGTTTCATTTGCAGGTCTGACGGCTGCCGGTCTCTACCAGTTCAACGTCATCGTTCCTACCGTGGGCAGCGGTGAACAGCCCCTCCGGGCAACCATCAACGGCGTTCGGACCCCTGCGGGTCCTCTCGTCACCGTTCGCTAACTGAACATAAACTCGACGCTCGCCACACATGCCGTATCGCTGACCACCCGCGCCCAGTGCGCGGTGAACCCTGCCGGGAAGACCAGCGGCTTGTACCCGCTTACCCGCACTTTTTCATAGCTTACCCAGCTGCCATCGCCCAGAAAATCCACCTGGACATCAAACCCCGCCGGCTTATCCGAACTCAGATGCAGCACCGTTCGGTCAAATCCCGTCATCAAAAACGGATCCGACGCCACGCCCGCCTTCACCGCCGACTTTCGCCACACCCCGCCCCAGCCCTTCGGTTTACCCCACTGCCACAAATCATCCGTCTTTCCGAACCACAGCCCCGACTGCGGCTGCCCCACCACCGCGTTGTTATCCGCATTCGGCGTCGTCTGATTTCCGCCCAGCGCCAGTTGTCCCCGAAATGCGCAGTAATCCGGAATGATCCGCAGATGCTGGCAAATCGGCTTCACTCCCCAGATGTGATCCTCAAACGCAATCGGCTGCAGCTCATAAAACATCCCCTGAATGTCCATCAGGAAATGCTCCGTCTCCACCTCGCGAATCCGCATCCACTCCGTCTGCCACGCATGCTCAAATGCGTGTGAAGCCTTCGGCAAACGGTAATGCTGCCACCTCCCCCTCACCAGCGCATGCAGCAGCACCGACCGTTCATCCCAGCCCGTCGCGAACATCACATTGCCCATGTTCTCCCGCGCCGCCACATCCATGTGCGGCTTGTCTGAGAGTCGCTTCCACGCCGTCCCGTCGTACTCGAACAGCCCCGCCTGCGTCTCGCCGAACTCGTAAAATCCATTGTTCGTCACCACCACACGACCCTGCGCCGTATACCCGCCCTTGAAGTGCGGCCGAGCCTGCAACTGCATCTCCTTCGCCAGGTCATGCAGCAGGCGCGGCTTCAAAGTCCCCAGGTCCATCTCGAAAAACAGACCCTCCATCGTCTGGTAATAGACTTTGCTCTTCGGCTCCTTCAGGTGCCGCATCGTGGACGTCAGCCGGTGATTCTCAAACTCCGGAATGAACTTCCAGTTGCCCTTCGCGTCGATCACATACGGCCCAATCAGGCACTGATTCGTCTCATGGTGAATCAGTCGGTTCGCATGCGTACCATCGTGCAGATGCACCCGCTCACTCTTCAGGTCCTCGCCAATGCGGTATAGCCCCAGCCCCGTCCCCGTCGCCTTCATGTGCGAGTTATAGGTGACAGCCCACAACGCATCCGCCCACGGCATCAGCGCTCCGATCCCGTCCTCCGTCCGCGACGCCACATTGTCGGCTTTGAAGCCGATCGTCTGCCCGAGGCCAATCCCCGTCGCGCCCATGAAACCTGCCAGTACTGTTCTGCGTGTCGTCGCCATAAGTTCGACGATAACGCAGCATGGTCATCCAATTGCACAGTTCGGGATGCATGGCACGGACTACGAGTTGACATTCTCCCCGGGAAGGCAGTCCGCGCCGCGAAGGAGATGAAGTATGCGTTTTCGCAACATCGTCCTGACCGCGCTTTGCAGCGCTTTGCTGGCCAGTTCCCAACTTACCCGCGAAGCGGATAAAGCGCGCATCGTCAGGGAAACAAGACATGAAATCCTCACCCTTCCCTACTTCGGTGTCTTCGACAACATTGAGTTCCGGGTAGACGGCGAGGTCGTTACTCTTCTCGGTCAGGTCGTTCGGCCCACTCTGAAAACTGAAGCCGAAGCCGTCGTTAAGAGCATTGAAGGTGTCGAAAAGGTAGTGAACCAGCTCGAAGTCCTCCCTCTTTCTCCCAACGATGATCGCCTGCGCCTCGCGCTATATCGCGCAATTTACGGCTTTAGCCCACTCCAGCGTTACGCGCTGCCGGTCATCAAGCCGATCCGAATCATCGTCAAAAACGGCAATGTCACCCTCGAAGGTTTTGTGAGCAACGAGGGCGACCGCAATATGGTCAAGATCCGGGCCAACGGCGTTCGCGGCGTCTTCTCGGTCACCAATAATCTGCGTTTGGATAAGTAAAACGGGAACTTCCCGGCGTTATGCCGATCCTGCAGTCCCAGCCTGTCATGCCACGCGAACCGGTCTTCCGGATGCGCGAAGTGACGAAGTGCTACCTTCTCGGCGACGTGGAGGTCCATGCCCTCCGTGGTGTGGACCTCGATCTCTTTGCGGGTGAATTCATCGTGGTCCTCGGGCCTTCCGGCAGTGGTAAGTCCACCCTCCTGAATATCCTCGGCGGTCTGGACCTCCCCACCAGTGGAGAAGTCCACTATCTCGACCACAACCTCACCGCCGCCAGCGATGCCGCTCTTACTCGCTTTCGCCGCGAACATGTCGGGTTCGTCTTTCAGTTCTATAATCTGATTCCCAGCCTGACCGCGCTCGAAAACGTTGCCCTCGTGACGGATATTGCGGACCATCCTCTCGACCCTTCGGAGGCGCTTCGTCTCGTCGGCCTGGGGGACCGCCTCAATCATTTCCCCTCCCAGTTATCCGGCGGGGAACAGCAGCGGGTTGCCATCGCCCGGGCAGTCGCCAAACGCCCGGATGTTCTCCTCTGCGATGAACCCACCGGCGCGCTCGATTACGCTACTGGCAAGCTTGTGCTGGAAGTTCTCGAGCGCGTCAACCGCGAACTCGGCACCATCGTCGGCATCATCACGCACAACGCCGCCATTACCGGTATGGCCGACCGCGTTGTCCGCGTCAGCAGCGGCGCCATCGCAGAAATTCACTGCAACTCGGCACGTATCTCGCCCTCCGAACTGTCCTGGTAACTGTCATGACAGCTCTCCACAGAAAACTCCTTCGTGACCTTCTCCATATGCGTGGCCAGTTGCTCGCAGTCACGCTGGTCCTGGCCTGCGGCGTTGCTACTTACGTCACCATGCGCTCGGCTTTCCGTTCCCTTGAACTGGCTCAGGCTGACTATTACTCCAGCTTCCGTTTCGCCGATATCTTCGTTCACCTCCGCCGGGCGCCCGTTTCCCTCGGTGCAGCCCTTGCCGACATCTCGGGTGTTACGTCCGTCCAGACGCGGATCGTGATGGATGTGTCGCTCGATATCCCCGGTCTCCCGGAACCTGCCACAGGACGTCTCATCTCCATTCCTGAGCGCCGCAGTCCCATGCTGAATGATCTCTTTCTGCGTGAAGGCCGTTACCTGGAACCGGGCGGACACGGCGAGGTCCTCATCAGCGAAGCCTTCGCTCTCGCGAACCGTCTGACCGTGGGCGCCTCGCTGGACGCCGTCCTCAACGGGAAGTGGGAACGCCTCACGATCGTGGGCATCGCGCTCTCCCCCGAGTACATCTACGAAATTCGCCCGTCTGAAGTCTTCCCCGACAATCGCCGCTTCGGCGTCCTGTGGATGAGCGGCGACGTTCTTGAGTCGTCCTTCAATATGAAGGAGGCCTTCAACGATGTGTCGCTCTCTCTGTCTCGCGGCGCGGATGAACGTGAAGTGATCTCCCGGGTTGATCGCGTCCTCTCGCGCTATGGCTCTCTTGGCGCCTTCAGCCGAACCGACCAGATTTCGTATCGCTTCCTCACCGACGAACTGGGTGAACTTCGGGCCTACGGTTTCGTCCTCCCGCTGCTTTTTCTTGGTGTCGTGTCGTTCCTGCTCAACGTTCTGCTCTCGCGACTGGTGAGCACGCAGCGGGCTCAGATCGCCGTCCTGAAGGCCTTCGGCTACACCCGCTACGAAATCGGTCTTCACTACCTGGAACTCGCCCTGGTGGCCGTTTCTGCCGGGGCGGTGCTGGGTGTAGCTGCCGGACTCTGGCTCTCTGTCGGGCTGATGAACCTCTACACTCGCTATTTCCACTTCCCCGCGCTCCGCCTGCAGTCCGCCCCGGATATTCTCATTGTTGCTGTCGCCATTGCAGCCGGAGCCGCCTGCCTGGGGGCGGTCGCCGCGGTTCGCCGCGCCGTCGCCCTGGCCCCCGCCGAGGCTATGCGGCCCGAACCTCCCGCCACCTTCCGCCCCGGCCTGCTGGAGCGTCTCGGCCTCCGTACCTTCCTCTCCCCCGCTTCGCGGATGGTCGTCCGAAATCTCGATCGCCGCCGCTGGCGAGCCACCTTCTCGGTGCTGGCCGTGTCCCTGTCCATTGCCATCATCGTTGCCGGCAGCTACGCTATTGATGCGGTGGAACTCCTCGTGCGCATTCAGTTCCAGAGTGTGCAGCGTGAAGACGTGACGTTGGTCTTTCAGGAACTGCAATCCTCCCGCGCCCGCTACGAACTCGCGCGCCTTCCTGGTGTCCTCCGCGTCGAAGCGTTTCGTGAAATCCCTGCCCGTCTGCGCTTCGGACATCGTAAGAGGCGAGTCGGCATCCTGGGCCTGCCTGTCGATGCGGAACTCCGTCGCCCCGTAGACTCACATCTCCGGCCCGTGGTCCTGCCTCCCACCGGCCTCGTGTTGAACAAGGCCCTCGCGGAACTCCTCGTCGCCCGCCCCGGGGACACCATCACCGTAGAGGTTCTGGAAGGTGCCCGGCCCGTGCGCGAAGTGACCATCATGGCGCTCGCCGACGAGCCAGTCGGTCTTGGTGTCTACATGGATCTCTCCGCCCTCCATCGGCTGATGCGCGAAGGGGAAACCTTATCCGGCGCCTGGCTCCGGGTGGATGCCCGTGCCGCCCCCGGGCTCTACGCGAGCCTCAAACGAACTCCGTCCATCAGTGGTGTGGCGGTCCGTCAGGTGATGCTCGCCAGCTTCTGGAAAAGCTTCGGCGAATCCATACAGGTCTCTACCGCTTTTCTGGTTGGCTTTGCCGTAACCATCGCGTTTGGCGTCGTCTACAACGGTGCCCGTGTCGCGCTTTCTGAACGTGGCCACGAACTAGCGAGCCTTCGTGTCCTCGGATATACGCGGGGAGAGATTACTCGTATTCTTCTCGGTGAACAGGCGGCGCTCCTTTTGGCGGCAATCCCCCTCGGCGTGGTCCTGGGCTACCTGCTTTCGATCCTGTTGTCGCATTTTTTTGCACGGGAACTCTTCCGTCTTCCCCTGGTCGCCAACCCGGCAACCTATGCCTTCGCCATCCTGGTTGTTGTCATCGCCACCCTTGTCTCCGGGCTGATTGTTGCCCGGCGTCTGTGGCACATGGATCTCACGGAGGTTCTGAAAGCCCGAGAGTGAGGTTGTTATGTCACGCATCGTCAAACGCATTTTCCTCGTCCTTCTCGCCGTCGCCGGCGTAGTCCTGCTGGCGCTCGCCTTTCGTCCTGCACCCGTCGTTGTGGAGACGGCGATCGTCTCCCGCGGGCCTCTGCAGGTCACGCTGGAAGAAGATGGAGAAACCCGCGCCCACGACCGCTTTACCCTGGCGGCTCCCATTGCCGGACGCCTCTCTCGCATCGAGTTCCATGAAGGCGATACGGTCGGCCCCGAAGATACTCTCGCCACTCTCAGCCCGCTACCCGCCGACGCGCGTGAGACAGCGGAGATTCGCGCCCGCATCGAAGCGGCGGAAGCTCGCCGCCGCGAGGCCCAGGAACAACTCGCCAGTCGCGAAAACGACCATGCCCAGGCCGTCCGTGATGCGGAGCGTGCACGTCTCCTCGCGCAGGACCGTATTGTGGCCCGTCAGGTTCTGGAGCAGGCGGAAAGCAGGGAGACTGGCGCCGCCAAAGACGTCGAAGCGGCCGGATTTCGCGTCCGCTCGGCTCAGGCGGACCTCGAACGCGAGAAGGCTGGCCTCATCTCGCTCGAAGCTGCGCAGGCGCAGAACGCGAATCTGGTCGCCCTCCGCCCCCCGGTGCGCTCCCGCATTCTGCGCATTCTCGAACGAAGTGAGCGTGTCGTTCCCTTTGGTACTCCCATCGTCATCCTCAGTAATCCGGCAAAACTGGAAATCGTGGCGGACCTGCTCTCCACCGACGCGGTCAAAGTACAAACCGGCATGCCCGTCATCATCGAGAACTGGGGTGGGCCTCAGTCACTTCGGGGCAGGGTGCGCCTCGTGGAACCCTATGGCTTCACCAGGGTATCCGCCCTCGGAATTGAAGAGCAGCGAGCCAACGTCATCATCGATTTCGTTGACCCTCCGGCCAACCTCGGTGACGGCTATCGCGTGGATGTCCGGATCATACTTTGGGAGCAGCCCTCCGTACTCAAGGTCCCTGCGAGCGCCCTGTTTCGGGTTGGTGCCCGGTGGAATATATTTGTAATGGAGGCTGGTCAGGCTCGACTGATCCCCGTCGGGATCGCCCATCGCAACGCCGACGAGGTCGAGCTGACAAGTGGTCTGAACGCAGGTGCCAGGGTGATTCTACATCCCCCTGGTGATCTGAAGGCTGGAACCCGCGTCGTGGTACGAGGGTCCTGAACGCTGCGCATGTCCAAAGTCCTGAATCGCTTTTTCGTGCTTCGGCGCCTGGTATGTCTGCTGGTCCTGCTGCTCATCGCCGCCCCGGCGCTTACCGCACAAACCAACCCGCCTGCTCCCGTTCCGGTACCAGAAGGCGTGCACTGGTCCCGCGTCCTCCTGCAGTCTCTCGGCTTCCTTGCCATCGAACATGGCTTCCGTTTCGCTACCGAGGAAGGGACACGCAACCCACATCGGCCCTTCTGGGGTGGTTACGTCGATTCCCTCAGTAACCTCCATGGCTGGTCCGACGGTGACCCGTTCTACGTCGGCTACGTCGGACATCCCATGCAGGGCGCCGTAGCAGGCTACATCTTCGCTCAAAATGACAGGAAGTATCGGACCGTCGAATTTGGCCGCAACCGAGCGTACTGGAAGAGCCGCCTCCGTGCTGCGGGCTATTCGTGGGCCTACAGCGAACAGTTTGAGCTGGGACCCCTCAGTGAAGCCAGTATCGGCAATGTCCAGTCGTTTCACCCCCAGTACGGCTTTGCCGATCACGTTGTCACACCTTCTATCGGCCTCGCCTGGATGCTGGCGGAAGACTCTCTGGACCGCTACATGATCCGCCGTCTCGAAACCCGGACCCGCAATCCTTATCTCCGCGCGCTTCTGCGAAGTGGTCTGAATCCCAGCCGCAGTCTGGCCAATATCGTCGCCCTGCGGGTTCCCTGGCACCGCGATACTCGCGGTGGAGTCTGGCATGCCGCGCTGCCAGTACGGCCCTCTCCCGGGGTGGTGTCCCTGACTCCAGCGTCTTCCTTTTCGCAGGCTCCCCCATTTTCGTTTCTGGCTACGGCAACTGCTGAAAAATATCTCGGCGCCGGTTCCCGTGGCTGGTGTCTCGGTGGCGGTGCCGCTGCTGCTTTTCGCGTGGCACCCCGCTGGCAACTGGTGGGCGACGTGACCGGGTGCAAACTCACCGGCTTTGGCGACAATCGCAGCGGTGACTCTCTCACGTACCTGGTCGGACCGCGCTGGACCGCTTCTTCCGCAGCGCGCTGGCAACCCTGGGCCCAGGTCCTGATCGGAGGCCGCACCATTACTCATGAGGTGATTGATCCCGTGAAGAAAGCCCTCGTGGAAGCTGCAGCCGCACGCGAAGGTCGCTCCGTTACTTTTTCTGAGCACTATCTCTATGCGCGGTGGTCTCCGCGCACCGGCCTGGCCGCCTCCGTCAGCACCGGTCTCGACTTCCGTGCCACCTCCGCCATCACCTTGCGGCTGGCCGACCTCGGCTACCGCCAGTCCTGGCACTCCCGTGTCAATGGGCTGGACTACTCGCGCGCTCTCGGCTTTGGCTTCGGCATTGTTGTGAATTTTGGCACCTGGTAAAGACATTCGAATGCGCACCGTGATGACGGACTGAGTCTGGTTCCGCAGTCAGGAGCAGCCGCCACCCTCGCTGCCGCTCCCCCCGCTCCTGCAGCCTCGGCGGTGCCGACGAGGTCGAGCTGATCAGTGGTGAGTCAGGTGCCAGGGTGATTCCCCCTCCCCGGTGATCTGAAGGCCGACACCCGCATCGCAACGGGAGGGTTCTGAACGCAACGCACGTCCAAACTCCGGAATCGGCTTTGTTTCGTCCCAGTGACTTAGGTCACTGCCTTATTTCGTCAGAAGGCCCAAGCTTCCTTACAGAGGTGCGGAAATGAAGACTGTGAGCCCGATCGCTCACACATGGATGCTGATCCTGCTGCTACCGTCTGCGGCCCCCGCGCAGGATGCGGCCAGCGATTTTCAACAGAACTGTGCCGCCTGCCACAGTATCGGCGGCGGTCCCCTGATGGGCCCTGATCTCCGCGATATCTCCCAACGCAGGGACCGCGCCTGGCTCGTCCGGTTCATCGTGAATCCGCAGGCCGTTGTCGATTCGGGCGATCCCTACGCGAAGAAGCTCGTCGCCGACTCCGGCGGCATCGTGATGCCCGCCGTGGATGGTCTTGGCAAACCCCGCGCTGAGGCGTTGCTCACCTGGCTCGACAAACAAACCGGCGTAGCCGCCGCTACCTCCGACGCTCCAAAGGAACCAACCTTCACGCCGGAGGACATTACCCGGGGTGAAGCTCTCTTTACCGGACGCCTCTCCCTCGAAAAATCTGGTCCGCCCTGCAATTCCTGCCACCATCTCCACCTCCTCCCCGCGCCGGGTGGCGGGCGCCTCGGGCCGGATCTGTCCGGCGAGGTGAAGCGTCTGGGCGGAACGCGCTCCCTCACCGCCTGGCTGGGCGCTACTCCCACCCACACGATGAAAGCGATCTATGCGACAAAGCCACTCCAGCCCTCGGAAATCAACGCGCTGACCGCGTATCTGGCCACCGCCTCCGGGGCACCCACTCCTCCGGCGCGTGGCCAGTTTACCCTCTGGGGCCTCGCCGGTGGAGCGCTCGCGCTCCTGCTTCTCGACCGCATCTGGAAGAACCGCTTCACCGCCGTACGTCGGCCACTCGCCGAAGGAAATGGGGTAAAGAAATGAACAAGCTGCCGTGGATTAAAGACGAGCAGGATCCGGCCCTCCGCGATTGGGAAGAATTCTACCGCAATCGCTGGCAGCACGATAAGGTGGTCCGCAGCACGCACGGTGTCAACTGTACCGGCAGTTGCACCTGGCAGATCTACGTCAAAGACGGCATTGTCACCTGGGAGATGCAGGGCCTCGACTACCCCAGTCTCGAAGCCGGTCTGCCTCCCTATGAACCACGTGGCTGCCAGCGAGGCATTTCCTATTCCTGGTACCTCTACAGTCCCCTTCGCGTTAAGTATCCCTATGTGCGAGGCGTCCTGCTCGATCTCTGGAAGCAGGCGCGTACTGAGCATGCGGATCCCGTTGACGCATGGAGAGCTCTCGTCGAAAATCCCGAAGCCCGCGCCAGCTGGCAACGCGCCCGCGGCAAAGGCGGCTTCCGCCGAATCGACTGGGACAGCATCGTCGAACTCATCGCCGCGTCGAATATCTACACGATTCAAAAATACGGTCCGGACCGCATCGCCGGCTTCTCCCCCATCCCGGCCATGTCGATGATCAGCTACGCCGGTGGCTCTCGCCTCATGCAGCTCATGGGAGGAGTCTCCATGTCGTTCTACGACTGGTATTGCGACCTGCCCCCCGCTTCTCCTGAAACCTGGGGCGAACAAACTGACGTCGCCGAATCAGCCGACTGGTTCAATGCCAAACTCCTTGCCGTTGTTGGCTCAAACCTCGCCATGACGCGCACGCCGGACTGCCACTTTGCTGCGGAAGCGCGCCACAACGGCTCCAAAATGTGGGTCTTCTCACCCGACTTCAGCCAGGTCTCCAAGTACGCCGATGAGTGGATCGCCATCAACGCCGGGCAGGATGGAGCCTGGTGGATGGCCGTCAATCACGTCCTGCTTCGTGAGTCCCATCACGAGCAACAGAATCCCGGTTTTCTCGACTACACGAAGAAGTACACCGACGCCCCCTATCTGGTTGAACTGAAGGAAAAAGATGGCGTCTGGAAGGCCGGGCAGATGCTGCGCGCCAACCGTCTGCCGGGCTACGCCGAGGTGGAGAACGGCGAGTGGAAGTTCCTCATGTGGGACGAAATCGATGCCCGCCCAAAGATGCCCATGGGTAGTTCCGGCTTCCGCTGGGGCCAGCAAAAAGGGCAGTGGAATTTACTGCTGCGCGACCCTGTGGATGGCACCGACATCCACCCGGGCCTGACCTTCCTCGAGGACAGAGACAGTACCGTGGAAGTTAGTCTCGATAACTTCGCGGAAGGCACCCTCCTTAGCCGCGGAGTCCCGGTAAAACACCTCGTCACCGCCGATGGAAGCACAGTCGTCGTCACTACCGTGTACGACCTGATGATGGCCCAGTACGGAGTCCCTCGCAATCTACCGGGCGACTATCCCGCTGACTACGACGACGAAGCCGCGCCCTACACGCCAGCCTGGTCGGAGCGCTACACAGGTATTGCGCGCGATGTGCTCATTCGCTTCGCCCGCGAATGGGCCCTCACTGCTGAAAAGACCGGGGGGAAATGCACCATCATCATCGGTGCCGGCGTCAACCACTGGTATCACAACAACCTGATGTATCGCGCCGCCATTCACGCCCTCATGTTCACGGGCTGCGTCGGTACCAATGGCGGTGGCCTCGCCCACTATGTCGGCCAGGAGAAGCTGGCGCCTATGGAATCCTGGTCCTCCATCGCGTTCGCCAAAGACTGGGTTCCTCCGTCCCGCCTGCAGAACTCGCCCAGCTGGCACTACATGAATACCGACCAGTGGCGCTATGAAAAAGAGTTCACCGACTATCACACTGTGCCTCGCGATTCCACCTGGGCCAAAGGTCACACGGCGGACTTCCAGGTGCAGGCGGTGCGCAACGGCTGGCTGCCCTTCTATCCCCAGTTTGACCGCAGTTCTCTGCAGTTGATGAAGGATGCCGAAGCTGCCGGCGCGAAGACGCAGGACGAGGTCGTCGCCTGGACCGTCGAACAGCTCAAGTCGCGCCGGTTGAAGTTCGCTGTTGAAGATCCTGACGCCCCGGAAAACTGGCCTCGTGTCTGGTACATCTGGAGAGGCAATGCCCTCCTCGCCAGCGCGAAGGGGCATGAATTTTTCCTCAAGCACTACCTTGGTACTCACCACAATTCCATAGCCGAAGACGTTGCCGAAGGCACCGTTCATGACGTGAAGTGGCACGAAAAAGCTCCGGAAGGCAAGATGGACCTCGTCGTCGATCTCAACTTCCGCATGGATTCCTCGGCGCTCTACTCCGACATCGTTTTACCCGCCGCCACCTGGTACGAAAAATCGGACCTGAACTCCACCGATATGCACAGCTTTGTGCACCCCCTGACCGCCGCCGTCCCGCCCTGCTGGGAGTCGAAAAGCGATTGGCAGATCTTCCGCGTCATCGCGAAGAAATTCTCCGAACTCGCCGCCAGGCACTTTCCCAACCCGGTTATGGATCTGGTCGCTCTGCCCCTTGCGCACGACACGATTGCCGAGATCGCCCAGCCCAAAATCGCCGATTGGATCAACGGTGAAGTGGGGGCAATCCCCGGCAAGACAATGCCCTCTTTCAAGGTCGTGTCGCGGGACTACAAGAACCTCTACAACCAGTTCGTCTCCTACGGCCCACAGGTTGCCGCTAACGGCCTTGGTGTCCACGGCACCCACTACGAAGTGGACGATGTCTATGCGGAATGGCTGCGCACCCGACCCACCGTCTCCTGGGGAGACAAGCGCTATCCGTCTCTCCTCGAAGACGAGCAGGTCTGCGAGACAATCCTTCGTTTCGCCACCGTCACCAACGGCGAGCTTGCCTGGCGCTCCTACAAGGACCTGGAAAAGAAGACCGGCCT
>CANIHR010000040.1 GCA_947467185.1 Bryobacterales bacterium
AGTTCCGTCTGAACCCGATGTACCTGGCCCACCGGCAACGCTAGTGAATCCAGCATCGCCAGCCGAGTCATCCGGTAATTGCTCTGCGCATCATCCACAGGCACGCAGCGTTCATCCACCCAGAACAACTCGACACCCGACCAGTCAAACACCTGCCGCGCCATCCACTCAAACATGATCCGGGGCGTCGATCCGCCCGATACAGCCAGCGTCGCTACGCCACGCTCAGCACGGGTCGTAGCCAGCGCGCGCAAAATCTCCGCCCCACAAGCCTCCGCCGCAGCCGTAGCATCTGCAAAAACCCGTAATTCCGAACTCATGCGGTAATCCGGTTCAGCGCCCGTTCAAACACTGGGTCATGCACCACTATCTTCAGCTCGGCGTTCAGCAGTTCATCGTCCTTGCCTGCACCCAGACTCGCATGCTGTTTCATCTGCCCGATCTCTACCTCCGCGCACCCTGCGCCGGGCCGAATGACCGTCGTGTCGTCAATCCGAATCACAGCCGGCACACCGCTCCCGTCCCCACCACTACCTTGCAATCGGACCAGCGTTTGCGGTAGTCCACCTGCCAGCCAGGCCTCCAGATACCGCGTTTCCGGTCCCGCCTCCCTGCCCGCATACTCAATCGTGATCGCCTTCGGAACCGTCTCCCCCAGCAGATGAGCAACCAGCGCCCGCAGTTCGGTAATCCGCGTCCACGCCAGATCCCCCGCAATATGCCCGGAATCCAGCAACGCCCCCAACTCTCCGAACCCGGGAGCCCCGGCCCGCGAAGAATCCACAATAATCTTGTCGCCCAGCGGCAGAATCTTCCGCAGCGCCCCCGCCCGCACAATCCGGGCCGACCGCAGCAAGATCAACCGCGGTAAATCCGGTACAGCCAGCGGCCCCACAATCGACGCCACATCCTGCAGGTGATTCATCGTTGCGGTCAGTTCCACCTGCTCACAACAGATCTGCTGCCGGTGCCCAAACGGCTTCCAGCATTGCGCCAGCACCCGCGACTCCAGAAAATCCTCGCCCTCGCGAAACCGCACCACAATCGACCGGCTCGGATGCTCCCGCATCAACAGCGCCAGCGTCTCGCCCAGCGCCATGGAATCCTCTTCGTCATCCACGAAGCTGACCAGCGTCATCGAACACGCACGCAGGAGTCCCTCGTCACCAGCCCCCGCCTCAGGTTTCGCCGTATCCACCCACAGCTCGCCCAACTCCTTCAGAATCCGATCGGGCTTAATAATTTCGCAGGCCATTTATGGACGCCTCCACTCATGGCCCCAGCGCCGCAGCATCTCATCCGACGCCGCCGGCCCCCACGTGCCCGCCGCATAATTCGGGAAATCGAACTTCTGCGTTGCCCAGTAATCCAGAATCGGCTGCACCGCCGTCCAGCTGGCATCCACCATGTCCTGCCGCGTGTACAGCGTCGCATCACCCGTAATCGCGTCCAGCAGCAGCGTCTCATACGCCGAAGGCGATCGCTCGCCGAAGCTCGACCCGTAGTTGAAGTCCATCGACACTGGCCGAATCTGCATCCCCGACCCCGGTCGCTTCGAAGCAAACCGCAGCGAAATCCCTTCCTCCGGCTGAATCCGCAAAATCAGTACATTCGGGATAGTCTCCGCCCCTGCCGTCGCCTTACGGAACATAGCCAGCGGAGCCGTCCGGAACTGAATCGCAATCTCCGTCACCCGCTTCGGCAACGCCTTACCCGTCCGGATATAGAAAGGCACTCCTGACCATCGCCAGTTATCCACCAGGAACGTCACTGCCGCATAGGTATCGGTGGAAGCACGGGGATCCACGCCCTTCTCCTGACGGAAACCAGGCACCTGCTCGCTCCCGGCCCGACCTGGCCCATACTGCCCGGCCACCGCGTTATCCGCCACCTGATCTGGCCGCATAATCCGGATTGCCCGCAGCAGCTTCGCCCGTTCATCGCGAACTGCGTCCGACGTAAATGAAGACGCAGGCTCCATCGCCACCGTCGCCAGTACCTGCAGCAGGTGATTCTGGATCATGTCGCGTAACGCACCCGCTTCCTGGTAATACGCACCCCGACCTTCCACGCCAATTGACTCTGCCGCCGTAATCTGAACATGGTCGACGTAGGTCCGATTCCACAACGGCTCAAAAATCCCGTTGCCGAACCGGAATGCCATAATGTTCTGCACGGTCTCTTTGCCCAGATAGTGGTCAATCCGGTAGATGTCCCGCTCCTTAAACACGGCCTGCAGGCGACTATTGAGTACCCCGGCGCTCACCAGATCGTGTCCAAACGGCTTCTCAATAACGATTCGCCGCCACGCATCGGAAGTCCCCGCTGGAGCATGGTTCAACCCCGCCGACCCCAAACCTTCCGCAATCTGGGCATACTGGCTCGGTTGGGTGGAAAGGTAGAACAGAACGTTCCCCTCAGTCTGCCGCTCTGCCGCCACCGCTTCCAGATGCTTCGCCAGCACACCATACGACTCCGGCTCGCCCACATCGCCTGCCACGTAAGTCAAACCCTGCGCAAACGACACCCACAACTGCTCGTCAAACGGCGAATCTTCCAGGAATTTCTTCACCGATTCCCGCATCCGCTCCCGAAACTCTTCGTTCGACATCGCCGTACGCGACACACCCACCACAGCGAAGCCGGGAGCCAGCCGGCCCTCAAAAGCCAGCCGGTACAGCGCCGGCATCAGCTTCCGTTTCGTTAGATCCCCGTTCGCGCCGTAAATCACCACGGCACACGGAGGAGCTTTCTTGCTAAAGCGGAGAGGATCTTCCAGACCTTCAATGGACATTGATTTCACGTTAGCACCTCGCGCAAGCAGTCCCGACGTGCTATTCCTGACCCTTGGAACTGTTTCTGCCCCGAGCCATTGCCTGGCTGTCTCTTGCCATCTGGCTTTACCTCTTTTTCTTTCGCGGCATGTTCTGGCGTCTGCGCGAACGGCTGCCCCGCCCGAACCTGCAAGACACCGCGAAAATCACAATCGCGGTGGTGATTCCCGCGCGTGACGAAGCCGAAGTCATCGCCCAAACTGTCACATCTCTCCGCCAGCAGGAAGGCCCATTCCAACTCCGCATAACGGTGGCCGACGATGAGAGCTCCGACGCCACCGCTGCCATCGCAAAGCGGGCCGGAGCGGATACCGTAGTCCGTGTGCCACCGCGCCCCGCGGAATGGAAAGGCAAGCTCTGGGCGCTGCAGCAAGGCCTCACCGCCATCCCAGCCAGCGCCGACTACATCCTCTTCACCGACGCCGATATCGCGTACCGCTACCCCGACCTCGTTGCCCGACTTGTGACCCAGGCCGAAAAGGGCAACGACCTCGTCACCGTCATGGCACATCTCCGCTGCCAGTCGTTGGCAGAAAAGCTGCTCATCCCGGCGTTTGTCTATTTCTTCTTTAAGCTCTACCCACCCGCCTGGGTCGCGAAGAGATCAGGAACCGCAGCTGCAGCGGGAGGTTGCATGCTCCTCCGCCGCTCCACGTTCGAACGACTCGGAGGCATCGAAAGCTACAAAGACGCCCTGATTGACGACTGCGCCCTTGGCCGCCGCGTCAAGGCGGTCGGAGGCCGCATCTGGCTTGGTCTGTCCGATAGAGGCATCTATTCCACCCGTGGCTACGATGACGCCTCCGTCATCCGGGCTATGATCGCTCGATCCGCCTTCGCGCAACTCAACCACTCCGCCCTCCTGCTGGTTGGAACCCTGGCGGGAATGTTCCTCACCTACATCGTGCCCTTGTGGTTCCTCTCCACCCCGGACCCGCTCGTCGGCTTCCCCACCCTCGCCGCCTGGCTCCTCAGCACCATCATGTTCCTGCCCGCCGCCCGAACCTTCCGCGCCCCGAAGTGGACCTGCTTCCTGGTCCCCCTGATCGCCGCTTTCTACCTGCTCGCCACTGTCGAATCAGCCCTCAATTACTGGAGCGGCAAGGGTGGCATCTGGAAAGGCCGCGTACAGGACAACTAAGCTTTGTTCTTCCAAAGACCCAGCGTATTCCCGCCCGGATCCTGAAACCACGCGAACGTCCCAGTCGGAATATTCACCGGCCCAACGACTTTTTTCCCGCCTGCCTGCACAACTCTTTCCAGATAAGCCGGCACATCGTCCACCTCGATGTAGACGCTCACATACTGGTGCGGCTCATGCCCCAGGGACGTGAAATGCCCGGGAATCCCGCCGCCAGCATTGATCTGATTCAGCGCGTCGATCTTCCACTCAAACACGTCGCTGAAGAACTGCTTGGTCGATGCCATATCGCGGCAACCAATCTCGAAATGCACCACCGGATGCGCCATTTGTTACTCCTTCTCCACATTCACTTTGAACTGTTCCATGTCTGCTGCCATCTTCTTCTCGGCAAACCGCAGGACCACCGGAGCCATGAACTGCACAAACCCATTTACGAAGCGATAGCTACTCTTTCCCGTTACGATCGTCCGATTCGCCCCCGCCTCTTCGAATTCATAGGTCGCCGTCCCGTCGAATTCTTTCGGGACCCATAGCCGAAACGCAACCCTGCGCCCTGGCTCAATGGCCGTAATCTCGTTCGAGATCTCCATCCGCTCGTTGTTGTTGTTTCGGTCAATCATGATCCAGACTTCTCTGGCACCAACACCCTCATTGCCCGGCGTTAGACTCTTCACCTCGGCCAGCCAGTTCACCCAGCCCTTGAGCTTTTCGGGATCATGAAAGTGCGCCCAGACCGCAGCCCGGGGCTTATTCACCTCCACATGGACTGTCATCGTGTGGGCCCCGTCTCGCAGCCCTGCCAGAAATAATGCCATTGCCGAAATCCCGACAATCGCCAGCAGCGTCACCAAAATTCGCTTCAACCACTTCATACGCGTTTCACTTTCCGCGCGGGCCATTTGGAGGCCAGCGCCGGCAGAACCAAAAACAGACAGCAATAATCGAGTGGCAAACGCACTGATGCAGCCAGAATCAATACGGCGGCCCCCAGCACCAGCGCGCCGGAAGGCAGGCGGACCGCCGCACCCAGCAGACAGGCCACGACGAGGTTGATGGCAAGCATAGGCCACGCCCGAACCGCGTCTTCTTTCAGCGGAATACTGGACAGCAGCAAGGCCCACAAACGGTCCAACAGCCAGAGGGGCAGCAGATACCCCGGCAGCAGAAGGAGCAGCGACGCCGGAACCCACTGCGCAGCCGAGACGAGAGCCTGCTTCCAGTACCACCGCCGGCCGCCCGGACTGCCGCGCAATACGAACTCCTCGCAGAGGTCCCCCAACAGTGCCTCACGCATGTCCGCTGGAGCCGTCTGGCGGACTAACCATTCCGCAATAACGGGAGGCCTCGTCACCATACCAGGCCCTCGAGTTCCAGCCCCTGGCTCATCCGGGCGACAGCTTCGCGCGAAGCCTGCAGGGCGGAAAGCCCGGCCGCCGTCGGCAAAAACATCCGCTTGGCACGCCCGCCACGATCCTCGGTCGCCTCCCCGGTTTTCGACGCGACCATGCCCTTGCCCTCGAGTCGGTCCAGCGTGGCGTAAACCGCCCCGATCGCGATATCCCTGCCGGTACGGGCTTCAATCTCCCGACGGACACTCATCCCATAGGCGGAATCGCCCAGCCGAAGCAGCGCCAGCATCACGAGTTGTTCGAATTCCCCGAGGTACTCTTTCACGGATTTCTACATTGTAGAAACAGGAAGCGAGATTATGCAACAGGAATTGAAAGGAAAGTTAGAAACTCTACCGACGGCGACCGGGGGAGAAACTGCGCACGCGGCGCGTCACTACCTTCTCAATCGACTTCGGAGCCGCGACCGGAGTACTCGCCTGCACCACGCCATCCTCACGGATCAACCCGATCGGAGGCGGCAGCGCCGGCACATCCTGATACTCAATCTTCACGTTGAGCATCTTTTCGATGCCGCGAATATCAGACCGTTCAATCGGCGTCGCAAACGTCCACGACGAACCTCTCGCGCCCGCCCGGCCCGTCCGGCCTACGCGATGGATGAAGTCTTCCGGAACCTGCGGCAGATCGTAATTCACCACGTGTGCAATCGCATCCACGTGAATCCCGCGCGCCGCCACATCCGTAGCCACCAGAACCCGGAACTTACCGTCCTTGAAGCCCTGCAGCGCCTGATTCCGCTCAGCCTGCGTCCGGTCCCCGTGAATCACGGTGCACTCGATGTTGCCCCACGCCAGGAACTTCGCCAGCCGATCCGCGCCCATACGGGTCCGCGTAAAGATCAGCACCGACCCCTGTTCCTTCTTCAGCAGATAGACCAGCAGATCAAACTTCGACCGCTCTTCGATCTCGAAACAGTACAGGTCCACCTGTTCCGCCGGACGAGTCGATGTCCCGATCTCTACCCGAACATGGTCGTGGACATACTGGTGAACCAGGTGAGCCACCGAAGTCTCAATCGTGGCCGAGAACAGCATCGTCTGGCGCTTCGGCGGCAGCTTGCCCAGAATCAGCTGCAGCGCAGGCAGGAAGCCCATATCGAGCATCCGGTCCGCCTCATCCAGCACGATCATCGCGGTTTCGTTGAGCTTAATCAGGCGGCGATCAATGTAATCGCACAGGCGGCCAGGCGTGGCAATCACGATCTCCGCGCCCTGTTCAATGTCCCGAAGCTGTTTCGCCTCGCTCATCCCGCCCACTACAACGGCGGTCTTGATCCGCGTCCCCGGCAGCAACTCCGTGATCGCTTCTTCAATCTGAATCGCCAGTTCCCGCGTCGGGCTCAGAATCAGCGCCTTCACAGACTTGCTGCGAGGCATGTTCATCAGAGCTTCAATGATGGGAATCGAAAATGCGAGAGTCTTACCCGTGCCGGTCTGGGCGGTCGCCACAACATCGCGGCCTTCCATGAGGGGCGGAATCGACTGCGCCTGCACCGGCGTGGGGATGACGAAATTATTTTTCTCAAGATTGGCCCGCAGCGCGGTGCAAAGGTTGAGCTCCGAGAAGTGGTCCATTAAGCGATTATGAGAGTTAGATTTGTAACACACTTAGCATATCAAGCCCCGAGGCCCCACGTGACTCCGCAACCTAATGTAACGAAAGCCGTACCCTTCTTCGGCATCGAAAACATGGACCGCGCTCTGGCGTTCTACCAGGCCGGCCTCGGCTTCACCATGAAACACAGCTGGCGGCCCGAAGGCCGCCTTCGCTGGTGCTGGCTCGACCTGGACGCAGCATCAATAATGCTCCAGGAATATGTGGAAGGCAAGCGCCCGGACGGAAATCTCGGCCAGGGAATATCCATCTGTTTTATGTGCCAGGACGCCCTCGCCATCTACCGGGA
This sequence comes from Bryobacterales bacterium, assembly GCA_947467185.1. Classification (GTDB taxonomy): domain Bacteria; phylum Acidobacteriota; class Terriglobia; order Bryobacterales; family Bryobacteraceae; genus BOG-234. Next base: position 7,294 of record CANIHR010000040.1, read on the forward strand.
AGCCCTCGAACGTGGCCTCGAACCCGAGGAGCCCTTCGTCGGCAATGGCCTCTGGGTGACTGGCTTCACGGACCCGGATGGCTACAGACTCTTCTTCGAGAGCCCCACCGACGTGCCGGAAGAAACAAAACTCTCAGATCTCCAGCCGCTGTGACACCATAAGACGGATGCGTTTTCTCGCCGTCCTCCTCGCGTGCGCCGCCGCCCTGCCCGCCCAGTCCCTGGGTGATCTCTCCACCACATACTTGAGGGACCTCCTCCGGCTCGACACCTCCAACCCTCCCGGCAACGAATCGCGCGTCGCCAACTACCTGAAGCAGGTGGCCGACCGCGAAGGCATCCCCTCCGAACTCCTCGGCGACAACCCCGACCGCCTCAACTTCATTGCGCGCCTGAAAGGAAGCGGCAAACAGCGTCCCCTCCTGCTCATCGCCCACTCCGATGTCGTCCCGGTTGACCGCTCGCAGTGGACCGTGGAACCCTTCACCGCCTTCGAAAAAGACGGCTACATCTACGGCCGCGGGGCCGAGGATGACAAGCACCTACTTGCGGCCGAACTCGCCGTCCTTGTAGACCTCGCCCGCCGAAAAGTCCCGCTCGACCGCGACATCATCCTGCTTTCCGAATCCGACGAAGAGGCCCACTCGCTCGGCGCCAAATGGGTAGTCGAACACGCTTACGCCAAAATCGACGCCGAATTCGCCCTTAACGAATACGCCTACATCCTGCCTACCGCCTCCGGTGTCCCGGTCTTCCAGATCCAGACCGCCGAGAAGGTCCCCACGCGCCTGAAGCTCACCGCCCATGGAGTCGCTGGCCACGGTTCCCTGCCCCGCGACGACAATCCAGTCCTTCACCTCGCCCGCGCCATCGTGAAAGTCACCGAAGCCGACCAGCCCGTCGCCCTCAACACCACCACCCGAGCCTACCTCAACGCCATCTCGAACCTTGCGGACTACACCTGGCTCAAGCCCCTGCTCCCGAAACTCGAAAGCGCGGCTACCTCCTCTGCAACTGCCGACGAAATCCGTAAGCGCGATGCCGAAATCGGTGCCATGCTCCGCTTCACGATCTCTCCCACCATGCTCACAGCCGGCTTCAAGATCAACGTGATCCCCAACGCCGCCGAAGCCCAGCTCGACGGCCGACGCCTGCCCACCGAATCGACCGACGAAGTCTACGCCCGCCTCCGCAAAATCGTGAACGACCCCACTGTCGATGTCGGTCCTGCGGAAGAACCCATGCAGCCCGCGACCGAACCCAGTTCCCTCACCAGCCCGCTCTATAAGGCCATGGAGTCCGTCTTCAAAGAGACCGCACCCAACGCCCTCGTCGTCCCGTTCCTGATGCGCGGCACCACCGACGGCGCTTACCTCCGCGCCAAAGGCATGGCGGTGTACGGCGTGCCGATCTTCCGCAAAGACGGCGACCTCCGCCTCCACGCCAACGATGAGCGCATGTCCATCGAAAACCTCAAGACCGGCACCGGCCTGCTGGAGAAAATCGTCCTGAAAGTCGCGGCAGCTAAATAGTGAAAAAGCGTCATGTCACGCTGACCCTCCTGCTGTCGCTCGCGATCATCACGTTCCTCGATCGCATCAGCATCTCGGTCGCCGCCCCGCGCATTCAGGATGAACTCCACATCGCACCCGACAAATTCGGGTGGATCCTCGGAGCCTTCGTGCTCGCCTACGGCCTTTTCGAAATCCCCACCGGAGCCCTCGGCGACCGTCTCGGCCAGCGCAACGTCCTCACCCGCATCGTGCTCTGGTGGTCCGGCTTCACGGCGCTTACCGGAGCCGCCACCGGCTTCTGGCCCCTCCTCGGTATCCGCTTCCTCTTCGGAGCCGGAGAAGCGGGCGCATACCCCAACGCTTCCGGCGTCGTCGCCCGCTGGTTCCCGTTCCGCGAGCACGCCCGGACCCAGGGCTTCATCTGGGCCGCCAGTCGCTTCGGCGGAGCACTTTCGCCCCTCCTCGTGGTGCCACTGCAGCGAGCCGTCGGCTGGCGCATGGCCTTCTTCATCCTCGCCGCGGTTGGCACCCTCTGGGCGCTCATCTGGCGCTTCTGGTTCCACGACGATCCCCGCCAGCAGCCCGGCATGACGGCTGAGGAACTGGCCGAAGTCCCCGCCCCCATCCCGCCACGCTCACATGCGATCCCCTGGGGCAAACTCTTCGCGAGCCGCCAGATGTGCCTCATCGCCGCCATGTACTGGTGTTACGCCTGGGGTTCCTGGTTCTTCTTTGCCTGGTTCCCAACGTATCTGGTGAAGTCCGCCCACTTCACCGAACGCGAAATGGGCTTTGTTGCCGCCCTGCCCTTCCTCGGCGGCACCGTCGGCAACCTCATCGGCGGGGCGCTCTCCGACAGCCTTGTCCTCCGCTTCGGACGCCGCCAGGGCCGAGTCTACCCCGCCGCCATCAGCCTCGCCGCCTCCGCCGCGCTGCTCGTCGGAATGACGCAGACGCACGACAAGCTCGCCATTGTCCTGCTCTCCACGTTAGGATTTGGAGTCGCCGACCTGATGCTGCCAATGGCGTGGGCCGTCTGCCTCGATATCGGCCACAAAAATGCCGGTCTGGTCACCGGGGCTATGAACACCGCCGGACAACTGGGAGGTTTCGTCTGCTCCGTGGCCTTTGGCTACATCGTCACCGCAACGGGAAGTTACGCTTTTCCCGTGTGGCTATGCGCCGCGATGGTCCTGATCGCGGCCTTCCTCTTCACCCGAATCGACCCGACTAAGCCTCTGGAACTGAGGGGAATTGACGAGACCGCTTAGTCTCGGTACGGACATTGCCTATATGTTAAGCTCCGCCTCAGGATCATGCCGACACGTGAATTGACGCAAGGACAGCGGTGTTATTTTCGAGATCAGCTTAGAGAGGGACGCGCAGTTGCGCTGAAGGATGCGGAGGACTTTCACCCTATCGTTACCGCACTGGAACGTCTCGGTTCTGTATTGCATCCGAAGGGCAGAGGCCTTGGTGACTATAAGGAAGGTCTACTCAAAATTGCCCAAAAGGGATCAAGCGCGCCAGTTGACGGTGATGACCGAAATCTGGTGATGCCACTTGCAACTCTCTACACTTCAGTCCAGAACGGGCGCAACGACGCACTCCATCAAGGGGCGTACGCACGGCACTTGACGAGACATTGCATCGAATTGGCGATCTTCATCGAGGACGGACTTATGGCGGAAATGGATAGGGTTTCGGACTTCATGGTGCGAGATCCGTCGGTCGCGGAGCTATGGCAGCCCCTCGCATTTGCGAGGCAGAAGATGCTTTCGAACTCGTTCTCGTTCTTGCCGATCAGGGTAGACACGGAGTGGATGTTCTTGTCCGATTATCAAGTTGCGCGTTACCTTTCCCAAGCAGCGGACCGGTCGGTGATCAGAACGCGAATTGACGAAGCCTACGAACATTGCCCCGGCATCCTCAAGGTGGCAAATTGCGTTCCGGGCGATAGACTTGTAGCAGACGTGCTCAGAGACTTTGACGGTGACCCAGTTCTGGTGGTTAGGGGTGAAGAATTGCTCGGAATAGCTACTCCGTTCGATTTTCTGTGATCGAGAGACAGATAAGAGCGGGTTGCGCTGGACACCCGACAAATAGACTTAACGTGGCGTTGTGTTGAGCTCAAAGTCTGGCCGAGGCAGCAAGTAAAGCGGCTTGTCAAACCCGAAGAGGTCTTCCTCCCGCTTGAACGCAACTTGCATTTGGCCCCAGTTGATGACTACCAACCGAACACCTGCGTGAAAAAGATGGGAAACATCGTCCAGATCTCTTGCTGTAAACTGCTGTTTTGTCAAATAGATAGAGGCAGGCATTGGGTAACAATATCACCAAAGAACCGTTCCAGCAGGTTGAAAATTCCGGCATAAGGAATCTCAATGGCGGCCACGTCTATTTTCTCGTAATGCAAGACCCTCGAAGTCCGCAACACGACTTCGGTTTGGTCAAAATTGGAATAACACGCGGCGACGTACTACAGCGGGCGGCGATGCTCCAAACAGGAAACCCTTACGACCTCCTGCGCTACGATTCGGTCGAAACGCTTTGGCCACGAGAGGTTGAGCATTTCCTGCATCGAACACATGCTGCACAGATGCAGAAGCCGGAATGGCTTCAATGCGCTCGCGATCAATTGCCTGCCCTCATTGATGAGGCGAGAGAAGTGGTTCGCCGGATTGAGGCTCGCAAGGCAGCAGAACTGAGTTGCCGGGGTCGGTCGTCAAACGGGCGTTCACGTCGTGCCAGTTTGCGTGAATTCAATTTGCATCGCGATGTCAGGAAAGTAATGAAAGAACTTGTACCTCAAAAGCTGCGGCTTAAGACGGCCCAGGAAAGCCTGAAAGCAGCTACGGGTGCCACATACGGTATTCCCGGGGTCGTGAGGGTTGAGCCACTGTCCCCGCTGAGACGCTTCAACGAGAAAATCGCGGCTACTGAATTTTCAGACTTGGTGTCTCGATGTTTGGTTGAGAAGATCACGGGCTCCTTTCGGTGGAGAAAGGTACCGCGGCCAATCGATTTCCCGACAGAGTATCGCGCTGCAAAGGTAGCAGCAACGGCAGCCGAGGTCGCAGAGAACTCGGTGACTCACCAGGGTATTCCTCTGGCCGGCCAAACAGCGCGAACAGGCGAAATCGAAGCGTGGCACGAAGATTACCTCAATGCGATCAAAAATGTACATAGGCTGGAAGGGGACCTGGCAGATCTTCGGACGGAAATTGTGGTATTTCTTGGTGATTGCGATGCATTGGACGGGGTTTGCTCTTTCGTCCGACGCCCGATCTTCAAGCTGGATAGTTCAGAATTTCAGCGGCGCTTTCCCACGGAGTACAGTCAGTGCGAAATTATTCTTCCTGGCAGACTCGGTAAGTACGTGTATCCGGTCCGGCCTTACCTGGCAGGGTAGGGCATGATTCCATCATTTCGGTCTTGTCAGTCCCGCCCGACGACCGTCGCAAGGGCAAATGGAACGACTGCCGCCGTACCTGCACGTCGAAGGACCCGCGCCGCAAGTGTCATTGTCCAGCCAGAATCTACAAAGTCATCAACAAGAAGAACCGTTCCTCGCTGTTCCCGCTTGGGGTCGTATGGCTCCGATGAGACCGTAAAAGCACTGTAGAGTGAGGCCACCTGACGAGCGCTGTTGCTCTGGCGTGGCTCCGCAGCGCCATCACAATATTTCAATGCACCCAGCAAAGGGATGTCCATTTTGAGGGCAATCGCCACCGCGAGGCCATTGATCAGCGCAGGTCGACGTCGCGACTCAATGGCAACAACGCCTTCTAAATGCAAGTCGTTAGCCTCAACCCAGTCGCTTAAGACCTTGAGCGAGCGGTTGAGCAGTCGGTCCGGCAACGTTGTGTCTGGACCACAGTTTGAGAGGAAGAGCCTTATTTCCTCTCCCCATCCAATGTCCGTCATACGAGCAATGGCACAGCCGGTGAGCGCGACTTCGCTTATTGGGATGCGCCCGTTGAGGGGAATGCCAATGGCCTGAAGGCCGCTGGGCCAGATTGACCGTGGTTTGATTTCCACGCCAGGACTATCAATGAAGCGGCGTAAGGCCTGGAGCGAATCGTCTGAGACCTCAGCCTTCATAAACGACCCAGTGCAGTTGTCACACCGACCACAAGGACCTGCTTCGGGATCGTCGAGTACCCTTCGGAGGTATTCCAACCGGCACCCCGTAGTGGCGATGTATGCCAGCATCGTAGTTTGCTCATTTTCGCGGGCGGCGCTCACTCGCTCAAATCGTTCGGTGTCATGGAGCCACAACTGCCCGGTCGATACCCATCCACCCTCGACCTTTCGGACAGCCCCGTCAACGTCAAGGACTTTCAGCATGTGCTCAAGGCGCCCCCGGCTGAGATCGACCCTCGTCTCCAATGACGGAATGGAGAGCGGGTGACCTGCCCGGCCAAGAGCGGACAGGACAGCACGAACCTGTTTTTCCGGGGGAAAGGCTAGCATTGCGAAGTACCGCCAGATGGGCAAATCCTGATCGCTCGGCAACAAGACGATCGTGGCATTATCGATAGCACGTCCGGCTCGACCAATTTGTTGATAGTACGCGATCGGCGACGGGGGCGCGCCGAGATGGACCACAAACCCAAGGTCGGCCTTGTCGAAGCCCATTCCCAGTGCCGAGGTGGCGACGAGTGCTTTCAGGTGGTTGTTAACCAGGTCGTCTTCAGCAATCCGTCGTTCGCCGTCCTCATTGTTCGAACTGTAGGCAAGTACCGAGTGACCGCGAGCACGAAGGAACGCAGCTGCCTGCTCAGCCCCTCCCACCGTCAGCGAATAGATAATTCCTGATCCCGGCAATTCATTCAGGTGGTCTGCCAACCAGGCAAGCCGGTGAGCCGAACTGGGTAAAGACACAACAGCCAGATGGAGGGAAGCACGATCAAGAGCCCCCCTTAGGACCAGCGTGCGCCCTAATTGATCCGCGATATCGGCAACCACCCTTGTGTTCGCTGTGGCGGTAGTCGCCAACACTGGTGTCAGCGGTGCCAGACCGTCCAGCAGGCTTCTGATCCTTCGGTAGTCCGGCCGGAAGTCGTGGCCCCAATCGCTGATGCAATGGGCTTCGTCGATAACAACAAGGCCCGTAGCCTCAGCGAGCTTTGGGAGAATGTAGTCTCGGAAATCAGGATGCGTCAGCCGCTCGGGGCTAACGAGCAAAGCATCAATGCGACCGTCCAAAATCTCGTCGTAAACGTCATTCCATTCAGCGAGATTTGAGGAATTGATGGTGCGTGCTGCAATACCCGCCCGAGTAGCTGCCTGTATCTGATTCCGCATCAAAGCCAATAGCGGCGACACGATCAACGTGGGTCCGGAGCCATTAGCTCGTAGAAGTGCAGTGGCCACAAAGTAAATCGCCGATTTACCCCAACCCGTCCGCTGAACACAAAGGACGCGCCTGTGTTCTGACACCAGCGCCTCTATCGCGGTCCATTGGTCGTCCCGTAACCTTGCGGTCTCTCCGGCCAACGACCGCAGGACAGTCTCAGCCTTTTCGCGCAGCGTAACGCACATCGACTGGATATTAGCAGCCTACTGGGGTTTCACTGACCAAAGTTCCACGCGTCTGGGTGTAATCCGGCTCAAACATTAAACCAGCAGAGCCCGCGCCTCGCCCACCAGAAATAACGAACCGGTCACAAACGTGGTCATCGGGTGCGCCTTCACATACTCCAGCGCATCGGCCACCGCCGGAATCACCTTCACATTCGCGTGGTCCGTCAGTTCAGCCAGAATCTCCGGTCCCAGAGCCCGTGGCTGATTCGGCACCGTCAACACCACTTCAGCCGCCAAAGGAACCAGCGTTCCCACCACCTCATCATGCGCCTTGTCCCGCATTGCGCCAAACACGATCCGGATCGGCTCACCCGCAAAATGTTTTTGAATAAACGAAGCCAGAGCCTTCGCGCCTGCCGGATTGTGTGCGCCGTCCAGAATAATATCCGGATTCCGGGCCACCCGTTCCAGCCGCCCCGGCCACTCGGCCTTCGCGATCCCGGCCTCAATAAATGCAGGTTCCACGCCAAAGGCCCAAAGCGCCGCCACGGCTGTGCGGGCATTCCCAATCTGATGCGCACCCGCCAGGTTCACCTTTACCCGAATCGACACCGGCCCCGCAGCAACAAACTCGCTCGACCACCGGGACTGCACCAGCTGCAAAACAGCCCAGTCCCTACTATGGGTCGGGGAAACACCCAACTCTGCCGCCTTCGTTTCCAGCATGCGCAAAGCCTCTGGACGCTGCTCGGCAAACACCGCTTTCGCCCCCGCCTTCAGAATCCCGGCCTTCTCACCCGCAATCGAAGTCAGGCTCGACCCCAGAAACGCCTCATGGTCGAAATCAATCGGGGTGATGACAGCCACTTCCGGCATCACCACGTTCGTCGCATCCAGACGCCCGCCGAGGCCGACTTCCAGAACCACAACATCCGTCCCTGCCGCGTGAAAGGCCACGAACGCCATCGCTGTCAGCGTCTCGAAAAAACTGGGATGTGAATCGACAGTACCGCAGGCCAGCAGACGTTCCGAAGCTGCATAGACCTTCTCAAACGCATCCACCCAGGCATGTTCCGCCAGCCACTGGCCGTCAATCCGAATTCGCTCCCGCGCGTCCACCAGGTGTGGCGACGTATAAAGCCCGGTACGATACCCCGCCGCCCGCAGACTCGAGTCCAGCATGGCGCACACAGACCCCTTGCCATTCGTCCCGGCCACGTGGATGTACCGCAGACCCTGCTGCGGCTCCCCCAGTTCGGCCAGGAGCAAATGCATGCGCTCCAGATCCCATTTGACGGTCTTGAGCTCGGGCCCAAGCGAGAAAAGATACCGGACGGTGTCCGCGAAAGTCATGCAGCGCGTTCAGCAGGTCCGGCGAAGAATTCCAGAGCCGTCGCGATCCACAACTTCATTTCCGAACGTGGCACCACCGCGTCCAGCATGCCGTGCTTCAGCAGAAACTCACTCCGCTGAAACCCTTCCGGCAACTTCTGGCGGATTGTCTGCTCAATTACGCGAGGCCCGGCGAAACCAATCAGGGCCCCCGGCTCGGCAATGTTCACATCGCCCAGCATCGCGAAGCTGGCAGTCACTCCACCAGTCGTCGGATCGGTCAGGACACTGATGAACGGCAGTTTCGCCTCATCCAGTTTCATCAGGGCGGCCGAAATCTTGGCCATCTGCATCAGGCTGATGGCGCCTTCCTGCATGCGGGCGCCACCGGAGGCCGAAATCACAATCACCGGCTCGCGGTTCGCAATCCCCGCCTCAATGGCTCGGGTGATCTTTTCGCCCACGACCGACCCCATGCTGCCGCCAATGAACTTAGGCTCCATCGCGCAGATCCGCACCGGGCGTCCGGCCAGCGTGCCCGAACCCGAGATCAGCGCGTCCCGCAGGTTTGTCGCCTTCTGTGTGGCTTTGAGTCGATCGCTGTACGCCTTCTGATCCACGAATTTCAGGGGATCGGACGAAGACAGTTCTTTGTCATGCTCCGTGTAAACGCCGCCATCGAACAGCAGCGCCAGACGGGCCCGGGCGTCGATGCGGAAATGATGCCCGCACTTACTGCAGACATTGTGCGTCTGCTCCAGGTCTTTCTTCCAGATAATTTGGCGGCAACCATCGCACTTCAGCCACAGGCCTTCTGTGCGGACAGTTTTTTCGCCGTCATCGGACGGCTTACCGGAATCGGAATCGCGTTTGAACCAGGACATGCAGTCTCAGGGGGCTCCGTTGTAACTAACTGTTAGCGAGGATACGGGTGCCCTCTCAAGATTGTAAACGCTCGATAGATCTGCTCGGCAAGGACCGCCCTTGCCAGCTCATGCGGCATCGTCATCGCGGAGAGCGAAATCAGCATATCGGCCTTTTTTCGCCACTCTTCCGGGTGGCCGTCATGGCCGCCGATTGCGAACACCAGGTCGTGGCCCAACATCTCGGCCTTGCTGAAAATCTGTGAGAAGGAGTTTGAATCCAGCGCTACGCCCGCCGGATCCATCAAAATCTTCTTCGCCGTGGGATGTTTCGCCCAAAGGTCGAACCTGTCCAGACGGATTTCCGTCATGGTGCAGGGTGCGTAGTGCGAAGTTCGCTTCACGTACTCGGCCGCCATCGCATTTGCGTGGGCGTCTTTCGGCTTGCCAATAAAGTAAACGAAAACCTTCAAAGGTCCAAAACCTTAGAACCGCCTGGCTATGCGACCGGGGTCGCGGGCGGAATCTCCAGTTGCTTCGCTTCCTTCCACAACCGTTCCAGCGAATAGAACTCGCGGGACTTCTCGGTGAAGCAGTGCAGCAGAATGTCCGAGTAGTCACTCAGAATCCACTCACCAACTTCATAGCCTTCAATCGAAATTACCGGCTCACCGCGGCGCTTCATCTGCATAGCCGCTTCATCGGTGATCGCCTGCAACTGCTTCGAATTGCCACCCGAACAAATCACGAAGTAATCGGTGAACGTGGTCACCTCACGCAGATCCAACACGATAATGTCGGTTGCCTTCTTATCTTCGGCCGCACGAACAATCGCCAACCAGCCCGGAATGTCTTCAGAGTCGTCCTCTTCTTCATCCGTTTCAGCTTCGGCGCTAACCAACTGTGAATCTAAATCTTGTAGGGAAACTTCTTCCAGCGGGGCTTCGTGGGCAGGGTCTGTAATAATATCTTGCTTCTGGCTCAGAACTTGCCTCCAGGTACCATCGTACTATAGAAGTAGCGTGTTCAGACGACTAGCCGTTCTCACGGCGTTTTCAGCGATCCTCCTTTGTGCAGCCCCTGGCGACGAACCTGTCGTCACGGGTCCCAATACGCCTGTCGCGGAACTCACCGCCGACCCCAACGACCCCGGCGTCCTCCGCGCAAAAGACGATCTCGATAAAGTCCGCAAGCTCGTCGCCCACGGCGGCCTGCCCTACATGCGCCTCGAAAGGGCTCGAGAGGAACTGCAGGACGCCGAAGACCTCGCCATCCTCCGGACCCACCTGTACGGTAAGGACCTCCTGCCTGAGCAGGCTGATCAACTGGTCACCACGGCCCAGCGTATGGTCGTCCGCCGCCAGAAGTCCCTCAACCGCATGAAGCAGCTGGTCGATTCCGGTGTCATCTCCCGAGCCGAAGCCGAAGCCTCCGGTGCCGACTTTGAACGCGCCCAGACGGAAATGCAGTTGGCGATGACCCGCGCCACACTGGTCCAGCAGATGGCCGAATCGCTGCGGATCGAGAAGAGTATCGCCTCCATGGAACTGCAGGTGGAATCGCACCCCGAGTGGAACGGGAAGCTCTACTCCCGCTATGACGGCCGGGGTCTGTTCAACCCTGGCGAAATGCAGAGCATCTCCGCTGCGTATATCGCCCGCTTCTCGCGCCCCCTGCCCGTCAGCGCCGATGGTGCCACTGCCGTTCACAAATCCATGGGCTTCGACCACCGCGGCCGTGTTGATGTCGCCGTGAACCCCGACCAGCCCGAAGGCATGTGGCTCATGAAGTTCCTCGAAAACAAGGGCATCCCCTACTTCGCCTTCCGCATGGCGATCCCGGGCAAGGCAACGGGACCGCACATCCACATTGGCCCCGGCAGCACGAAGTACACCGGTTCCGATTAACCCACCTACTCCAGGATGCTGAGCATGTTGGAGAAATCGTCCGTCCAGCGCGCAAAGTTCGTGAACGGCTTCAGTACTACACCCGCCTTCAGAGACTCCGCCAGTTCCGCACCTTTCGGCACCAGAAGCGTCCACGACGCCGAACTGCAAAGGTCAGCGTCGCTCTTCACCCACAGATCAAAGTGAACCGCCTGCCTCCCGAAATGGCTCGCGGCCCGCTCCATCACCGGCTTCAGATCCAGATATCGGTTGCTCACGTTCACCGCCAGAATCCCGCCCGGTTTCACATGCCGGAAGTAGGTCCGGAAGGCCTCCTCGGTAATCAGATGCACCGGCACGGAATCGCCCGAAAACGCATCCATCACGAACAGGTCGAATTGCTGTGATTCCTGTTCCCGTTCCAGCGTCAGTCGGCCATCCCCCATCGCGATGTCAACCTTGGCGGGCGTATCCTTCAGATACGTGAACCAGGTCTTCGCCAGATCCACTACCAGCGGATTGATCTCATAGATCCGAATCGTGTCCCCGGCCTGACCATACGGAATCAACGCCCCGGCCCCCAGCCCGATGATGCCAATCTTCCACGGCACACCTGCGGGACGCGACTGAAACGCCTTCCCGATTCCGCTCGATTCGCAGAAATACGCCACCGGAGTCCGGCGGTACTTCTCGGCGCGCATCTGAATCCCGTGGTCAATCCGGCCATGCGTCAGGCTGCGATAGGCAGTCGGGGAATCCGCCCTGCCAGAATCGGAAACAGCCAGTTGCCCGTAAAAATTCCGTACCAGAGCCTGATAGCCTGACCCGTAATACCGCGCCACGTACCCCAGCCACCCACAGTACCCCAGCACCAACACCGCCAGCGCCACTGCCAGGACTGGACGCCGGGCAAACACGTTCCAGCTCCGAAACAGCAGGTACCCGGCCAGCAGGGCGCAGACGCCCAGAGCAATCGGAAACTCGTGATAACTCGCGAAGATGTTCGGAGCAATCAAGCCAACAAACAGCCCGCCGATTGCGCCGCCCACCGAGATCATCACGTAATACCCGGTTAGCCGGCTCGGATGAGGTTTCAGCCGCGCCAACTCCCCGTGGCAGACCATGCAGCAGACGAACAGTGACAAAGCCAGCAGAGTGATGGTCCGCCCCATCGGCTGTTCCATGGAGCGAGGCTCCAGGAAGTACGCGAAGCAAGCCAGCGCCAACGCCAGCAAAGGGTAAAACACCGCCCGATTGTAGAACCGCGACGACTCGAAGCACAGGATGAACGTGATCAGGTATACGCTCAGCGGCAGCACCCAAAGGAATGGAATCGGTGCCACGTCCTGCGTCAGAAAGGTGGTTACCGCAAGTAGCAGGGTGGATGCACACGCGGACAAGCCAATCCAGATGGCGCGAATCCCGAACCCTGGCGCCGGAGCTTTTTCTACCGCCACTTCCGTTGCCTGGTTCGTGCTCCTGGCGGCCAACCACGCCGCCGCCCCGCATGCGAGAGCGAAGACAGCATATCCCGCACTCCACACTCGGCTTTGCATCCGCACCGTCAGCACCGGCTCAATCAGCACCGGATAACTCAGCAGCGCCAGCATGGACGCGAAATTCGACAGGGCAAACAGCCGGTAAGGCACCGCGCCCGACCGCCGCGCGTACCACGACTGCAGCAGTGGGCTCGTCGTCGAGAGCACCAGATACGGCAACCCGATCGTCGCCGACAGCAGTCCCAGAATCGGCCATGTCGGGTCCGAGCCGTCGATCGGCTTCCAGGTCTCATTCGGCAGCACCGGAAGCACGGCAAGACTCAGCACCAGCATCGCGGTATGCACTATTGCCTGCCGCTGCGCGGGCAACGCGTGGACCCAGTGGGCATAGACGTACCCCAGCAGCAAAGTCATCTGGAAGAACAGCATGCAGGTGCTCCAGACCGCCGAGCTCCCCCCGAACCAGGGCAGGATCATCCGGGCAATCAGGGGCTGGACCTGGAACAAAAGAAAGGCGGAAACAAAGATGGTGAGAGCGTACAGCCACGCATCCCAGCCAGTGCGCGCTGCGGTGTCGGAGGAAGTCAATTTAGAACATGGTATCCGACACTATCCCGGCCACGGCTCCACATGCACCAGAACGTCCGCCACCCAGTCCAGCTTGCGCCGAATTGCGTACCGAACGTCGTTGGCGATCTCGTGCGATTCGCGCACTGTGATCTCCGGGTCCACTTCCAGATGCAGGTCCACGTGATACTGCAGACCGGTCTTCCGCGCGAAGCACTTCTCCACACCCTTTACGCCCGGCACCGCCGCCGCCACAATCCGCACGTCCATCATCGCCAGGTCATCCGGCATCGTGTCCATCAGGTGCATCGACGCTTCATGCACCACGCGCACGGCCGTAAACATCACTATCAAACCCACCGCAAAGGCCCCGTAATGATCGGCTGCGCCGAACGACTCCGGTTTCAGCAGGGCGAACGACAGGGCCACCAGCGCCACCAAACCCGACACCATATCGATGCCGTCGTGGGCAGCGTCAGCCTTCATGGAAAAACTGCCACTGCCTTTACTGTGGCGATATTTGACGATCATCAGGACGAACTTCGCCGCAATCGAGACCAGTAGCGGATAGATCGTCCAGGGTTCGGGCGCGTGCTCCACAACGCCAAATTTCGAGAGCGCGGTCCAGGCAATCAGTGTGCCTGCGCCGAACAGCGTCAGCCCCAGCACCAGACCGGTAAGAATCTCCACGCGCCCATGCCCGTAGGGATGATTACTGTCCGCCGGCCGCGCCGCCAGCACCAGGCCGGTAAATACCAGGCCCGTTGAGAACACATCGGCCGCAGACTCCATGCCGTCCGCCAATACCGCTGCCGAATGGCCCTTCCACCCGGCGACAATCTTCATCACGGCCAGCGCCGCCGTCACGATCATGCCAATGATCGCGATGCGCCGCGCCCCCGCAAGATTGTGTGCGTGTCCCACTAATTCTTCTGAGCTCTCTTGTACGGCGAGTTGAGATACCGCTGCGATTCCTTCGCCGCCTCGGCTTCCGGTGCAAACTGAATGGCCTTCCGGTAATCCGTCTGCGCCGCTGCTCGCTCTCCGCGCAAATCGTGAACCTGCCCCTGCCGCATATACGCCAGCGCCCCGGTATTCAGGTCCAGGTCCTTCAGCATCTCGGGCGATCCCGTGACCTTGCCCAGATTCTGCACGGCATGGTCCAGATCATTAAACCAGAACTGCAGGTTCCCGGTCTCGTACCATATCTTTTCCCATGGAATTCGCGAATACCCGGCCACGCCTTTTTCCTTCTTCTGCCGGACATCTTCCAGCACGGCGAGGGCCTTCGCCCGCTCGCCCACCGCGCCGTACATCTGCGCCAGTTCAAACCGCATCAGGTAGTTGCGCGGAAAGGTCTCGATCAGTTCCAGCAGCATCGGAATCGCCCGCGCGGTCTGCCCTTCCCGGCGATACAGCGCACACAGAGTGATCTGGGCATCCCGCTTGTTGTCCTGACCCTGACGGCCCACCAGCTCCAGCGTCCGAAGGCCCCGGTCCTTATCGCCATGGAAACCCGCCACCGCGCCAATCAGGCGCATGTGCCAGGTCAGGCTACCCACAATGTAGTCGTAGCCCCCCACCAGCAACTGGGCATCGATGTACTTCGGCTCCAGCGCCACCGCCTGCGAGGCGAGTTTGTAGCCCTTACTCGCATCGCCCAGAGAGGCAATCCAGGTCTTGCGAACCAGGAAACCGTAGTTGGCCCGCAGCGCATAGGCGGTAGCCTGCACATGCATGGCCCGAAAATCCCGGGGATTCGCCGCAATCGCCGCCTGTGTGATCACCATGGACCGATCAATCTCGGCAAAAAAACGCCGCTCCACATCCGGGGGCGGTTCCATCTTCATGCGCCGGATGAAAGAGTTGTTCCCGCTCACCATCTGGCTTTCGAGTGCGCCGTTCCGAAGCAACTCGCGGAAGAGCAGCGTATGCGCGACGTGATTATGGAACTCGGCGTCGTTCGGATTCGCCGCCAGAATCTTCTCATACGCCGTCAGCGCCTCGTCGAAATCCATGTTGTAAAACAGGTCGAGCGCTTCGGCTTTGGGATCGGCAGCAACCAGGCCGGAAACTCCGGACAGAACCAGTGCAAGAATACGAAAGAGCTTCATTCGGAGTCCGATTCTTATTGTACGGTTGATTGCAATACACTGTTGGTTCGAAACCTAAATGAAACGCCTTCTTCTTCTCGCCCTTCCAGTCATGGCCTTCGCCCAAAACTACACTGCCCAGAAAACCACGGATCACGGTATCGACATCGTCCGCCTCACCGATGCAACCTCCGGCGTCGAGGTCAACATCGCCCCCGGCATTGGCAATCGTGCCTATGAGATGAAGGTCCACGGCAAGAACATTCTGTACATGCCGGCGCCCGACCTGGGCGAATTAAAGAAGCGGCCCGGCCTGGGTGGCATCCCGTTTCTGGCGCCCTGGGCCAACCGCATGGCCGATGGCGGCTTCTGGGCCAACGGCAAGAAGTACACCTTCAACCCCACGCTTGGTACCGTCCGCCTGCCACCAACCAACATTGCCATCCATGGCATGCTGGCCGCTTCAGACCTCTGGCAGGTCACAGAAGCCGCCGCCGACGCCAACTCGGCCCACGTGACGAGCCGTCTTGAATTCTGGAAGCACCCCGACCTGATGGCCAACTGGCCGTTCGCCCACGAGTATGAGATGACCTACCGGCTCTCCGGCGGCCAGTTGGAGGTCATCACAACCGTCATCAACAGGAGCACGGCGCCAATGCCCCTCGCGATTGGCTACCACCCTTATTACGTGCTGCCCGACGTGCCCCGTGACGAAGCCACAGCACACATCCCCGCGAAGACCGCGGTCATCACCGATGACAAGCTGGTCGCGACCGGCGAGATGAAACCCAACGATCTGCCCGATCCCACTCCGCTCCGGGCCCCCCGCACCATCGACAACGGCTATACCGATCTTGTCCGCGACGCGAACGGCAAAGCGACTTTCACATTCGAAGGCAAGGGGAAGAAGATCGAAGTTGTCTACGGCCCGAAGTGGATCGTCGCCGTCGTCTATTCGCCCGCCAACCAGCAGTACATTTGTTTTGAACCGATGGCGGCAATTACCAATGGCCCGAACGTGGCTCACGACGGCAAATACCCCGCCCAACAGGTCCTCGCTCCGGGCGCTTCCTGGCGCGAAAGCTTCTGGGTGAAAGCCAGCGGTATCTAATAGCACTCAAACGGTTTGACCTGGGAATGAGCGGCCTCCCGCCAGCTTGTTCCCAGGTACGCAATGTGATAGAGTCCACCTCACGCAGTTCATTTCAGTTTTCGAGGTAAGTGATTGAAAAGACTCTTATTATTAGCCGCGCTGCTGATCCCATCCGTATGGGGACAGACAGCCGGTGAAATCACCGGTGAAGTAAAAGACCCCTCCGGCGCCAGCGCGCCAAACGCCACCATTACGGCGACGAACAAAGACACCAACGTCGCCCGTACCACCCAGACCAACAGCGCAGGCGTTTACAGCTTCCCGGCCATGATCCCGGGCACTTACGATGTAAAGGCGGTTGCCGCCGGTTTCGATACCGTCGTCAAGACGAACATTCTGCTGCAGGTGCAGCAAACCGCCCGCGTCGACTTCACTCTTAACGTTGGCCAGGCCACGCAGACGGTCGAGGTCAGCGCTTCCGGCGAACTGCTCTCCACAGAAAACGCTTCGGTCGGTACCGTTATCGAACAGAAGCGCATCACGGAGCTCCCGCTGAATGGCCGCAACTTCTTCAGCCTCGTGGCACTCAGCCCGGCAGTGACCGTGGGCTTCGCGCCCGCCGCCCAGGCTGCCAACCGCCAGGGTGGAACCCGCGCCGCGCTCACCATGTCGCTCTCCGGTTCACGCGCCACGTGGAGCAACTACACGCTGGACGGCATCACCAACACGGACATCAACTTCAACCTTTATGTCGTGCTGCCCTCGGTAGACGCGCTCCAGGAATTCAAGGTCCAGCAGGGAATTTACTCGGCTGAATTTGGCCGCGAAGCCGGTCAGGTCAACGTCTCCACGCGCCCCGGCACCAACAGCTACCACGGCACGGTATTCGACTTCCTGCGCAACGATGCGCTCGACGCCAAGAACTACGACTTCATCGGCACCAACCCCGCCAAGTCGCCCTTCCGCCAGAACCAGTACGGCTTCACCCTCGGTGGCCCCATCTGGATCCCGAAAGTCTTCAACGGCAAGAACCGCCTGTTCTTCATGACCAACTATGAAGCGCTGCGCGCCCGCACCACCCGCGTTACCAATGCGACGACAATGACGCAGGCCATGCGTGACGGCAACTTCGCCGCTATCCCTACCCAGCTCCGCGATCCGCTGAGCCGCGCCGGCACGGGTTCTGCCGCTACGGCCTCGCCGTTCGCCGGCAACCAGATTCCGGTCAGCCGCTTCGACAAGAACTCGCTGTTCCTCGTCAGCAAGTACAACCCGCTGCCCAACATCAACCTGAACCAGACCGGTCTGCCGAACAACAACTATCAGTACCTGGCCAAGACCCCTCTCGACAAAGACCAGCTCACCACTCGTATCGACTTCAACGAGAGCGCCAATTCCCAGTGGTTTGGCCGCTACAGCTGGACCGATGAATCGCAGATCTCCCCGGGCCTGACGGTCGATGGCAGCACGTTGTACACGCGAGCCAGCCAGTGGGTTGTATCAAACACCCGCATCCTGTCCTCCACCAAAGTGAACGAAGCCCGCTTCGGCTACAACTCTCTCTTCAACGTCATCGGCCAGCAGTTGGGCAACGTGGAAGATGTGAACTCGAAGATCGTTGGCTTCCCCGTGAAGGTTACCGACCCTGCTTCCTGGGGTATCCCGAACATCGGTCTCAGCAACAACCTGACCAGCTTCGGCAACGCCACCAGCAGCCCGTTCACCATCGACAACAAGACCTTCCAGGGCGTCGATAACTTCTCCTGGGTGATCGGCAAGCACTCCCTCCGCATGGGCGGCGAGTATCGCTATAACAAATTCCCGCAGCTGGGCAATGAGTTCCCCCGTGGGCAGTTCCAGTTCAACGGCAGCTACACCGGTGACCCCGTTAACCTCAGCGGCGGCTACTCCGGCGCCGACTTCCTGATGGGCAACTTCTTCCGCGCCGACATTGCCGTCGCTTTGGCAAAGGGTGATTTCCGGAACTCCGAATGGGCCGGTTACGTGGACGACACCTGGAAGGTGAAGCCGCACGTGACCATCAACGCCGGTCTCCGCTGGGAAGTCGCCCAGCCGCTGCAGGACGTTGCGGGCAATTCGGTCAGCTTCCAGCTGAATCAGTCCCTGCCTTCGGTTGCCAATGTTCAGGACAAGAACCTGCACCCCGTCTATGTTCGGACCGGCAGCGGTAGCTTCTACGATGGCCTTGCGTTCCGCTACACCGCCAACGCCAGCAACGGCGTCTTCGGCAGCACGGTCCCTGTCGCTCGCGACGGAAGACTCGGTGACCGCCTCATCAAGACCGACTACAACAACTTCGCCCCCCGCCTTGGTATCGCATGGAGCCCGAACGATAAGTGGTCCATCCGGACCGGCGTTGGCATCTTCTTCTCGCAGGAGAGCAAGAATTCCATCTTCGATCTGAACCGCGGCCTCGGCGGCCGTACCGGTGTGACACCCGACCAGCGTGCGAAGCCCCAGTACGACTACACCAACTTCCTGAACCCCAGCGCGCTGCCGGCGAACATCCCGGTCAGCCTGACCTGGGGCGCGGATAACAACCTGCGCACCAGCTACTCGATGAGCTACATCCTCAACGTGCAGCGCGTGCTCAGCAAGGGCACCACGCTCGAAGTCGGCTACGCCGGCAGCCAGAGCCGTAAGCTCGCATTGCTCTCCAACGAGAACGCTCCTCTGCCCGGCACCACGGCCTTCGCACTCCGTGCGCCGTACCCGGAATTCCTCGGAATCCAGTATGTTCGCGGCGATGCCGTCGCCAGCTACAACGGTCTGGCCACCAAGCTGACCCAGCGCTTCAGCTCGGGTCTGACCACGATGTTCAGCTACACCTGGTCGAAGTCGCTTGACGATGCCAGCGCCATCCGTGGCCCGGGCAACGAATTCGCACCTCAGGACATGCGTTGCCGCTCCTGCGAACATGGCCCGTCGTCATTCAACGTGCCGCACCGGTTCGTCTCCTCGGTACTCTACACGCTGCCCTTCGGTAAGGGTCAGAAGATGCTGGCCAAGAACGCCATGCTGGACCGTGTGGTGGGTGGGTGGCAGGTCAGCTCCATCTTCACGATGCAGAACGGCGCCCCGATTAACACCACTTCGTGGGATTCGGCCGGCACTTCGTTTGTCCCGTCGAGCACACGCCTGAACTGCAACGCTGGCATCGACTATCACAACTCAAACCCGACGGCGAATCAGTATTTCAACATCGCCGCTTTCGCCAACTCGCTGCCCGGAACCTATGGCACCTGCGGCCGGAACAACCTGCGGGGACCCCGTCAGGTGAATCTGGACTTCTCGGTGATCAAAGACATCCGGATCGTGGAAGGTCAGGCACTCCAGTTCCGTATGGAAATGTTCAACGCTCCGAACCATGTGGAATGGGGCGCTCCGAACGCAAACTGGGGTAACCAGAACGCGGCTCCCGCAGGACCGGCCAGCAGCTTCGGCCAGATCCGCTCCACGCTCACCTCCATGCGGCAGATCCAGCTCGCTCTGAAGTACAAC
>CANIHR010000041.1 GCA_947467185.1 Bryobacterales bacterium
CAGGCGCAACTCGACCTGCCGTACACCCCCAACCGTCTGGTTCGCCTTCGTCCCCGGGCCTTAACGCAGCATGGCGTGAGCGCATCTATCGTCGCCGCCGCCTGAAAACAGGACCGGGACGCTAAGCTGGTAGTGTGAACGAGTCGCTTTACCTACCGGATTTTGTGCTCGGACTCGGACTCGAAGCGAGTGCTCGCGGACTGCGGGTGATTCGCTTCGGCGCCAGGGTTCTGACCGACAGGCCGGGTCCCATTGTTCGGAAGGCCGAACAGCAGTTGCGCGAATATCTTGCCGGTGAACGCGCCGATTTTGACCTCCCCCTCGACATGGAAGGCAGTGATTTCCAGATTGAAGTCTGGCAGGCGCTGCGCCACATCCCTTACGGTGAAACCCGCAGTTACCGCGATATTGCGCGGGCGGTGAATCGCCCCAAGGGATTTCAGGCGATTGGCCAGGCCAATACCCGTAATCCTTTGCCGATTATCGTGCCCTGCCATCGCGTGATCGCGGTGGATGGTGGCATGGGCGGCTATGGCGGCGGTCTGGAACGCAAGCGCATCCTCCTCGAAACCGAGAACCGATATGCTCACCTCTTTCGCGAAACAGCAGCTTGAAGAACAGGGTTTTCTTGCCTTTCCCGGCTTCCTCTCAGCCGAACAGGTAGCCGCGTTTAATGCGCGCGTAGAAGAGTTGTTTGCGCTGGAAGGCGAGGCCGCCGGCAGCGAATTCAAGAATGAACCTGGAGCCCGCCGCATCGCCAACGCGGTGGACAAAGGCGAGATCTTCGAGCATGTCATCCAGACGCCTGAGATTCTGGAAGCTATCGAAGTGGTGCTGGGGCCCGACTTTAAGCTCAGCAGCCTGAATGTCCGCTCCACCAATCCCCACAACGGCTCCGCGCAGCCCCTGCACGTCGATTCCGGTGCGCTCCCTGACGAGCTCGGCAACTCGGTCTGCAATTCCGTCTGGATGCTGGACGATTTCACCGAACATAACGGGGCACTGCGGGTCGTGCCGGGGTCGCACAAGTGGTTCCGCATCCCTGAGCCCGACGCGAAGCCCGAAGGCGAGATGCTGGTGACCGGAAAAGCCGGGACTGTGGTGGTGATGAACGCCCACGTCTGGCACGGTGGCAGCGAGAATTTCACCGACCACCAGCGTCGCGCCATGCACGTCTACTACACCCGAGGCGATAAGCCCCAGCAGCAGTATCAGAAACGTCTGGTCCGGCCCGAGGTACAGGCACGCATGAGTCCCCTGGGCCGCCGCCTGCTGGCCCTCGATGATCCCCGGAACGATGAGCTTTCGGCCACCGGCAGCGGCGTGTCCGGCTTCATGAAATAACGCTTGTTACCGTAAGGGCACATGCGGATCGTCCGTGGAGCGCCAGGTACGGGGAAGACTGCGCTTGTCTTCCGGGAATTCAAGGAAGCCCTGGGCCAGGGGCGGGATCCGCGCATCGTGGTTCCCACCGCAACTCTCGTGCGCCACTTCCAGCACGACCTGGCGCGAGATGGGGTGATTTGCCGCCCCCGTTCTGTCATTTCGCTCGCCCGATTTGTTGCCGAACTGGCCGGGGATGATGTTCAACTGGCACCCCCGGCGCTGACTCGCTCGCTGATCCGGTCATCGCTGAAACTCCTTGATCTTCCAGCATTTGCCGAAGCAGCCAGGACAGACGGCATGGCTGCGGTCGTGGAAGAGACCATCACCTTGTTCGAAAACGCTGGCTGTGGTCCGGAGAGGCTCTCCGGGAAGACGCTGGCTCATCGTGCGAAGGCTTTCGCTCGTGTCTGGACCGCTGTCGATAAAGATCTTCTGGCTACCGGGTTCTGCAGCCGCCTTCGCCAGTTCAGGGCCGCCATTGCCAACGCAAAGCCCATGGACCTTTGGTTCGATGGCTTCCTGCATTTCAGCCAGCTTGAAGTGGAATTGCTGGAGGCGCTGGGGGATGTGGGGCGTGTGGTGGTTATTGCCGGGGAAGACAACACGGCATCTCTGTTCGATGAACGGACAACCGGGACGCCCCGGCGGCCGAAGATGGTGGAAGTCGCTGCGGAATCGGTGGAGCGCGAGGCCGATGATATCGCCCGCCGCATTCTGGAGTTGCAGGCAAATGGTACCCCTTTCCGCGAAATCGGCGTCGCTGTTCGCGATGCCGCCGTCTATGAACCCCTGCTGCGGGGCGTGTTCGAACGTTTCGGCATCCCGGCCCGCTTCTATTTTTCTCGCCCCCTGCTCGGCCACCCGGCGGCAACGTTCATCGGGGGCCTGATCGATGCCGCCCTTCGGGGCTGGGACCACCGCGAAACCCTCGAAGCGCTGCGCGCCGACCCTCGCTGGGGCATGAGCGGGTCGTTCGACCGCTTCGAATTTGAGGTCCGTGAGCATCTGCCGGATCGAGGCGTCAATGAACTCCTGAAGCTTGCGTCAGAGGACTATAAGCGGCGTCTCACCGATTGCACGGCTATCCGCCATTGGCCGGAAGAGAGCCTGCGCCCGGCCGACTGGGCCCGCCGTCTGGAGCAACTGGCGGCCAAACTCTATCTGCCTGGTCGTCTGGACCCGGCGACTTCCTTTGCCGATGTGGAGTCCGCCCGCAGCCAGACCGCCGGCCTCCGTGCCTTCGTGGAGGCAGCGACAGACGTGGCGGATCTCTGGCCACCTGAACGCGGTCTCATCACGCTGGCCGAATACTGGGCGGTGGCCGGTCAGGCGGTCCGGGAAGCCAGCTATCGCGTTCCCGATGACCGGCGCGACGTGGTTCACGTACTCAGCTCTTACGAGGCGCGCCAGTGGGACGTGAGTGCCTTGTTTGTTTGTGGCATGACCAACCGGGATTATCCCCGCCGAAGTGCCCAGAATCTGCTGTTTCCGGATACCGAGATTGACGGCCTGCGGCGGGCTGGCATTCCGCTGCGCCGCACCTCCGATCTGGAAGAGGACGAAGACCAGCTCTGGGGCGAACTACGCTGTCGGGCGCGACGGGAATTACTGGTTACCTGGCCCCGCCATGACGCCGGTGGCCGTTCGGTGGAAGCTTCCCGGTACCTCGGGGAGCGGGATGAAATCGATGCGGCCCAGGCATGTATTCCGGCGGGGGGGGGACCGAATCGCCGGGGAGCGCGCGGCCGCATCGTCTCGGATCAACTTCTGGACGCATTGGCCGGGGCCCACACCACCATGAGCGTGACAGCGGTGGAAGATCTGGCGCAGTGCCGCTTCAAATTCTTTGCGGGTCGTACCCTGGGCCTGCGGCCAGCCCCCGAACGCCCGGAAGAGCGGCTGCAGCCCAAGGTTACAGGGCTGATCATGCATGAGGCGCTGGAAGAGTGGCTGAAATCCAACCGAACAGCCGATTTTGTTGCACTTTTTGACGAGGCGTTCAAGACCGCCTGCCGCGAGAAGCATCTGCCGCCGGGTTTCCGTTTAGAGGTGGAGCGCACGTTTCTGCGTGCGATCGCCGCCAAAGTAAGCGCTACCGAGCAGTGGAAGCCCCTCGAAACACAGGCGGAAGTGCCTTTCTCTTTGCCCCTGATGCCGTCGATTACCATCAATGGCCGAATGGATCGTATTGATCGGATGAACGACACCGACTGTGTGATCGTGGACTACAAGTCCGGCAGGGCCAAGCGGGTTGAGAGCTTCATTCAGAATCGCGCCAAGCTACAGGGGCCGTTGTATGCCCTGGCGGCCCGGGATAACCTCGGGTTACGAACCATCGCCATGATGTACGTCGCGGTTCGGGAAGACAAGCGCTTTGGCTGGGGAGACGTGCCGGGTGCCGAACTGGATCTATTACCCATGCCGGAAGACTGGATTGAAGCGGCCCAGGCGCTAGCCATCAGCCGCGTGCAGGATCTGCTGGCAGGCCTGATCGAAGCAAGTCCAACAGAGGAGGCCGACTGCCGCTTCTGTGATTTCCGCCATGCCTGTCATGTAAAGGAAGACAAACCCGCGCTGGTCGAAATCGCCGGAGGTGCGCATGCGTGAGTTCACCAGCGAACAGAAATCCGCGATTGAATATCGTCGTTTAGACGCGTGCGTTGTGGCCGGGCCGGGTTCGGGCAAAACGACGGTCCTCGTGGAGCGCTACAAGCGCCTCGTCGAGCGCGAGGGCATGAATCCCAACCAGATTCTCGCCATCACGTTCACCGAAAAGGCCGCTGCCAACATGAAGTCCCGGCTCTCGGTGGAATTTCGGGGCGACGCGGTCCGTCTGCGCGAGCTGGAGCGCGGCTGGGTTTCCACAATTCACGGCTTTTGCAACCGTCTGCTGCGGGAAAACTCGATCGCCGCAGGCCTCGATCCGCGATTCATTATGCTCGATGAGCGCCACGCTGATGATTTGCGGACGTCGTGCATGAACAGCGCCCTCGATACGATCGTGGCCGAGCGCCGTGAAGAGGCTCTGGGGTTGATCGACACCGTCCAGGCACCCATGTTCCTGGCAGGCCAGTTGAAGAACGTCTATGACGCGATTCTGGCTGCGGGCCGAACGATCCCGGAAATTCGTATCGTGCCATCACCGCAAACGGGCGGGCCGGATGCGGCCGGACTTTCCGATATTCTGCTGGCAATCGTCAGTCAGTGGACGGATGCGATGGTGAACACGCCGACGCGCCGCGAACAGAAGCGTGATCTGCAGGAGTGGGCGCTGCGTTTGCGGGAGGCGAACGACGCTGGATTTACTGCAGTCAAACAGTTGCTCGACACCTGTCCACTGAATCTGGGCCGCGTCCACAACGACGCGAAAGAACCCCTGCGCGCATTCCGCCAGGCTGTCGAGATGTATGAAGCCGCCGCTGTTGATGCGCACACCGCGCCCTGTCGTGCTCTGATCTTCGATGTCCTGGAGCATTTCGATCTGCTCTACCGCCGCCGTAAGACCGAATTGGGCGCGCTCGACTTTAACGATCTGGAACGCCGCTCCATCGAGATGCTGCGGGAGAATTCCGACGTTCGCAAGCGGGTGAAAGAACAATTCCGCCAGATCATGCTCGATGAGTACCAGGACATCAATGAGCAGCAGGCGGAACTGGTGGCATTGATTCGGGGCGAGGACCGGTTCTTCGCGGTCGGTGACCCCAACCAGTCGATCTACGGATTCCGTCACGCCAGGCCCGAGATCTTTCGCAAATATCGCGACGAAGTGGCTGATCAGGCCAAACATGCGGCGGAGATTCTACAGAACTTCCGCAGTCGTGCACCCATCCTTTCTACCGTCGAGGCCCTTCTCAA
Organism: Bryobacterales bacterium; assembly: GCA_947467185.1. Lineage (GTDB taxonomy): Bacteria > Acidobacteriota > Terriglobia > Bryobacterales > Bryobacteraceae > BOG-234. The sequence continues at coordinate 5,242 of CANIHR010000041.1, forward strand.
TTCCGCCAGTGGCATCGACGAACGCGAGCTGATCCCGAAACGCGAATTCCACGAAAAGGTGGAACCTGCGGTGGAAATTCTGCGCGTTCTGGCCACCGACAAAGACGAGGCCCCGGAACGGGAGGCTTGTTGGATCGCCTTCCGCATTCTCGAAATGCGCGGCAATCTGGTGCTCACGGCGAAGGTGGGGACCCGTCTGGCGGAGTTCCGCGACATGGCGGTCCTTTGCCGCGTTGGCGACGCGATGCAGCCAATCCTGGATGCCTTCGACGACGCCGGTATCCCGTACGTCTGCGGCCGCCGCCAGTCGTTTCTGACGCAGCGTGAGGGCCTGGATATCCGCGCGGCCCTCCACACCATCGCCAATCCCCGTGATGAGGTGTCGCTGGCAACTGTGCTCCGGTCCCAATTGGTTGGCCTGAGCGATGAAACCCTGCTGCTTTTGAAAATTCAAAGCCATTCTCTGGTCTCCGGGCTGAATGCTGTTGGGCACGATTGGTCGCGTCTCGCCGCCTTCGCCCCGGAAGATACGGAGAAACTGGGTTCGTTTTTGCGAAACCTGAAACGGTGGCGTGCGGCCCAGGCGGTCGTGCCCCTCGACGTCCTGATTTCCCGCGTCCTGACCGAATCCGGCTTTCGCTGGCAACCCGGCACCGTGAAGGGCGATAACGTCGAAGAATTTCTTCGCCTGGCCCGTAGTCGCGACACTGGTCGGTCTCTCGCATCCTTCCTGGTGGACCTGGAAAGCGTAGAGGACGCGGCCAGCAAAGAGGCGGAATTATCCGACGAAGACCAGGGGAATCGGGTTCAGGTGATGACGACCCATGCGGCCAAGGGCCTGGAGTTCCCGGTCACGATCATTGCCGCCATGGAACGCGAAGGTCGCAAGGGTGCGCCCACCGTCTCGTATACCCCCGAGTTCGGCATGGGAATTCGCTGGACCGACCCCAAGGCCAAAGAAAAAGATGGTCTGAAGGATACGTGGGCGAAGGCCAACGGCGACCGGCTGAAAGATCGCGAAGACGAGGAAGGGAATCGCCTTCTCTACGTCGCCATGACTCGCGCAGAAGAGCACCTGATCCTGTCGTACTCCCTGACTGGCAAATCCGCTGGTGGCTGGGCCAAACGGATCGACGAGCACTTTCAGCTCAAAGCTCAACCAGCTTCGCCGGAATCCATGATTGCGCGGCTGGGCGAGCACCCTATCGCCGTTCGCATCGTGGATGCCGATCCACCGGTCACCAAAGTGGAGCGCACCGCCTCAGCGGCCACGGTCGCCTCCATCGAGCGCCCCGAAGTGACCGGACAGCAGGATTCCACAACGAACGTCACGGCCCTGACCACTTTCGGCATCTGCCCCCGTCGCTACTACCTGCAGCGCTATCTGGGCTGGACCAGCGGTCGCGCGCGCCGTTTCGACCCGGAGGACCTGCCAGCGGCCGAGGACGAAGCCACCGATACGCCCGCCGCCGAGCTGGGCACCATGGTCCACGCGATCCTCGCAGGTGGACCTGGCACGTACCCCGCTCGAGCCACCGAGCTGGCGGAGGTCTTCACTGGCAGCGCACTCGGTGCCCGCGCCGCTCATGCTCCGAAAGCGGAGCGCGAATGGGACTTCATCATCGACGTGGACGGTACCCTCGTCCGAGGCACCGTCGATCTCTGGTTTCAGGACGATCAGGGCCAGGTCATTGTCGACTACAAAACGGATGATGTCTCGCCAGAAGTTGCCCGTATCAAAGCCCCGGAATACGCACCGCAGTTAGCCCTCTACGCGATCGCTTTGGGCCAGTCCCGAGCCTTTCTCCACTTCCTGCGGCCCGACGTCATCATCGAAGTGGGCGTCGGGGAGACAGCGCAGGCTGACGTTCGCCGCCTTATCCGGGAACTCCGTGAAGCCCAGAACGCTCTCCGGTTCGACATGAATGTCGGCGAGCATTGCCGCTCGTGCAGCTACTACAATGGCATGTGCCCGGCGGGTTCAGGCCGTGACGAGGTAGAAGGTCCGGTCGGTCCCGAATGATGTCGGCATGCTCATATCGCGGGCAGAGAATAACGTAGGGTCGCGGAAGCCCGCTGCTTCCAGTGCCGCCACTACATCACTCTGGTCATGACAGTGCTGGCGTACCGTGAAGTCGCGGCGCTGCCAGGCTGGCGGATGCTCCATTACTGTCACGTCACAGGTCGCAGTCCCGGTCGATTCCTCGAAGTCCATGCGAATTCCGCACACCAGGTCGTCCGCCACAATGGCGTGCGTGGTGTTCCAGTTTCGGCGATAGGTTGCGGGGCCGATCAGGTCGAACAGGAAAGGGGCTTTGGGTTTCAGGTGGCGTCGGACCGCCCGGAACGCCAATTCCAGCCCCTCGGCATCCGGAATGTGGTTCAGGCTCTCAAACACGCAAAATGCCGCGTGGAACTTCTCGGTCAGGTTGAAGTCGCGCACATCCGCCGTCACGAATCTCCCACCCTTCGCGTTTCGCTTCGCATGGCGGATCATCTGTGACGACCCATCGATTCCCGCGACAGCGAAGCCCTGGCCAAGCAGCACCTTCGAGAACTGGCCAGTGCCGCAGCAGACATCCAGAACGGACTGGCCCGGCTTCAGCCTCGACAACAGGAGTCTTTCCACAACGGGCAGCGCACAACTGCGATATTCCGTGCCCCAAAAGCGGTTGTAGAGGTCAGCAAATGGGTCGTATTCGCGATTACGGCGGACTCGCGGTGTCCTCTTGTCTGGCAACCGACTATTATCGACCCTTTATCATGAGAGTCAGCAATGTCTCAGACGATGACGGTCCCGGGGACCGGAGTTTCTTCGCACGATCAGCAGTCGCCACTTTACCGAGTGGTCCTTTTAGACGATGACGACCACACCTACGATTACGTCATCGAAATGCTGCAGAAGATCTTCATCTTCTCCGCCGAGCAGGCCCTGCGCCACGCCCAGGAAGTGGATGCCGCCGGACGCACCGTGTTAATCACCTGCGAACTGCCGGAAGCCGAATTCGGTCGAGACCAGATTCACGGGTATGGGCGCGACTGGCGAATGGATCGTTCCAAAGGCTCCATGTCGGCAATCGTCGAACCCGCCCAGTAGCGAAACCCCCTTTCTTTACAAGCATCGCCGCATCCGTGCGGTAACATGGGAAAGTGAGATTTCTTCCCATTCTGTTGACTCTTGCGGCCATTCCTGCCGCTTTTGGCCAGGCAACGTCCATGCCGGCCGTGCCCGGTGCGCCTCCTGCCGCCCCGAAGGTAGCTCCCGCTGAGCCGAACAAAGTTGTGCTGACCATTGGCACATACAAGATGACGGCGGCGCAGTTTGAGAGCCTCGTGGACGCCCTCCCGCCCCAGTACCAGTCCTTCGCGCGTGGCGCCCAGAAGCGCCAGTTCGTCGAGAGTCTGGTGCAGTTGAAACTCCTCTCCACCGAAGCCGAAAAGCGTGGTCTCGAAAAGCAGCAGAAGGTCCAGGATCAGCTTATGTTCCAGCGTGAAAATCTGCTGGCACAGGCGATGTTCGAATCTATCCAGGAAACCATCAAGGTGGATGCTGCCGCTGTGAAGGCTTACTATGACGCCCACCTCAACGAGTACGAGAGCGTGAAGGGCCGCCACATTCTGATCCGTGTGAAGGGTGCTCCTATGCCCGGACCCGAGGGTAAGCCGGAACTGACCGAAGAACAGGCTCTCGCCAAGGCGCAGGACATCCGCAAGAAGCTGGCTGCCGGTGGCGATTTTGCCGCTCTGGCCAAGGCGGAATCTGACGACACCGGTTCCGGTGCGCAGGGTGGTGATCTCGGCGAATTCCGTCGCGGCATGATGGTTCCGCCTTTTGAAGACGCTGCGTTCAAGCAGAAGGTCGGCGAAGTTGGGGAGCCCGTGAAGTCGCCGTTCGGCTTCCACATCATCAAGGTGGACGAACACAAGTCGAAGAGCATTGACGAAGTTCGCGCCGACATCGAGAAGACGATGCGTCCCGACATGGCCCGCAAGGAAGTTGACGCTCTGCGCCAGAAGGCCACCGTCACAGTTGACGATGCGTTCTTCGGCCCGGCCGCTCCTGCTGGTCCCCCCGCTCAGTAAACCAGGTAATCCTCAAATACAAAACCCCGGCCTCCGTGAGGAAGCCGGGGTTTTTCTTTGGAGCCCGAAGGCCGTTTAGCGAACGGAAAGATCGCGGACGTAGATGTCTTTGAACATCATGTCGCCATCGCCACCGGCATGAAGCTGCAGCGAAATAGTGCCGTCGAATGACTTCGGATTCGGATCCGTGAAATCGACCACCACCACGCCATTCAGGCGGGCAACGTAATGGTTGCCTTCCACCTTCAGCAGATATTCATTCCAGTCCTGTTGCTTCAGCACGTATTCGAATTCAGGAGCCGGCCACACGATCCACTGCCGTCCATCGCCATAGAGACCACCAGTGTGGTGGTTCGGGGTCGGGTCGATTTCGAACTGCAGACCCTGCGAGACATCGGCGGTGCCGGGCTTGAAGCGTGTGTGGAAGAAGACCCCGCTGTTGCCCTCGCCCACACACTTGAAGCGCATGGAGAGGTGGAAGTCTTTGTAGTCCTTGTTCGTTTGGAGGTAGCCGTACTCTTTTGTGGTGGCGCGCCCGTGGATCACGCCACTTTCTACGCTCCACTTTTCCTTGCCGACCTCGTTCCAGCCGGAAAGGTCCTTGCCGTTGAACAATTGCACCCACTGCTCATTCGGAAGCGGAGCACGGTTCTTCGGAGTCTGTGCCGAAGCCACCATCACCAGAAGGGCGGCAACAGAGGCCGCGGTTAGAAATACGAAGGTCTTACGCATTTGTGTTCTATCCTAACTCAGCCCGAATCGCGGCCACGATGCTGTTGGCCACGGCCTCAATCTGGTGCTGTTCCTTGCCTTCAACCATTACTCGCAGTAGCGGCTCGGTGCCGGAATAGCGTACCAGCACACGCCCTGAGCCCGCCATGTCGCGCTCGCCAGCTGAGATCGCGGCCGAGACAACCGGCAGTTCCGCCAGAGGCTTCCGTTCGGGCACGCGGACGTTAAGCAGGATCTGGGGATAAACCGTCAGGCCCGCCGCCAGTTCGTCCAAAGACTTCCCTTCGCTCACGCAGGCAGCCAGCACCGAAAGACCGGTCAACATACCATCGCCGGTTGTGGCGTGTTCGCTGAAGATGATGTGGCCGGATTGCTCCCCACCCAGCGGGGCTCCGCGGCGAATCATCTCTTCCAGCACGTACTTGTCGCCGACTGCCGTCCGCAGCATGGTGATACCCAGTTCGTCGAGTGCCTTTTCCAGGCCCAGATTCGACATCACCGTCGATACCACGATGTTGCCGGGCAGGTGACCGTTCTTCTGCAGCAGTCGTCCCGCGATCAGCAGAATCGTGTCGCCATCCACCAGCTTGCCGGACCCAGCCACCATCATGCAGCGATCCGCGTCACCGTCAAAAGCAACTCCAGCCACCGCGCCAGTTTCCAGTACCTTCGCACGAAGAGACTCGAGATGCAGGGCACCACAGTTCAGATTGATGTTGCGGCCATCGGGTGTGTTCGAGATAGCGACAACTTCGGCGCCAGCGGCCTGAAACAGGGCGGGGGCCAGACTCGACGCCGCGCCATTGCCGCAATCGAGCACAACCTTCACTCCCGTGAGCTTTGAGGGCAGGGCGCGAAGCAGCGAGAACAGGTAACCATCCGGCGTGATGGTGGGCTCCAGAAAGGCCGGCTGTTCGCCGGGATCCAGACCAGGTATAATGCGGAAGATCTCTTCCTCGATCTCATGCTCCTCGGCATCCGGGAGCTTGAAACCGGTTTGGGAAAACACCTTAATCCCGTTGTCCTGAAAGGGGTTGTGCGACGCGGAAATCATCACTCCCGCGGCGTACCCTTCCGTTCGGGTGATATAAGCAACGCCTGGCGTGGTAATCACTCCCGCAAATTCCACCCGAACACCGCTTCGGTCAAGCCCCGCCGCGAGTTGTGCCGCAATTGCAGGCCCCGACTCCCGCGTGTCCATGCCGAGCAACACCGGCTTGTCTGCCAGGTTCCGCCTCCGCAGGTCATCACCGAGCGCAATTCCGAGCGCGGTGACAGTCGCCGGATCCAAAGGTGTCGTCCCCGCGACACCACGGATTCCATCAGTTCCGAATAGTTGTTTTGCCATCAGTATTTTCAGGGCACTCCCACACAGCCTCTATCGGGCAGTTGTGGCGTGCACTTTAACTTTAACCGAAGGCGCATTAACGAAGCGAACCTCGGGCTCCGCGTTGTAAACGGAGAGGCGATGTTCTGAGCCATCTTCGACTGAACCCAGATCGAGCGGATCCGACATCGGATTCCGGGCGGCGTTTACTTTGCTCTCCGGTCCGATTATTTCCAACATAGGGGGATCAACCTCAATCCGTCCAATTGTTACTCCATCCTTTAACTGCCCGGAGAAAGGGATTTCAACTTGCAGGAAACGCCGTGCCCTTTTTTCGAAGGTCAGACGAACCTGTGCGGGCACAGTACGAACCAGCTTGACGCCGCCTGGGAGGTTTAGGTCGCGAGTACCGATCGTGAAGGTCCGTTCACCGGGAGAAGTGACGGTTGCCAAATCAATAACCGCGCTGAGCTTGCCGTTCAGGTCTCGCAACTGCCCGGCTGAGCCACGAACCTCGGCCTGAATTGATTCAATGACAGCCGAACTGATTTCCAGGTCACCCGGGTAATGGCGGAACTGCAGCGGAGCTGCCAGCATTCCCGCCAGATCAGTCTGCGCTGCGAAATTCAGCCAAAGCACCGCTGCGGCTGCAATCGCGAGGAGCTTCTCGGCCCAATTCGTCCGCAGGAACCTGATCATTGCTGCCCCGCATTGGCGCTGGTGGCACCGGAGGTGACGGGCCGCGCTGGACTGTTGGAGCCGAAGCCCCGCAGCCAGCCGCCAAAGTGCTGGGATAGACGTTCATCCACTCGCTCAATCGTTACGTTGCGTTCCAGTTGTCCGCTGGAGCCGATCGAGATCGCCCCGGTCTCTTCACTCACGATAAGGCTGAGACAATCAGTTTCCTCGGTAATACCCGCGCCCGCACGATGCCGGGTTCCCATTTTGCTGGAAAGCTGTGGATTGACGCTGAGGGGCAGAAAGCACGCCGCTGCGGCGATACGGTTCTTCTGAATGATGACCGCTCCATCGTGGAGAGCCGTACCCGGCTGGAAAATAGTCAGGAGCAGGTCGCGGGAGACCTCGGAATCCATCCGGACACCACTTTCCACAAAGGTCCTGAGACCGATATCCCGCTCCATAACGATGAGGGCTCCTACCTGATCGCGAGAGAGTGCACTGAGCGCCAGCAGAATTTCATCAATGGCGGCGGGTCTCTGGTTTGCACCCAGAAATCGCTTTCGTCCCAGTTTCGCCAGGGCACGCCGGATTTCTGACTGAAAAAGGACCACGATGGCGATCACCGAATACGGGGCCAGCAGTGCCAGCAGCGAACGCAGCGCTTCCAGCCGGAGGTAGCTGGCCACCCAGTAGGTTCCGGCCACGGCAAGAATTCCAATCGAGATGTGGGCGGCGCGTGTTCCCCGCACAATCAGCAACAGACGATACAGGAAAAAAGCCACAATGGCGATATCCACCAGCCCTGTGAAGCCCGGGTTCGGAAAGCCCTGGATGAAGTCTATCGGGTGCATCTTGCTGATATTCGTGGTAGAAAAAGGCGACGGAGGCCGCTGCCGCTATTGTAGACGGCGGACTAGTCTTCAGGGCAAATAGAGGGGTATAGCCTGAGCTACCGTGATTGCGAGGTGGCCGCTGCTGTGGCCTGAGATTTTTCCGCGAGTGCCTTCTGCTCTCGCTTTGCCTTCGCCTCCGCACGCCACGCAAGGTAGGTTTTCTGCTGCTCGGGGGTGAGGACTGCCAGAATCGCCGTGATTCTCTCCTGGTCAATCTTGTCGCGAAGAGGTTTGTTCTGCTGGTCAAGCTCGCTGTACTTCTGCTTCGCCTCGTCAAGGATTGCATTGACGCGTGACGCCTGGTCTGCTGTCGCGCCAACGCGGCTACGGAGTTTATCCAGAAAGTCTTTCCGTGTTTGCGCCGGAGTCTTTGGAATCACCGTACTGGCGGTGACCGAGTTCGTCATGTACAACCGATGGGCGACAGCGCCAACCATGCTGCCGCTGCCGAATACCAGCATCAGATATGCGACCGTTGCCCAGCGACTCTTTGGCATTGCAGTTATTGTTGCTCCATCTCGGTAAGATTCTCGGGATTGAGGAGATTCAGTGCGGACTCGCCGTCGGTGACCAGCGCCTCCATGTAGACGCCCGGTGTGACAGAACTATTGGGCTTGTCGATGGTCAGGATGATGCCGAACAGGACGGTCACTGCCAGCGCTGCGGTGACAAAAAAGCGTGCTGTCTGATTGAAGATACTGGCGGATTTGCGCCGTTCAATTTTGGCCCAGAGGTCCGGCATGAAATTGGTTCCCGCATCGGGAACAGGACAGGCATCCCGGTATGCCCGGAACATGGCATCCAGACGGAGGTCAGCATCGTGAGGGTCGACAACTGGTCGTCGATTGTTTTTCATGAACTCTGCCATATCATGTTACCTCTCTCACTCTGCTCTGCTTGTTTTGGCGAACGGAAGGTCCCCTTCGGTTACCTTGTTCATGTTTTTTAATACTCGCTGTCTGGCGCGGAACAGCCGAACTTTGAGTGCGTTCTCGTTGACGCCGTAGACTGCTTCCAATTCCCGGAGCGACAGGCCTTCCACTTCCTTTAAAGTCAACAGAATACGATCGTCCTCCGAAACTGAAGAAAACATGTCGCTGACCAGATCGCGGACCCGCTGCTGTTCGTCTTTTTCGAGTTGCGCCTGTGACCCGGCAGCGGCATCCGCCATTACGACCTGCTGCTCCGAGAGATCCGACATGCGCGTTTCCGGCTGTCGCCGACTGCGGCGGAGGTAGTCGTAGCAGGCGTTGACGGTCAGGCGGTAGAGCCACGGCTCGAAGGCTTCTGGTACCCGGAGGCGATCGAGTGAGAAGTAGAGACGGAGGAAAACCTCCTGGGCGACATCCTCCACGTCTTCGGGGCGGCCGATTAGTCTGGAAATCGTACCAAGAATGCGTCGCCGATAGGCGGTAACCACCTGGTTGAACGCTCCCCCGTCACCCTGACGAGCTTTTTCGAGGAGTTCGAATTCAACCAACATAGTTGTTCCGCACTGTGGACCTGCATGATGGCCGGAGGCTGGTGCATGAGGTCAATCCCCAGAATGCCACAATCCCGATCAATCTTACGGGAGAACATAATTCTTTACTCAGACGCCGCCAAGCAACCGCCAAAACCAGTCGGGGCCAGTTAGGGCGGTGAAGAGAGCGCCTGCTCCCAGGAAAGTGCCGAAGGGTTGGTAGGTATCGGTATCCTGACCCTTGAATCGGGTCCACACCAGCCCGATAATCGAACCCGTGATGGATGCGAGGATCAGCGTCTGGAGCATACCGAGCAGGCCTGCAAATGTTCCGATCATGAGAATCATCTTCACGTCTCCGAACCCGAGACCTTCTTTGTGCCGAATCTTTTCGAACAGAAATCCGATGAGCCACATGATACCGGCGGGAACGGCGCCTCCCAGAATTGCCTCACCAAAGGAAGACCACGCCGGGGTTGGGTGGTAACCGGCGATGCTGGCGATGAGGGCAAAGGAACTGTCATGGACGGGAACGAAGAAGGATAATGTGAGGCCGACGACGGTTCCGCCAAGGGTGAGTTCATCTGGCAGCAGGAAGGTTTCCAGGTCGCTGAAGCTCAGGCCGATCAGCAGGAACGCAAAGATGCAGTTTGCCAGCGTGGGCAGGGTCAGGCCGTGGAGGGCGGTGAACCACGAAAAGCAGGCGGCGGTCAGAACTTCCACCAGCGGGTAGCGCCAGGAGATTTTAGTCTTACAGTGGCGACATTTACCCCCCAGCATCAGATAGCTCAGCACGGGGATGTTGTCCCAGGCCGCGATTTGGCGTTCACATCCGGGGCAAAAGGAGCGTGGGGCCACCACCGACAGATCGTTCGGCCAGCGATAGATGCAGACGTTCAGAAAGCTGCCGAGAAGAAGCCCCAGCGTGACGGCAATCAGCTGTTCGGCAAGTACGAAGTCAGGCATTTTCCAGCGCCCGCCGATAGCTTTGCCGCGTTGCCGCCACCATATGGGCAACCGTGAATCGATCCATAACTTTAAGACGCGCGGCAATACCCAAACGCCGATCCGCCTTGCCGAATGCAGCTGCGATGGCGGTTGCGGTGTTCTCCGTCAGGATTCCGGTGGTGCCATCGTCAATCAGTTCAGGGATACCACCCGTATTGCTGCCGATCACAGTGACGCCATGAGCCATCGCCAGCAGAATTCCGGAACCGAGGCCTTCGGAGAGGGAAAGGTAGACAAGCGCTCGGGCGTGGGGGAGGTCGGCTTCCAAACTGCGCGATAACGTGAGGTCGATACCCGCCAGTTTTGCGCCTTCCTGCGCCAGCGCCATGCATTTGCCCGGGTCGTCAGAATATGGTGTCAGGAACTGATCACCTGTAGCAGCCTCTGGCGGAATGGGTACACCGTCATAGACGATGTCGATCCTGCCAGAATCCACGCCACCCCGCTCCAGTTCAGCGGCGACGAAGCGAGATACGGCCAGAAAACGGGTGGCCCGACGATATTTCCAGCGCGACAGACTGCTTTGGCGGATGGGAAAAGCCACGCGGCGCGAGACGACGTGCGGGGCGATGGAGCAGATCGCTGCCAGGGCGTGAGTGCGGGCATCGTGGGCGTGGACCAGGTCGTAATGGCGGGAGAGGCTGGCGAGACGCAACGGAGAGAGGACACCACAGGGCAGGGAAGCCGCCTTCGCAGCTGTCGCAAGCGGCGCCCCGACTCGGGTGAGCAGCAGGGAATCAAGACCAGCTTCGATCAGGCCCTGGTGGAGGCGCAAAACCTGCCACTGGCCGCCACGCATTTCCTTTCCGCTATCCAAATGCAGGATGCGCATCAGTTGGGCCGTTTCGCGTGCAACCGCGCTTTCGAGTATTTCAGGAAGGTGTAAAGTGCCGCCATCCAGGCGATCACGAAACCGTGCAGCCCGTCACGGAAGCCCTGCCGGATGACGTAGGTGCGGAAGAACGTCCAGGGCGGATCGAGCGCGATGCGGGTCAGTTCGGGAGACTTTCCTCGACTCACCAGCTCCTCGGCTGCCAGGGTCGTGTAGCGGTCGAGGGTTTTCAAGTGGGCCGAAAGCGAATCGCACGTAAAGTGCAGCAGGTTGCCGTGTAGTTCACCGGTTGTGCCCCGGGGCTTCACACTTTCGTGGACGAAAGCTCCTGCCCATTCCGCTTTGTCCCGCCGGTACAGGCGGATTTTTCGATCCGGATACCAGCCGCCATGGTGGATCCACCGCCCGAGATACTGTGCGATCCGCGGCATCGTGTAGCCATCGAACTTCGGACCCTCCTGCTTGAGCAGCAGGATTTCCGCCTCCAGTTCCTCGGCGACTGCCTCATCGGCGTCAATGGACAGAATCCAGTCATGGGCCGCCAGTGAGGAGGCGAAGTTTTTCTGAGCCGCGTAGCCACGCCAGGGTTCTTCCACCACCCTCGCTCCCAACCTTGCGGCGACCTCGCGCGTTCTGTCGGTGGAGCCACTATCCACTACGATGACTTCATCGGCACACCGAAGGCTCTCAATCGCGCGTGCGACGTTATGCTCTTCGTTGAGCGTCACGATAGTGGCGGAGATCTTCATCGCCCTAGTCGGCTATCGGCACGATTGTAAAGCAGAGGATAAACAACAGCAATGCGGTCAGGCCGAGGCGAATGCGACCCGAGCCCGGCTCCGTTTCGTCGTAGAGAGGCGGGTGTTTGCGGGCGAAGAAGAACAACATGACAGCCCACAGCCACCATCCATTCCAGAACTTGCCGAGCACGGCGAGGATACCGAGGAATGTCCATGTGGCCCAACGGGAATAGCGCCCGGTAAGGGCGTAAACGATATGGCCACCGTCGAGTTGTCCGATCGGCAGAAGATTCAGGGCAGTCGCGAACATGCCCACCCAGGCAGCGCGGGCCACCGGATGCAGATAGATATCTCCCGCAGCGACTCCGGGAAAGACGAGGCTTTGCGCCAGCAACTGCAGCGCGGGCGCGCCCAGGTGCAGGCTGCCCTGGTTCTGGATGCCGGGCAGAACTTTGGAAAATGCCAGGCCCACGCCCAATGCAGGAACCAGAAAAATAAATCCCGCCAGGGGCCCGGCGACGCCAATATCAAACAGAACCTTCTTGCTGGTGATCGCCGATCGGATCCGGATAAAAGCACCGAAAGTGCCTGTGACCGGCATAGGTGACGGCAGGAAAAAGGGTAAGGTTGCGTCGACCCCGTAGTACATACAGGCCAGATAGTGGCCCATTTCATGCGCCATCAGGATTGTCAGCAGCGTAATAGAGAAGGGAAAGCCGGAGAGGAATGCCGATGGGCTGGCTAAACCGGTTAGATAGACACGGGTCCAATGGTCCGCATCAAAGAACGGCAAATTATGCGAGAAGTTGTACTGCATACCAGCTCCCACAAGGGTGGTGGTAAACAGGGTGACGAGCAACAAGAGGACGTGCAGCCACAGTCGCCGGACTCCGGAAAATAGCGGAAGGCCGGGCAGAAGTTCCGGGGGCCGAATAGAAGCCACGCGCACTACTGCAGTGTCTGCAGTTCCTTGCCAGGCTTAAACCGCACCGCTTTACCGGGGGGGATGGACACTTCCGCACCCGTGCGGGGATTGCGACCGATGCCCGTCTTGCGCGGCTTGACGGTAAATACGCCAAAACCCCGAAGTTCAATGCGGTCGCCCTGCTCAAGAGCGCGCTTCATCTTCTCGAACACGGTCTCGACGGCCATCTCGGCCTTCGTCTTCGTGATGCCCGTTTTGGCGACTACTTCGTTGATGATGTCGAGCTTGATCAAACCGTCTCCCTAACGGAGTCTCGAAACTCCGACAAACCGATGATAGAATTAGGTTTATCTCAATGTCAAGCCAGAACGGCGCGGATGGCGCAACAGTGGTCGACACAGGCCTTTTTCGACGCGTTTGCGGACGCTTCGCGACTGGCGTTACGGTTATCACTACAACTACCCCTGACGGCGAGCCGCACGGCCTCACGGCCAATTCCTTTAGCTCCGTTTCTCTCGATCCGCCTCTGATTTTGGTGTGTATCGACAACCGGAACTCCACGCTGGGCCAGTTTTTGGCGGGAAGCCCGTTTGCCGTGAATATCCTCGCCGATACCGGTGAGGGTCTCTCCCGGCGTTTTGCCGCAGCCGTGGACGACCGTTTTGACGGCGTGCCGTGGTCGCATGGCACCACAGGTGCTCCTGTTCTCGCGAACACCCTGGGGCATTTTGAGTGCGTTCTCGAAAAAGCAGTCGAAGCCGGCGATCACGTAGTTCTGATCGGGGCAGTAAAAGACTTGCGGCTCGCCGATGAGGGCGAGCCGCTTGTTTTCTTCGACAGCGCTTATCGCGCTTTGCTTTAAGTCTCGGCTTACAGACTGGCGCTTTCAAACTGAAACAGCGGAACGCCCGGAGCCTGTACCGCAATTTCCACCTCTTCGGTACCACCCGCACCCACTGCGACCGGCATTTCCACGCTGGCGTTGACGAGCCGATAGTACAGCCCACCTTCACCCAGGTAGATATCCAGCTCAGCCGGTTTCGGGAGAATACCCTGGATCAGCGCTTCCGAAAGCGGATCCTCGATGTACTTCTGCAACGCCCGGCGCAGCGGACGAGCGCCATAGCTCCGGTCAATGCAGGTTTTATCGACGATGTACTTTGCGGCATCGCGATCGAGACGGATCGTGACCTGCTTGGTGACCAGGTTCTTGTTAATCCCGTCCACCAGAAGCGCCAAAATCCGCAGAAGGTCGTCGTCCGTGAGCGACTGGAACAGAATCACGTCGTCCAGGCGGTTCAGGAATTCGGGGTTAAACGCCCGGCGAACTTCCGCCCGGACCTGCTCCTCGACCTTCGCCATCTGGCCCTCGCCGACCGGTGCCTGGAAGCCCAGGTTGCCTTTCTTTTCCAGGAAACGAGCGCCCAGGTTCGACGTCATGATGATGATCGTGTTCTTGAAGTCGATCTGGTTGCCCAAACCGTCCGTCAACTGACCATCTTCAAACACCTGCAACAGAATATTGAAAATATCCGGGTGCGCCTTTTCGATTTCGTCGAGCAGGATGATGGAGTACGGAGCACGTTTCACACGTTCCGTGAGCTGCCCGCCCTCTTCGTAGCCCACATATCCGGGAGGCGAACCGATCAGTTTGCTGACCGAGTGCTTCTCCATGAACTCCGACATATCGAAGCGAATCAGGGATTTTTCGCTGGAGAAGAGGAACGTCGCCAGCGCCCTCGCAACTTCCGTTTTGCCGACGCCCGTCGGGCCCAGGAACAGGAATGAACCCGCCGGACGGGCCGAGGACTTCAGGCCTGCGCGCGAGCGGCGAATCGCCCTCGCCAGTGCCGAAATAGCACGGTCCTGACTGATGATTCGCTTGTGGAGCTCTTCTTCCACACGCAGCAGCCGGGAAACTTCTTCTTCTTTAATCGCCGTCATGGGGACGCCGGTCCAGCGCGCCACCACGTCTTCGATGTCCTCCTTGGTAACTACACCAGTAGAAGAGTCGTCGAGATTGTACTTCTCCCGCAGAATGCGCTGGTTCTCGCGTTCCTTGCGCTCTTCATCGGAGTAAAAGCGCGCCTTTTCGAACTCGTGGTTCGCAATCGCGTTCTCCATGCGATGGACGATGAACTTAATCCGCTTCTGGATGTCCGCCAGTTCCGAAGGCAGCGTGGTCTGGCGCAGCTTGACGCGCGCGCCGGCTTCATCGATTAAATCGATGGCCTTATCGGGCAGGAAGCGATCCGGGATATAGCGATTCGAAGCCAGCACCGAGGTCTCGATCGCTTCATCCGTGTAGCCAACCGCATGGAACTTCTCATAGCGGTCCTTGATGCCGAACATAATCTTGATGGCATCGGCTTCATTGGGAGGCGGAACCTTCACAGCCTGGAAGCGGCGTTCGAGCGACCGGTCCTTCTCAATTGACTTGCGGAATTCAGCCGGAGTCGTGGCACCAATGCACTGAACTTCGCCGCGAGACAGCGCCGGCTTCAGGATATTCGCGGCATCGAGCGAACCTTCAGCCGAACCTGCACCCACCAGCGTGTGCAATTCGTCGATGAAGATGATGGCGTTCTGATTCTCCATCAACTCCTTCATGATGGTTTTCAGACGCTCTTCGAACTGGCCGCGGTATTTGGTTCCGGCGACAATGAGCGACAAATCCAGCGCCAGAATACGCTTGTCAGCCAGAAATGACGGGACATCGCCCTCGGCAATCTTCTGAGCAAGGCCTTCCACGATGGCAGTCTTGCCAACGCCTGGTTCGCCAATCAGAACAGGGTTATTCTTCGTTCGGCGGCACAGGATCTGGATGACGCGTTCAACCTCACCGTCACGCCCCACCAGTGGATCGAGGGAATTGTCCATCGCGGCCTGCGTCAGATCGCGGGAGAACTCGTTGAGCAGCGAACTTTCCTTGGGGCGGTTGGCCGTCACTTTTTCAGACTGGGACCGCTGCAGTTCTTCCCGAATAGTCGACAGACGCAGCCCACGCTCGTGCAGGATTTCAGCGGCGAAGCACTTTTCTTCCCGTAGTAAGCCCAGCAGCAGGTGTTCCGTACCGATGTGCTTGTGATTCAGGCGTTCCGCTTCTTCGGCACCGTACGCCAGGACGCGTTTGCATTCGTGGCTGAGCGGCAGATCCACCGACGTGGAGACTTTCTCCCGAACCGTGGTGTGACCCTCAATTTGCTTGCGGATCGAATCGACGGCCGCATGTGATCTCAGGAACCGGTTGGCAAGTTGTTTATCTTCCCGGAGCAAACCAAGCAACAGGTGCTCCGTTTCAATATAGGGACTTCCAAACTGACTCGCCTCATACCTCGCGAAGAAGATGACGCGCCGCGCTTTTTCCGTATATCGCTCAAACATTGTTTGTCACTCCCTTAGACGCCGAGCTTCTATCTCTAAAGATACTCTCCGGGCTGCTTCCGATGCAAAAACGGGAAAACGCCCGATCATCGCTTCACTCTATTGGGTGTAACGACCCGCGTTCCAGTTTCAAAACTCTTCCGCAAGATTGAGCAAATCCGCGATTGTGGGTCACCAGGATGGTGGTGAGGCCCCGCTTCTGGCGTAACTGTGCCAGCAAACCAAAGACAGCCTCGCCGGTTCCTTCATCCAGATTGCCCGTGGGCTCATCCGCCAGCAGAACAGACGGCTCACCTGCAAGTGCGCGGGCGATCGCCACGCGCTGCTGCTCGCCACCGGACAATTCACCGGCGCGATGGTGCACGCGGTCCGCCAGTCCCACCTCTTCCAGGCACGTCTGCGCCTTCTGTCTGGCCTCTTCTCTGTCACCGCCCCGAATCATCAGGGGCATCATGGCGTTTTCCAGGGCGGAAAAGTCCTGCATCAGGTGGTGTTGTTGCCAGACGTAGCCGATCTGGCGGTTCCGGAATTGCGACATCTCCGCTTCACCCAACCCGGTGATCTCCTGGTCGCGGTAGAAAATGGCACCTCCCGTGGGCCGGTCCAGTCCGGCCATCAGATGCAGCAGCGTGCTCTTTCCCGCGCCACTGGCACCCATGATCGCGACCTGTTCTCCTGCCTCAACAGACAAGTCCAGATCCCGAAACACGACCACGCTGGCCGCGCCTGACCGGTAAACCTTGCTCAGCTTCTCCACCCGAATCATGCTCGTCGACATCGTTCGCAGTCAGTTTAGCGCCATCCGCAGTCCTCCTCCCCTCCTCATCGGCAGAATACGCCGATTTCTGTAGAGTGCATGTGCCTTTCCCGCTGCGGCTATAATCATCTGCAATGGACGTTTTTGACGAACTGGTGCGACTTCGGGCTTTGGGCCAGAAGTCTGCCCTCGCCACCATAGTGGCGGTGAACGGCTCGATCCCCAGCTTTCAGGCCGCGAAGTTGCTGGTTCGCGAAGATGGTTCGCTGGTCGGCACCATCGGGGGAGGGTGCGTGGAAGCCGAGGTTTGGAACGCGGCTCGCGAAGTAATCGCTACCGGAAAGCCTCGCAACATGGAGTTCAGCCTCGGTCAGGATGCCGCGTACGACAATGGTCTGATTTGTGGAGGCCAACTGCAGGTGTTTGTGGAATGTGTGACGCCCGAGCCCGCCGCCATTGTGTTCGGTGGCGGTCATATCTCAAAGAGTCTGTGCAAAGTGCTCGATCTGGCCGGTTTTCGAACCTCGGTCGTCGATAATCGCGAGACCTATGCCAATCGGGAGCGCTTCCCGGAAGCCGACGGCATCTACGCCGATGAATACGAAGATGTCTTTCCAAAGCTGGCCGTCAACGATTCCACCTATATAGTGATCGTGACTCGTGGCCATCGCGACGATATGCGGGTTCTGCGCTGGGCGGTTTCCACCAACGCCCGTTACATCGCCATGATCGGCAGCAAACGCAAGACCATCGCGGTCATCCGCGAACTGGAAAAAGAAGGTATCGCCCGTTCCGAGTTCGAGAGGATTTTCGCGCCCATGGGCTTTGACATTGGTGCCATCTCGCCCGAAGAGATCGCGATCTCGGTTGCCGCCGAGATGATCGCCATGCGTCGCGATCCCGAAGGCAAATGGAAGTCGCTCTCCAAAACGGTTTTCGCCGACGAAAAGCTGCGCGCTGTTCTCCTGTGACTTCTGTTCCGAAAACTGCGGCGCGGCAAACCGCAGCCATCATTCTGACTGCCGGCGAGTCCCGCCGTATGGGGCGAGTGAAAGCGTACCTGCCGTTCCGGAACGGGACCTTCCTCTCCGTTTTGGCGGACACGTTTAGTCCCTTCTGCCACCCCGTTCTCGCCGTCTTTGGTTATGACGGCGAGAACCTTGCATCGCAAGCCCCTGCCCAAGTGCTCACAACGATCAATACTGACTACCAGTTCGGCATGCTGACTTCGCTCCAGGCGGGACTGCGCGCCCTCCCCACCATTGACCGGGTCCTGTTCACGCTGGTCGATCACCCCGCCGTTTCGCCCGAGACGCTGCACGCCCTGCTGGCGTCGGACGCGGCCATCGCCATCCCGCGTGTGAATGGAAAGCGCGGGCACCCGGTCCTGATCAACGCCGAGATCGCCCGCCAGTTCCTCCAGGAGCCGATTTTCGCCAAGGTCCGCGACACCATCGACCGAAATGCAGCCCTCATCCGGTACATTGACGTTGAGGACACCTCCATCCACGACGATATAGACGATCCTGCCCTTTATCAGGCACTCCTGGCGCGCGAAGCCGCTCTGCGCGAGGTGCAGCAATGAAGCGCTGGCTCCGCCCCGGTTGGCTGGCAGTCTATTTTGTGCTGTTCGTCGGGTGGGCAGCCTGGTATGTGCCGAAGCTCAACGCGGAACGGTACAGGGGAGAAATTCAGAGCCACCTCGAGAGCGCCCTGGGCCGGAAAGTAAGCTTCTCGACCATCGAATTCCGGCTGTTGCCCGTTCCCGGTTTTACGATTACGAACCTGAATATTGGTGAGGACCCCGCCATCGGGCCAGAACCGGCGGCCTATATCACCACGTTACGGGGGCGCCCGCGCCTCTCCGCCCTGTTCGGCGGACCTATGGAGTTCGCCTCTGTTGACCTCGAAGAAGCCAGCGTCAACCTGACTCGCGCGGAAGGTGATTCCACCGGCGTCCGGTGGAATTTTTCGGCACTCACCCGATCTCAACTCAAGGCATCGTTTCCGGTTATTCACATGCTCGGTGGGCGCGTGAACTTCAAGTTCGGCGACACCAAGACCGTTTTCTATCTCCTCAACACCGACGCCGACCTGTGGCCCCCCTCCGAAGAAGGTGGTCCCTGGACCATGAAAGTGCAAGCCGAACCCGCCCGTACCGACCGGCCGTCCCATGGTTTCGGCAGCTTTGTCGCGCGCGGGGAGTGGCGGCCCCGCGATGGCATTCTGACCATTGATGCCAAACTCGAAAAGAGCGAACTCAGCGATGTGGCGACCCTGTTTCAGGGATCGGAATCAGAACTCCATGGCCGTATTTGGGGAGAAGCCCACCTTTCCGGCCCCGCCGACCGCGTTGGTATCGCGGGCAAACTCAATATTGACGATATTCATGGATGGAATCAGCCCCCGAGCCAGTCCAGTAAGCCCTTTGCCCTGGTCCTGAGCGGCGCGCTTGACGCCCGCAACCAGACTCTGGACATGCGGGCTAACAGTTCGACCACGGAATTCCCGTTTGACCTGCGGTATCGGGTCCAGTCTTTCCTGGGCCGCCCCCGCTGGGCTGTGACTGCGCTGCTGGAAGGCACGCCGCTCGCCCCGCTGGCGGAGGTCGCACGTCACATGGGCTCGGGCATTCCAGACGACTGGGTCTTCGAAGGCAGCACCAAAGGCGTCCTTGGCTACTCGAGCGGTATGAACCCAACCGGTGCCGAGGCAGAAGCGCACTTCGACGGTGGCTTGACGTTTACCGGGGTCAAGGCGGTCTCGAAGAACTCCGGCACCCTGAGTTTGTCGGATACCAGCCTCACCGTTTCCGGGTCGAAAGCGATCCTGGCGCCCGCAACGCTGACTTCCTCCAGCGGGGAGACCGCAGTACTGGATGCAGCACTGGATTCGGCAACCTCATCTGCCGAAGTTGGCCTGAAGACCGACAAGATGGCTGTGGAGACACTTCGCCCACTCCTGGCCGCTTCCCAGCTTCCCCTGCTCAGCCGCATTTCAGGCGGCACCTGGAGCGGAAACCTCCGCTACACGGGCACTGCGGGCCGGTGGACGGGCGACCTGCACGTGAAAGACTCCAGTCTTCGCTTCGAGGCGTTTGCCGAACCTGTGCAACTCCTGGTAGCCGAAGCGCAACTGGATGACACGGCCGCCACTGTCCGACAACTGAGCCTGAAGGTGGCGGGAATGGACGCCCAGGGTGACTATCGATATGAGTATGGGGCCGAAGTCCCGCACCAGATTCACCTGACCGCCACCACGGCTGATGGTGCGGCGCTCGAAAAGCTGCTGGAACCCGCTCTGAGCCGGGGCGGTCTGCTCAATAAGACACTCAACTTTGGCAAGGTGCCGACACCGGAGTGGCTCCATAATCTTCGGGTGGGCGGGACGCTCCAGATCAATAGCCTCGCGCTCGGGGCCCTGACGGCTACCCGCCTGAAGTCCCGCGTCGAATGGAGCGGCGAGAGCGTTGTGCTGCCGGGTCTGACCGCTCAACTGGCGAATGCCTCCCTGACAGGGACGCTGGCAATAGATCTGACCGGGGCACAGCCGCGCTACGATTTCACGGGAAAGGGAAGTGGCCTTGGCTGGCGAAATGGCCTGCTGGAGGCGGAAGGAACCGCCACCACGGTGGGCTCGGGAAGTGATATCCTGTCGCGCCTGGCGCTAAAAGGTACTTTCTCTGGCCGCAACCTGGAAGTCATTACCGGGCATCGCGTGGTTCTCGCGCAGGGGCCGTTTGAATTAGCCTGGGGCAAGAATTCGCCTTCCATCACCAGCCCGGGGTTGACCGCGACGGTCGATGGCGGGGTCTGGACCGGCACGCTCGAGACCAAAGACAACGGTGAGGTCGCGCTCAAGCTGACCTCGGGAGAACGAGTACTTCAGGCCACCGGGGCGGTCTTCCGCGGTGATCCGCTCGTGGTAGCACCAGCGGCGAAGTGATCTTTCCGCCCTCCCGGTTCCGCCACCGGAACCCTGTGGCTTACAATGTGATCTGGAGGCTTCACCTAAGATTCTTTAGGGCATATACACGATGGGTACGCTTGGTGTCGGAGAATTAGCGTTCATCTTCATCCTCGCTTTGCTGCTGTTCGGGCCGAAAAAGCTCCCCGAACTGGGCAAGACGATTGGAAAGGCGATGACGGAGTTTCGCCGCGCTCAAAGCGAGCTAAAAGCTACCTTTGACCGCGAGATGTCAAACATTGAGCGGGAAACGGGTGTCAAGGAACTGGCTGCACAGACCTATCAGCAGGATAGCTACAGCCACGACTATTCCAATTACGATTCGTCCTACTACGACGGGTCTTACGATCACTCCGCTACCACTACCACAACCGCTGGCGCATCCGCAATTGAGGGTGCCGGCACCACGTCGACGCTTCAGATAGAAGCCGCCGCCGGTTCGATTGCAAGCGGGCACCTTGACGCCGCGCACGACTACTCCGTGCATGGTGCTGCCGCACCCGCCGCAGCCGAACACCATTCCGAACCTGCTCATCCGGTCGAAGTGCATCCTGCTTCCCCGGAGAGCGCCGCGAAGCCGGCAAACAGCTAAACGATAGCCGATGGCCTTTCCTGACGATCCGCAGGGAGCCGGCGCTCCCCCGAGCGCCGGTACTCCCGGTGACAATGCCCAACTTCCCGAACACCAGAGTGACCACCCGACCGAGGCGTTTACTGAATATCATCCCGATATTCCTGAAACGCACGCGGCTGATGTCGTCGCTTCGGACATCTCGCATACTGAACCAGCCCAGGAAGTCTCGGGCGAGGTCGTAAACGACTGGACGTCCAGTCAACCCGGCAACCCTCTTCCGTTGACGCCCCCGGCGTCGCCGACCGTTTATACCCCCCCTCCACCGCCGCCCCCCGATCCCCCTAAGGACGAGGAAGAGGAGGAAGAGGATGGTATGGCGCGTATGAG
>CANIHR010000042.1 GCA_947467185.1 Bryobacterales bacterium
CAATCTCATGCCAAACCACATCCGTTGACGTCTTGCAGCACGAATAGAAAATCGCGCTCGCATGTTCCGTCCCGCCGCGAAACCCAGGCACCCACGCCCACACATTCGCCAGCTTGCTGTAAGCAAACGGACCCACAAACTCCGACATAAAATCCACGGCCTGATGTGTCGCAACATCAAACGTTGCAATCCCCGCTTCGCGTTCCTGATACGGCACCCACGTCTGCAGCGGCACACCCTTCGCCGTCCCGAAATTCCGTACCGAAAACTCCGCCACACCCACCGCATTCAGCCACGAAGAAATCGGCTGCTCCTGGCGCCAGTGCGTCACACGACGTCCGTCGCCCAGATCCCGCTCCTCCACCAGGACCCCATTCGCCACCACCTGATACTTCACCGGAGCGGTAATCACAAACTCACTTGTCGCCTTGTCATACGGATGATCAATAATCGGCAGCCACTGCCGCGCCAGATCCGGCCAGTTCGCACTAAACACACCCCGGTCGCCGTGCAGATTCTTTGAGGCCATAAAACCTCCCGCCGGAATTCCCCGATACTGCACCGTGAACTGCCGTCTCTCCCCCGCCACCGAAGGCGCCGCCAGCCCGATCACCAAAAGATCCCCGCGATGCGTAAACTCGACAGTCGTTCCGCCGGACGTCACCGAAGCCACCGTCATCCCCGCCGCCAGATCCAGAGTCACTGATCGAACGCCGGCACTTACAAAACGCACATCCGCCGTCGCTTCACCGGAGATCTCATCCCCGCTCTCACCCACGGTCACGCGGAAAACGTAATGCAGCGCATCCACTCCAGCCTGCCGCGGATAATGATCCGCCCACGCGCAACCAGCCGCCAAAAACAGCAACAGCCAACGTCTCAGCATGTCCCGAACTCCCTTAGCCTGCGTGCTCCGCCCCGGGCTTCCACTTCACAATATTCACGTACTCTTCCAGTTGCGCGATCACACGCTCGGCGCCCGGCAAATCTCCGGCCAGTGCCCGTGTCTCAATCGCCCGTCCCATAGCAGTCACCGTGTGGAAGTTATACCCACCGCCCGCGCCCTTCACGCGATGTGCCAGTTTCCGTACACCTTCCACATCGCCCGCCTTCGCCATCGTCGCCATATTGGCCGCCGTCAGCCGCACATCTTCCAGGAAGTCCGGAATCAGATCCGCCAGGTCCGGGTCCACTTCCACAAAGTCCGGAGCCCTCGTCTGCGACACATTCGGCGCATACTTCCGCAACATCTCCAGCAGTACTTCCCGCCTCACCGGCTTTTCCAGCCGGTCCACACAGCCGGCGGTCCGCGTTAACCGGGCAATCTCCTCACCCGTGTGCCCGGACGCCGCCACTACCGGCACCGGCAGTCGTGCCGCCGACAAAACATGCCGCGCCACGTCCAGCCCATTCGTTGGTCCCAGCTCCACATCCACCAGCAGCAGTGACACGTTGTTCCGCTCAAACACCTCAATCGCCGCACCGGCCGACATCGCCGTCATCACCCGCCACTCACCGGTCGACTTGATATGCGCCTCGTACAACTGCACCATCGAGGGATCGTCATCCACCGCCAGAATCAGTGGCCGCCAGTCGATCTTCTCTCGCAACTGGTTCAGCAACTGATCGCGCAGCACAGGCTTCGTCAGATACCCGTCCATTCCAGCCGCCAGCGACCGCTCCCGATACTCCGCCGAAGCGTGCGCAGTCAGCGCAATGATCGGCACACGCCGCGCCCCAATATCCGCTTCATGTTTCCGGATCGCTTCCGTCGATTCAAAGCCATCCATCGCCGGCATCTGCAAATCCATCAGCACCGCGTCATAGGCAAACGCCGCCGCCATATCGGCCGCTGTTGCGCCGTCCGCTGCCACATCCACCTGATACCCGGCGCCTTCCAGCATCCGTTGTACCAGTCGCTGGTTCTCCGGATTGTCTTCGGCCACCAGCAACCGCGGCCCGACTCCGGATCCATTCCGCTCCGGGCGGACCACTGCCGAAGGCACCGGCTCTTTCTCCCCCATCGCCTGGCGCAGCGCGCGTTGCAACCGCGACGGCAACACCGGAGGCTCAATCACCTGCGCGGCCGGCAATTGTTCCAGCCACCCCCTGGCATTCGTCCCCTGGCGCGGCAGCAGTACCACCGACATCCACGGAGACTCCCGAATTGCTTCTATCAGCTGCGCCGCCGATTCGTGGTTCCAGTCAATCGCCCCATCGCCCACAAACAGCTTGTACTTCTTCTGCCATAACCGCCGTGTAGCTTCTACAACGTCGGTCCGGACCTCCGGATACAGGCTCCAGCTCTCCAGCATCGGCTTTAGCAGGCGGACCGATGTCGGCTGCGCCACCAGCAGTACCGGTATCTCCTCACAGCGTCGCAGGAACTGCAGATCTTCCACGGGTCGTTTCGCAGCCCGAGGTACCTTCACCTGCAAAGTAAAAGTACTTCCGTAGCCAGGCGTCGACTGAATCGTGATCTCACCCCCCATCGCCGCCGCCAGCGACCGCGAAATCGCCAGCCCCAGCCCTGCACCGCTTGACAATCTCGAGGCCGGCCCCAGTTGCACAAATTTCTCAAAAATTCGGTCACGGTCGCCCTCGGAAATGCCCGGCCCCGTGTCCTTCACGCGCAACACCAGATCTACAATCTCGTCCGGCTCAATTGTCCATTCCAACTCCAGCGAGACATACCCTTCGGTCGTGAACTTAATGGCGTTCGTCAGCAGGTTAATCAGAATTTGACGGACCCGGTTCCGGTCTCCCACCACAAACGGCGGCAGTGCCTTGTTCGCGAACACATACAGCCCCAGGTTCTTTTGCCGCGCGCGGCTCTGCACAATGCTGACGCCCTCTTCACAGACTTCGCCCGGATCGAACGGCGCGGTGTAGATATCCACCTTTCCCGCCTCAATCCGGGATACGTCCAGCAGGTCGTCAATCAGATGCAGCAGCGATTCCGCACTCGCCCGCACAGTCGACTGATAATCCTTCTGGTCGTCCGTCATCGGAGTCTCGGCCATCAGTTCCGACATGCCGACGATGGCATTTAGCGGAGTCCGAATTTCATGACTGATGCTCGCCAGGAACTCCGTCTTTGCCAGGTTCGCTTTTTCTGCAACCGCCCGCGCATTCTCCACGCGCTGCTGCCAGTCGCGCCGCTCGGTAATATCCTTCACCGTGCCGGATGTCCCCGAGATATTCCCCGCATCGTCCAGTAGCGCCCGCGCTGTAACCTCTACCCACCGGATGGCACCATCCGCACGCATGAACCGCAGCGTATACCGGACCTCTTCTACCTGCCCCGTAATCAGCGTCCGGAACACCTTCAGCGCTTCGGCGCGGTCCTCCGGCGCTATGTAGTTGCCTGTCCGGTGCCCCAGACACGCTTCCGCCGACTCTCCCCGAATCGCCGCCCATGCCTTGTTCAGAAACGTCCACCGCCCGGACTTGTCGGTCTGGAAGATCACTTCCTGAATGTTGTCCACCACGGATCGGTAGCGCTTCTCACTGTCCTTCAGCGCCCGTGCCGTTCTTTGCCGCTCGGAAACATCGCGCACAATGCTGGTGAACCAATGCTTGCCTTCCACGATACTCTCGCCGAACGACAACTCCAGCTGAACTCGGCTCCCGTCCTTCCGCAGACCCTCCACCGGCACCACCTGCCAGTTCAGTTTGCGCTCGCCCGTATCCAAATATTTGCGGAACCCGTAGCGATGCAACTGCCGTGCCTCCATCGGCATCAGGTCCGTCAGTAACATTTCCCGCAACTCGGCGGGCGAATATCCAAAGATCCTCTCGCAAACTGAGTTCGCGAACAAAATCCGACTCGATGTATCGATGGTTAAAATGCCGTCCGACGCACCCTCTGCCACAACACGGTAGCGCTCTTCGCTCAGCCGCAACTGTTCCTGCGCCCTCCACTGGACGGTGATGTCACGGTACGTCCAAACCCGCCCGGTCACCGTATCGCCAATCCGGTGTGGCTTGGAATGCCGGTCATAAACCCGCCCGTCCACCAGCTCAATCACATCGTGGCTCTCTACCTCGGGCTGCTGGAACAACTGCAGAATCTTCCCGGAGAACGCCACCGGGTCACGCACGAGCTTTTCGGCGGTCGTGCGCAAAACCCCAGGCGCCGTCTCCCGCGCCATCGATTCCGGAATCTCCCACATCTCCAAAAAGCGCTGGTTGTAGCTGACGGTACCCCCGTCCAGCGCAGTCACCAGATAGCCGTCCGGAGCTGTATCCAGAATGCTTGCTGTCAGCGCCTGCGCCTGCTGCAATTCCTGGAACTGCTGCTCCAGTTGCTCATGGGCCCCCGCCAGGGCTTTCCTTTGCGCCGCCAGCCGCGCCGCCAGCTCCTTCAGGTCGCCTACCGCAATTACCTGCGACTGCATCACCTGCAAAAAATCCACTATCGGATCATGCAGGGCAAAGTCATTCACCGTCAGGCCCAGCCAGCCCATTTCTTCCGGTGAGGCCAGCCAGGGGGCACCTAGAAACGCGATTAACCCCTCTTCCGGCATGGCCAGCATCTGGCCCCGCAGTTTCAGGGTTCCCTCATCTCGCGCCAGCACGAACACTTCGTTTTTGTGTGCTGAAAACTGGTCGAAGCTGGTGACCGAAGCAGGGCGCTCCACCCGGAACCACCGTGTGAGCAGGTCGCCCGCCGCAATGCCAGGACACACCTGTCGCAACGAAGCGCCAGTCTGTACGATCCGCAGCTCCCTGTCGAAGGCGATGTGGAACGGAAAGACGCTCGCAAACGCGTTAGCTGATAAAGATACGCCCACCGGAGACTACATTACCAACCGGCGGCTCATTGGTCCATCATGCTTGGGTCCATGAGATCAAAAACTCATCCTCGCCCGGTCCGTGCGCCTCGGCCACCGGTGTTACCGAAACCCTTGTCTCGAACATCTCGCCCAGGCCTTCCACCAGGCCAACTACGAACGGAGTCAGGCCCTCCCGAGTCGACCGGTAATGCAGCCGCAGAGAAGTCGCCTGCACGTCACTGCAGGAAAACTGAGGTGGCTTCAGATGAGGAAAAATCAGTCCCACGCGAGTATGCAGGTTTGGCAGATTCAGCAGGAACTCCCGCAGCGTCCGCCCCCCTGCCGCCATTAGTTCCCCATAGCCCTGCCGCGCGGTCTTGAGCACCCAGTACGACCCAAACGCCCGCAGCAGATCTTCCAGCGGTTGCTCCAGTACGCCGCTCGCCGCTCCGGCAAGCTGAAATGTGACCTCATCCGGATAGCCTTCGTTGCTGATGAAGACCTCCACGTCCACTCCGGCTCGGGTCCGAATCCGCTCCCAGGCTTCTTCACCGTAAGCCTCGATAACCATGCTCTGCAGAGCTTTATTCACCATCCCGTACATGCCGAAATCTCCTCTGCAAAAAGCTCCCTTACTTCGCCAGGCGGAACTCGCCGATCCGGCTCTCCAGATCGTACTTCCGCAGCATCCGGTAAAACCGCGCGCGGCCTATATTCAGTTCCCGCATTACCGCTGAGGCATTCCCCGCATGGCGTTCCAGCGCCTGCAGCATCAGATTTCGCGACGCCTCTTCCAGCGTCCCTGTGTCGGCCGCGACACCATCCGGCAACGGTGAATTCGCTGTCGTCCCCGCACCATTCCGCATCTTCTCCGGCAGGTCTCGTGGCTGAATCTCCGTGGCATCCGCCACTACCAGAGCCCGCTGAATCACATTCTGCAGTTCGCGCACATTTCCAGGCCAGCTCCACCCCACCAGCATCTGCAACGCCGCCGGCGAGATCGCGTGCGCTGCGCTGTTCGTTACACCCGCATACTGCCGCACGAAATGCAGCGCGATCGCCGGAATATCCTCTGGCCGCTTCCGCAACGCCGGAATCTCCAGGTCAAAGACCGCAAGCCGGAAATACAGATCCTCGCGGAACCGACCTTCTTCCACTTCCTTCGCCAAATTCCGGTGCGTCGCCGACAACAACCGGAAGTCCGACTTCAGCGTCGCGCTGCCACCTACCCTGTTGAAAGTCCGCTCCTGCAAAACGCGCAGCAACCGCGCCTGCACCACAGGCGATAACTCACCAATCTCATCCAGGAAAATCGTCCCGCGGTTGGCTTCTTCAAATTTCCCAATGCGGCGATCCACCGCCCCTGTGAACGCCCCGCGCTCATGGCCAAATAGTTCCGATTCCAGCAGCGGCTCCGGAATTGCCGCCGAATTCACCGCCACAAATGGACCACGCTTGCGAGCCCCTGATTCGTGCAGTGCCCGCGCAATCAACTCTTTCCCCGTGCCGCTCTCGCCCCGGATCAGCACCGTCACATCCGACCGGCTCAACCGGTCCAACTGCCGAAACACCTGCTTCATCGCGGGTGAGTCTCCGATAATTCCCTCATACCCGCCCGAAACTTCCCGCTCCAGCTGGGCCACGCGTGCGCTCAGCCGCAACTGCTCCATCGCGTTATGCAGCGTCGTCAGCAGGCGACCACGGTCCAGAGGCTTTGTCAGATAGTCGAACGCCCCGCACCTCATGGCGCGGACCACCGTCTCCACCTTCTCATCGCCGGTCAGCATAATCACCGGCAGGTGGGGATGGCTACTGCGAATCAGTTCCAGGATTTCCAGGCCGCTTTGCCCCGGAAACTCCACATCCAGTAACACTGCAGCCGGGTCGTCTTCAAATAACGCCTGAAAGCACGCCTCGCCCGATTGAAAGGAAATCGTCTCATAGCCCGCCAGTTCCAGCCAGCGCCCAACCAAGGCACAGACGGCGGGGTCGTCGTCCGCTACAAACACGAGTTTTTCGGGGTCAGGAACCACAGTGTTAGGCCGTCTACAATTATCGCCTTCTGTCCTGCAAAATGGCTCTTTTAGCGAAAAGAACTGGTTCTGGTACCGAAGGCCACCGAGATTCCGGCCGGTTCCCCGCCGGACATGCCGTTCCGGCCCGGGCTCATATAGCCCGTTTCTACCGGCTCCCCATCCATCCGCTGAAGATATCGACCAGCCTGGGACGGAGCCATCATGGCCGGACCGTAAGAAGCTGTCACTTCGATCATTTCCCGAATCACGTCGTCCGGCGTCCCCTGCTTCTTCAGCTCGATCAGCGCGCGCGGGTCCACCTGAAAGCTGTGCGCCGAATTCCGGATCAGCCGGATCATCACATCGCCCGTCAGCTTCGCCGCCGACATCTGCGTGATGTCGGCGTTGTGCAGCACGTTGGCCATGTAGATCACCGGCCCCTGCTGCGGATTCTCCTGCGGAACGCCCTCGCCAGGGAAACGCACCCGCAGCTTCGGTCCCTCCTCCACCACTTTTGGCGGGGGAGGCTGGTGTCGCGCTTTGTACCATGCCACCCCCACCGCCGGCACACAAAATCCGACCGTCAGCAAACTGGCCACCAGAGCGAACTGCTCCGTCCGGGCCTTGTAGAGTTTCTTTTCGCAATGGGAGCACCGCCAGGGGTAAATTCCAATAATCGATTTCAGAAAATCAAACAACGATTCTCTCCGTGCGCGCCGCAGCGGAATCTTACAGAGTTTGCAGTTCGTCACGCCCTTACCTTTGCAGTACGCACGCCAAACTCATTTCCCCGATTTATCAAAGACATAGCGAATCTGGCCCTGTTCCGTTGTTCCGCTTCAAAACAGTCGCCGGCCCTGCCTGCCGTTCCGGACGATACACTCTTCCGCAGCGCGGACCCGATAAAATCGCAGCGTGGCTTCGGACTCTCTCAATCGGCGGCAATTCTTCGGTACCGCTGCCACTGTCGCTACCTGGCGCGCGGCCGAATCTCCTGCTCTCGCCCAGTCAAACGTTGCAGTAGAAGTCGTTCGCCCTTTCACCCCCTACGCCACCCTCCTCCGCCACATCGAACCCGGCCACGACGAATTTCCCCTCGAAAAACAGGCCTTAGATATCGCCGCCCACCTCGCCCGACTCCCCGAAACCGGCACTCTGCCCCTCGCCCCCAACTTCACCGGATCCTCCCCGGTCCCCGCCCGCTTCCGCGCCATTACCCCCGCCGTCGCCACCGCCGAATTCTCACCAGATCCCGCACCTTTCCCCTCAGCCCTCCGCGCCTGGCTCACCTCCCTCGGCACTCTCCGCGCCGCCCGCTTCTTCGTCCTCCCAGAAAACCGCATCCGCTTCGAAATCGCCTCCAGTCAGGGTTACCGCGTCGGGCACTGGCGGCAGCACTGGCAAAACGGGCAACTCACATCCTTCCAGCCCCTCGACGAAACCCTCACCACAGCCCCCGAACCTCTCTTCGCCGACATCACCGGCCACGCCGTCTCCAACGCCCCCGTCTTCCACCAGCAACTCGCCAAAGGCATCCCGTACTGGCGCGCCAATCTCGATGCAGCCACCGGCATTGACGTCCACGGCCACAACGGCATCGCCGTCGGCGACATCGACAACTCCGGTTTCGACGCTGTCTACGTCTGCCAGCCCGCCGGCCTCCCCAACCGCCTCTTCCGCAACCGCGGTGACGGCACTTTCGAAGACATCACCGACCTCTCCGGCCTCGGCCTCCTCGACGCCACCTCCTCCGCCCTCTTCGCCGACTTCCGGAACTCCGGCAACCAGGACCTCGTCATCCTCCGCCCCGAAGGCCCCCTCCTCTTCCTCAATCGCGGTAACGGACGCTTCGAGCAACACCCCAACGCCTTCCGCTTCCGCACCGCCCCCCAGGGCAGCTTCACCTCCATGGCCGCCGCCGACTACGACCGCGATGGCCACCTCGACCTCTACCTCTGCTCGTACACGTTCTTCCGTGACGGCTCCCAATACCGCTACCCCCTCCCCTATGAGGACGCCCGCAACGGTCCGCCCAACTTTCTCTTCCGGAACGAGTTAGCCACCACCGGAGCCTTCGTCGATGCCACCGAAGCCGCCGGTCTCAACCACAACAACGACCGTTTCAGCCTCTCCGCCGCCTGGTGCGACTACAACGGCGATGGCTGGCCCGACCTCTGCGTCGCCAACGACTTCGGCCGCAAGAACCTCTACCGCAACACCAACGGCACCTTCCGCGACGTCGCCCTCGAAGTCCATGCCGACGACCCCGGTGCGGGCATGAGCGCCGCCTGGTTCGACTACGATGGCGATGGCCGCCCCGACCTCTACCTCTCCAACATGTGGAGCGATTCCGGCCAGCGTACCGTCGCAGCCAAAGACCTCCGCCCCGCCGATCTCTGGAAGCGCCACCCCAAAGGCAACACTCTCCTCCGCAACAAGCCAGACGGCACTTTCGAAGACACCGGAGCCGCCGAAGGCGTGGAGATGGGCCGCTGGGCCTGGTCCTCCGGTGGCTTCGACTTCGACAACGACGGTACTCCCGAGATCTTCATCACCGCCGGCATGTTGACCAATGAGTCCCCAACCGATCTCGAAAGCTTCTTCTGGCGCCATGTCGCCGCCGCTTCCGGCCAAAAGGACTACGAAGACGGCTGGAATGCCCTCAGCCAGGCCGCCCACGAGAAGTTCAGCGAGGCGGGGCACCAGCCCAATCTCTTCTATGTCCGCCGCGCGGGCCGTTACTACGATTTCTCCGGAGTCAGCGGCCTCGATATCGCCGCTGATAGCCGAGCCTTTGCCGTCACCGACCTGACTAACTCCGGCACCCTCGACCTCATCGTCAAGAACCGCCTCGGTCCCCAGCTCCGGGTCTTCGGCAACCGAACCCCGCCCGCGAACTCAATCGCCATTCGCCTCAAAGGCACCAAATCCAACCGCGATGCCATCGGAGCGACCCTCCTCCTCGATGGAGCCTGGAAACAAGTCGAAGCCGGGTCCGGCTACCTCTCCCAGCACACCAAAACCGTCCACTTCGGCCTTGCCACGCGCACCACCGCCCAAAAACTCGAAATCACCTGGCCTTCCGGCACCAAACAGACCCTCACGAACCTTGCCGCCGGAAACCGTTACGACATCGAAGAAGGCAACCCCACTCCGAAAACCACCCCGTTCAGCAAACGCACCAACCGCCCTGCCCAGCCTGTCCCCGGCGACAACGCAACCCAACTCGGAGAAATCACCCTCCTCGAACCTCTGCCGCTCCCCGAACCATATACCGGTCCCCGCGTCCTCGAACTCCCCGCCACCCTCAAGGGCCCCCGCGCCGACCTCTACGCCGTCCTCATCCGCTACCTCTACGACCTCCGCGGAGACCTGATCCTCCCTGCCTGGCTCACCCTGGACGCGCAAAACCGCATCACTGCCCTCTCCTTCCGGCCCCCTGTCGCACCCAAACCCGCGCTCCCGTTCCCTGGCCGCTACCTCACCAAACCCACGCGCAACTACGCCGCCCTCGGAGCTGCCTTCTACGCCGCTGGCCACCCCGACGCGGCGCTCCGCTACCTCTCCCTCGCCCCGCAGGACAATGCCCGCACCCTCATCGCTATCGGCAAAATCCACCTCTCCGCCAGCCGGAACCCTGAAGCCCGCCGATACCTGGAGCGTGGCCTCCAGCTCGACCCCCAATCCGCCGATGCCTGGAACGCCCTCGGAGCCGTCGCCGTCGGAGAAGGGAATATCCCCCTGTCCCTGCAGCACTTCCTGAAAGCGCTCAGCCTGAACCCGACCCTCACCACCGCTCTCGTCAACGCGGGGCAGGCCCAGGGGGCTCTCGGCCGCCCCGCCGAAGCCGAAACCTATTTCCGCCGCGCCCTCGACTCCGACCCTAAAGACCCCGCAGCTGCCAATCAGATGGGGGAACTGCTCACCCGCCAGGGCCGCGACCCCGACGCCAAGCGTTTCTTCCAGCAGGCCCTCGCCGCCCGTCGCGACTACGCCCCCGCCATCAACAACCTCGCCGCCCTCTACCGCCGCGCTGGCCAAATCGACGATGCCATCGCCGCTTACCGTTACGGTCTCGAAGCCGCTCCCCGCGAAGAAGCGTTCTACCTGAATCTTGCAGGCCTCTACGCGGCAACGGCCCGGGCTGAAGCCGCCCGGGCCGTAATCGAACGTCTCCTCGAAATGAATCCCCTCAGTGAGCGGGGAAAACTCGCCCTAACCCAACTGCAGCGCCAGCGTTAAGCCCGCTTCCGCCGTCGAACCAGCCCAGCCAGCACCAGCCCACCAAACCCCATTGCCAGCGACGAAGGTTCCGGCGTCGCTGTCCCCGCGTCCACCACTGAAAAACTCGACGTCATCGCCGTCGGAGTCCCCCCGCCACCGGTTGTCGCAGCAAATCCGATCCGCATCGAATCCGGAATATTCTCGCGGCCACCATAGTAGTCGCAAACTTCTTTGTAGGCGTCGTACCGCGCCACCACGACCCGCTCGCCCTCGGCGGTTCGCATCAGGACGGTCACCGGCAGCTTCTCATCTCCCAGTCGCGTGGTGTCCACCACCACTTCCGTACCCTGCGACTCGCCCTTCCGGCTCTCCCGCACCTTTGCCCAGTTCTCGTCCACCCGCATCGACGCGGCATCAATCTTCGCCGTCGTCGCGATCATGCGGTAGTTCTCATACCCGTCTTCCGTCTTCTCTCGCTCTGAACCATCGCCGGGACCACGCAGCGTCATCACGTCGTCGCCTTCGCGTAGCCGGTTGAATTCGAACCCCAGAATCGTCTGCTGCCGTCCCGACTTTTCCGACCGCTTTGCATCCAGCACCAGGAACGAGAAGCCGTCCTCGCCCTCCCCCATCGCGTAGTCGAAGTTCACATCCAGGCCGTACTTCGTGTAGATCACGTCACTCAGGTAAGAGCCATCGCTCTTTTCCCCGCCACGGCTCGCCAGCTCCGACCACGAACTGTACTTACCGTGCTCCTCGCCATCCCTGCCTCGCAGCGTCAGGGCCCGCGACCCCTCCTTCGAGGCATCTCCGAACGAAATGCTGGAAGCCTCAGCCCCGCCAGCAAAAAGGGCCATTACGGCGAATGCGCCTAAAAATCTCATGCCCGACTACAGGCAGGAAGACAGCCAAACTCCGGACGCCTGTTTTCAATCACTTCCGAACCGAACAGTGTTCCCCTGTTCCGGTCGGAGACACCAGTACCCGTCTCAGGCCGGAACAAAGGTACCAATCACCCTACTTGCTGTGCAGCCACCGGAAGACCTCATTGTGCATCTCCAGCAGGCTCATGTTGTGCACATCCAGATTCAGAACCTTCACCTCCATCAGCTTGTAAACGTCCACAATCTTCTCGTGTGTTTCGGGCTGCTGCATCAGTTCCACTCGCACCAGATCCTGATCCGTCCGCGCCACCACCGTCCGCTTACTCGCGAACGTCGGCCGCCCACCTGTAGCCGGTGAAAGCAACAACTGATACTCGTTCTTCTTCGCCGACTTCTTCAGAACCACGTCGTAGGCAAACAGGACGGTCCCGTCCTCACCCCGCAACACTCGGTGTACCGTTTCGCCCGTCTTTGCCGGAATCGTCACATCCGACGGCACCACGCCCTCTTTCCCACCCTCAACCTGCACGATCAACTGGGCTTTCGGATCCACAGCCACACGGTGCCAGCCCGCCGGGCCAGCGGACGCATGCTGACACCCGCCTGCAACTCCAGCCACCGCCAGAACCCCCGCCAGCCACAAATTCCGCTTCATTGCTTTGCCCCCACCTGAACCACCGTCACCGCGCCATCTTCCATCGGCTGAAAGCCAGCCGCCGCCATTCTCGTCTCCACCCGTGCTTCGGGGGCCGTCCCCTGCACCGCTGGCCGCCGCAGGGAAAGCCCGACCACCAGCACCACGCCCGCCGCCACCGCGCCCCACAATTTCCAGTTCAAGCCCCGCTTCTTGTTCTGCATGTATGTCTCCCGAACCCGCGCATCCAGCTCAGCCGACGCCTGCGGTACTTCCCACTGATCCAGAACTTTCTTCAATTCCTCGTCGCGCATCATCTCGCCACCTCCCGCGCCACCAAACTCCGTCGCAGACCCTCGCGCGCCCGCCAAAGCCGCGCCTTCACTGCAGTCACCTCAACCTCCACCACCTGCGCGATCTCTTCCAGCGAAAGCTCCTCATACTCAAACAGGATCAGAGCCTCTCGCTGCGCCAGCGGCAACTCTGCCACCGCCCGCCGTACCCGCTCCCCGGTCTCCGCTGTCAGCAGAACGTCCAGAGGCCCGGCGCGTTCCTCCGGGTAATCCGAATCCGCCGCTTCCTCCCGGCCCGAATCCCGAAACCGCTTCCGCGCCTGATTGCGCAGAGCCGCATACAGATAGGTCTTCAGCGACGCCCGCCCCGCCTGAAACCCGCCCCGAAACAGCCCCAGAAACGCGTCGTGGACCATGTCCTCCGCCGTCTCCGTAGCCCCCGTCAGCCGGTACCCAAAGCGAAACAGGGGATCCCGGTAGCGTCCGTAAATGCTCCGGAACGCCCCGTCATCCCCTGCCTTCATTCGTTCGATCAGAGTTTCGTCAGTCATGCCGCCAGACCTGTATTACCCCGAAACACCGAAAAGATACGCCAGCCCGCGAATTATTTCCCCGCGTCCAGATGATCCCAGTTCAGAATCGCGTTAAACGCCAGGAAATAGGTGCCCTGCGTCTGCCACCGCCAGAACGGTCGCAGCGCAAACATCACAATGTGGCCTTTCCCCAGGTTCACGTCCACCGCCAGCGCGCGGTTCGATAACGCTTCTCCCCCGGCCAGAGTCCCCGAAAGCAGCATGTCATTCGCATTCGCCGGGAACCGCACCACCACACGAGGCCTCTCGGTCGGCACCATCGAAGGTCCACCGAAAGCGCCCCCGCGACCTCCACCAGCGGCCGCCGGAGGAGCCGTCCCGCCCGACACCGAAACCGGTCCAGGTCCCCCCAGCACCGGCGCCGGTACCGGCGCATTGAACGGCTCATACGGAGAAATCCGAATCCCGTTCGCATTCGGAGTCACATTCTGACCCTCCGCCGCGCCCGCCGCTGCTCCGCCACGACCCCCACCAGCCCCGGCCACATTGAGCACCGGATCCTGATTGAAGTAAACCGGCAGATCCCCGGCACTATACCCATACGCGAGAGGACTCTTTGCATCCGCAATCGTCCCCCGCATCACCGACCCCCGCGCAAATAACTTTTCCGGATGCTCCACCGTCACGCCCGACCCCAGATTGAACTCCGCCAGCAGTGAAGCGGTCGACCCTTCCGTAATCAGCGTCCCGCCCTCGGCCACAAACTTCTCCAGCTCCATCAGGCCTTCCATCCCCATCCCGCCGCGGATGTCATCGCTCGAATCCAGCATCCCCAGATGAGGCGTCACGTCGCTCTTCTTATACGGAATCGGGTCCTTTCCGTTCATCGGAATCCCCGCCAACATCTGCGCCGAAGTCCCGCCCACATGCGGGAACAGAATCACGTCATACTTCGCCCGCAGATTCCCCTCCCTCAGCTTCTGATCGGCAAAGTAGGTGTACGGCACACCGTAAGTATCCAGAGCCGCCCGCACCCAGCCCTCATCCTGAGTCCGCGACCACGAATGCACATACCCAATCCGGGGCAGTTTCATCTCATGCGTCTTCACCGCCGGCATCGCCGCCACCGCCAGCGCCGATAAACCCAACTCCCGCAGCGATGTCTCCAGCACTCCGCGCGCGGCATCCGGAATCACCAGCGCTCCTGCCCGCAGCTTCTTCCCGCCCAGCTCAAAATCCTCCTCCGCCACCAGCATCTTCACGTCCTTATGCCGGTACCGGAAACTCATCAAAGCGTTGTCGCTCGTGTGCTCCACCACCAGAGTCGTTCCCGACCCCGCCACACCCCCGCTCGCCTTCACATCCTTCGTCTGCAAAACCAGTTGCTGATCCAGCACGGCCTTGCTCGTCACCGCGGTCACCTTCACGTTCCGCATGTACTGCATCGTCCAGCCCGTGTCGTCATAAGGCCGCGGATTCTGCGGCGGATAATTCTGCACGCTGAAGTACATGTCGGCCATCGTGCGATACGGCTGATCCGCCCGGATAATCCAGTCGCCCGCCGCCACCTCCACATCCCCAGCCTTGAACGCCGCCGACGCCGCATGAACTTCCAGCCCCTGCCGGCGCAGATCGTTCAGCATCTCTGCCGCATCCGCCTTCCGCCGCTGCGTCGCCGGAACATGCCACGCATACACCGGACCTTCCTTGCCCTTCTCAATCGACCGCTTCGCCTTCATCCAGTAGTTCTCCAGATAAAGCTCCCGGTCCTTGCCCACCTTGTTGATCGCCAGCAGCAGCGCCGACTCCTGAATGTTCGTGTTGTTCCTCGGCCCCCACTTAATCGAAGGCAGCGGAGGATTCGGCCGGTACCACTCCCGGCTCGTAACCGTCGGTCCCAGCTGCAGATTATCCACCACGTCCGGGCCATAACTCTGCACTTCATAGAACCGCCCGAATGAGTTATGCGTCGTCGCAATCCACAGCAGATAATTCGGTACCCAGCCGTCATAGAACCCGTAAGTCCACACGCCCGGCACGTTCCGCTTGGCCATCTCCATCACTTCGGTTTCGGCCAGCATCCACCACTCATTCACCGCAATCGGATCCAGCGAATTGTTATACGGCCCCGTCCCCGTCGAGACATACAAATACGACTGCGCCTCGTGCAAATCATGCCCCACCGTCGGATGCCACTCCACCATCGCCTTCGTGATGTTCTTCGTCAGCGCCAGGTACTGCCCCATCCCGTCCCGATTGTTGTCATGCTGCACATACTTGCCCCAATACATCAGCGGCGGACGCGGCTTCCCTGTCTTCTTCCCGTAGTAATACGTGTCGACGGCCTTCTCCCGCCCATCGACCTCAATCACCGGAGTCAGGAAAGTAATCACATTGCTGCGAATCTGCTGGATGAATGGACTCTCCTCCACAATCAGCCGGTAAGCCAGCTCAATCAGCATCTCCGGCCCACCCGTCTCCGGCGAATGAATGCCGCTCAAAGCCCAGTAAAGCGGCTTCGCGGTGTGGATCAGCTCTCGAGCCTGAGCCTCCGTCAGATTGCGAGGATCCCCCAGCTTCGCGAGCGACTCTTTGTACTTATCCAGATCCCGGATCGTAGCCTCATCCGCAATCGCGAGCACCACCAGGTCCCGACCCTCTTCGGTCTGCCCCAGCTTCCAGAACTTTGCCCGCGGCGAGGCTTTGCCCAAAGCTTCGTAATACCGCTGGATGTCCGCCGCATAGGTCAACTCACCAGGCGTCCCCGGAATCCGGCCAAAGAACTTCAAAGGGGAGGGAACAGTGTCCGAAGCCGGCATATGGTCCACGAGCTCGGAAGTAATGCGAGGGTCCTGCAGGTATTGTTTGATGAGACGCCCATACTCCGCGTCCATCTGCTGAGGTCCAGGCGCAGCGGGAGCGGCAGCGACAGCCCCCTTGCCCTTAGGCTTGGCCGGAGCCTTCCCCTTCCGGGCCTGACCCCAAAGCCCGCCCCCCAGAATTAAAACCAGGCCAAAGACGCCCAACC
Source organism: Bryobacterales bacterium (assembly GCA_947467185.1). Classification (GTDB taxonomy): domain Bacteria; phylum Acidobacteriota; class Terriglobia; order Bryobacterales; family Bryobacteraceae; genus BOG-234. The sequence continues at coordinate 16,390 of CANIHR010000042.1, forward strand.
TCTTCGCGATAACCATAAAGGCTCCAGGCGGCAGCCGCCGCACATCCATCTAGCCTCGCACGATTTACGCGTTTATTGAGGAACGAAGTGTCTTCGCCGCCGAAGCTACTTGCAGGAAAAGCGTGAGATTCCGCTGGACGAGGCGCTGGAACCCGTGGCGCTCATAGAATGTCGCCGCCGCCTCGTCCTTTGCGTCCACAATCACCGCAAAAGCCGCCGTCGGAGAAACAATCACCCGTTCCACCGCATCGCCCAATAACGCCGAACCAAGCCGCTGCCCCTGAAATCTCCGGTCTACCGCAAGGCGTCCGATGCGAGCTGCCGGAATGATCGGATACCGAGGCAGGCGTTTTGTAATGTCCTCCGGCAGATCTCCCGCCGAAACCGAGGCCGCAGACAGCGTGTAGAACCCGGCAACCAGTCCTGTAGCGGTCTCAACCGCCACGAAGCAGTTCGTCATCCGTCGCCGGACATCCTGCGTGACTTGCGTTTGAAAGTATCGGTCCAGTGCGTCCTGACCGCAGGAGAACCCAGCGCGCTCATGGGCCGCGCCAAGCTCCTCCAAACGAAACGGAGGCGTCATTTCGTCCCGAACAACTCCCGCCGACTCTCAAACGCACGTTCCAGGGCCGGAATCACTACAGGTGTCTGGGCCATCGCCTCGGCAAACTGCCGCTGGTCCTCCAGCGCCAGCCGGATAATCTCCCCCTCTTCGAGCGCCCGATACGCGGCATCCCGAGCGGAAGTCACCACAAAATCCGTCAAAGTCCGCCCCTGCATCTCCGCCGCTCGCTTCAGCAAAGCATGGACATCAATCGGCAGCCGAGCTTCGAGCCGAGCCGTCGTCAGCGTACCTTTAGACATAGGTCAATTATACGGCATTTTGCCGTACGGTGCGCTCCACACCTCTAAGCGCACAACTTCACAACAAAATTCTCCATCACAATCCGGTCATCCGGACGCGCACTTCGCAAATCCCGGTCCGCCTCGAAAATCAGCTTCAGACCCTTCTCCAGCTGCGGCCGCGAAAACTTCGACGCCGTCTGCCACACCTGATCTGCCCGCGACCCCCACATCGGAATCCCGGCCTTCTGGAAATGCCCCTGCACCCCGCTCGCGCCCCGCAAATTAGCCTCGCGCGTCACCAGCGCCATCCGGAACTGCGTCGCCAGAAAACTCAGCGCCAGCGGCAAATACTCGCCCTCCCGAACCAACGAATCCAGCGCCTGCAATGCCGACGCCCGGTCCTTCCGACCCAGCGCGTTCACCAGCCCGAAAATCGTGCTCTCCCGCGCATCCGGCACCAGCAACGGCAACTCCTCCGCCGTTATCGGACGCCCGTAACACGCCAGCTTTTCCAGCTCCACCGAAATCCGACCCACATCCGCCGCCAGAGCCTCAACTAAAGCCTCCGCAGCCGCCGGTTCAATTGAAACCTTCAACACCTTTGCGATGCGATCCAGTTCCGCCCGGGCACTCGCCGTATCGAACGCCCGAAACTCCACCACTTCCACAATCGCGCCAAAGAACTTCCGAACGCGCTCGTTCTTGGCCTTTTCCTCGCCCTCGAAATCCCACCGCGACGCCTCAATAATCAGCGTCACGCCCGGCGTCGGGTCCTTCACATACGTAGCCAGCAGATCCGCGCCCTTACCCCCCGCGCCACCTGAGGACGCCCCGGCCTTCTCATCGCCGTCATCGTCAGACTCGTCCTCTGAAGAAGCAGCCGCCGCCGCGCGCCCACGAGGCATCGCCGCCTCGGCATTCCCCACAAGCATCAGCCGCTCACTGGCAAACAGCGACATCGCCCGCGCATCGTCCAGAATCGCCGCCAGCGGCGTCTCACCGGCATCGAACCGCTCCATCGGAACGGGAAACGCCTCCACCAGAGCCTGCCGGCACCGCGCCCGGTTGTACCCCTCCTGCCCCAGAAACAGACAGACCGACGGCACCTCCCCGCGCTTCACCCGCCCCAAAAACTGCGCCGGTGTCATCGCCTAAAACATCTCCAGAATCGAACTCACCACGGTGCGCGCCATGTCTTTGCTGATGCGGTCTAAAGTCGACTGGCTCTCATCGATGTACTGCTTCGGATCCACCGCAATCTCATACCGCCCGCGGAACTCCAGATTCGGCCGGAAGAACAGCACCTTCCCGTCCTTCGCCACCAGCCGCACTTGCACCTGCACCATCACCTGCGCGCCCGTCCCGCGTCCCGAAACCGGGTCATACACCGAAGCGCTCGTGAACATATTCGCAATGCCGCCCGAAATCGTGGCATCCGCCTGCGCCGGATCCGCCACCACCCGGTAATTGGTCCGCGAAATGATCTCCCGCGAAATCGCCTCGGCCATGTAGCTCGACAGCTTGTACTGCGACGTAGCGTTATTCCACGGCACCACCGCAATCGTCTTCAGGTCCTTCGGCAGCAGATTTCCCTGCCCGCCCACGTGATACCCGCACCCCGCCAGGCAAAACGCCGCCATGGCAACCAGCGCCAGCCTCACAGAACCTCCATCGCCAGTCGAGCCGCGTTCTCCGCCGTCAGCCGCAGATTATCCGCCACCAGCCACATCCACACCGCGCTGCTGTTATTCCGGTCGGCCGCAATCGCCCCCACCGAAATTCCGCTCTGCCCGGCGATCCCCGCATTATTTGGCGGTTCCAGGCCAGCCCCACGCACGTCGATTCCAGCCTCGCTCAGCGTCTCTTCAATTTCCTGCGCCGATGGAGCCTCTTCAAACGACACCCACACCGACGCCGAATACCCATGAAACACCGGACTCTGCACCAGCCGCAGCGACGGCATCGGAGCCGGATCTTCCGAATTCAACAGCGTCGCCAGATGCCGCTCAATTCGCTCTTCAATCACATGCAGCGGACTCGCCGCGTCATCGCCCAGTGCCGCCAGCATGTTGAAACTTAGCTGCGAATCGAAAATCTTCTTCGGCATCTCCTGGAACGACAACAGACTCACAGTCTGTGCCTGCAACTCATCCACACCAGGCTTGCCTCGCTCACTTGCCGGTTCAAACACCTGAATCACCGAACTCGCCACGCCAAACGCGCGGTGCAAACGCCGCAACAGGAGCGCAATCGCCACCGCCGCCGGATGCGCCACCACCGCCGGACCATTAAACTCACTCTGATCCGCCAGCCATTCCGGATCCAGATCTTCCACCAGCGGAGCCCGCAGCCTCGAATCCGGCTCGTCTTCCGCCACGCCCGTCAGGTCAATCACCAGACGCCCGTTCGGCCGCATCGCCAGTGCTTTTTTCGAAGCCTCGGCGCCCGACGCCAGAATCACAACCTCGGCGTCCTCCAGGTCGTCTTCCTTCAGTTCCGAGACAATCGACAACCCACCGTCAATCGCAACAACCTTACCGGTCTCCTCTTCTTCGCCCGCCACCAGCTTCAGTTGCCGGCCCAGCGACGACTCGTTGAAGACCTCGCGGATCTCGCGACCCAGCAGCGTATCTCCACCCACCAGCGCGATCGTATTAGCCAACCTGTATCTCCGCTTTCGATGGCCGCAGCACCCGGCGCACCAGCCCAAACACCCGCATCGTCACGCCGCTCAACATATAAGTCACTGACATTACCAGCAGCAACTTCTGCGACCAGTTCCAGATCGCATAAATCACCACGCACATCCCGATCATCATGAACGGCGATCGCGACTTCATCATGTTCAGCTCTTTGAAACTCCAGTAGCGCAGCGTACTCACCATCAGGAACGCCAGCGAAGCCAGCAGCCCCAGCCATGCGGCCGACCACATTGTCGAAGTCAGCGGCGTACTGCCCGCGGCGTAAACCACCGAAGCCACCACACCCGCCGCCGCCGGAATCGGTAGCCCCACGAAGTACTTCTTATCCGCAGCCCCAGGGTTCTGTTGCGTCGACGGTTTCTGGATATTGAACCGCGCCAGTCGTGCCGCGCCACACACCAGGAACAGGAACGAAACGAACTTGCCCGCCCGCTGCAGCTGATCCAAAGGCACCGCGCCCAACGACCCGCCCACAAACTGCACGCCCCAAACATACGCCAGAATCGCCGGAGCAATCCCGAAGCTGATAATGTCGGCCAGCGAATCCAGTTCTTTCCCGAACTCGCTCGTCGTATTCGTCATCCGGGCAATGCGCCCGTCCAGACCGTCCAGAATAAATCCGAACCCGATGGTCTTCGCAGCCACTTCCAGATGCGCCGTAGCCGCAGCCTGATCGGAACTATAAATCGCGACCGCCTGAATCGTCCGGACAATCGACAAATACCCCAGGAAAATATTCCCCGCCGTAAACAGCGTGGGCAGCGCATACGCCGCCTTATGCCGGGGTTTTCCCGCTACGACGTCTGCCAAGCGGCCTCCTTCAGAGGCGCCGCTGTAACTGCTTCCGCCAACACAACCTCACCGGCTCGCGTCGCCAGCACGCTCGTGCCGCCCTCGACCTTCATCCCCGGCTTCACCTGAATGTGCCACTCCGGCCCCAGATACACGTCCACGCGCGACCCGAACTTGATCAGCCCCACGCGGTCACCCGCCTGCACCACATCGCCCTGTTTCTTGTAACAAACAATGCGCCGCGCAATCAGCCCCGTGATCTGGCTGAACATCACCGTCGTGCCATCGCTGGCGCGTACCGTGAAGATGTTCTGCTCGTTCCGCTCCGTCGCTTCCGGCCGGCTCGCCACCAGAAACTCGCCCTTCTTATACGTGATGTCCGTGATCACGCCACCAATGGGCGACCGGTTCACGTGCACGTTGAAGATGTTGAGAAAAATGCTGATCCGCGTCCGACCCTCTTCCGGCACCACCGCCACCACCAGGCCATCGGCCGGTGACAATGCGAACGGCCCTGCCGGAATTGCCCGCTCCGGGTCCCGAAAGAACCAGCCGCAGAACGCCGCAAGAATGAAAAAGGGAATTGCCGCCAGTGAACCCAGCACGCTCGTGACGAACACGCCCGCCACAATGAATCCAAGCGCGTAATATATACCGTCGCGTACCATGCTCCTCTATTCTACTGAACCCTAAGCCGGGCCCCTATGCTGGCCCAAAGATCCGAACAAAGAACGCCCGCGTATCCCGCCGAATCCGCTTCGCAACACTCTCCAGCGGTCCATCCAGGAAACCCGCCGGCGTCCACCGCCCCACCAGTTCCGTCAGAATCGCAATCTGAGCCGGATTCGCCGGCAAACGACCGTCCGCCTGCCCCGTCGATACCCGAATCCCGTGGTCCACTGCCCGGTAGAACGTCGCCGCCCCTGTCAGCATTTCCACATCCTCGCGGTCCAGATGCCCCATCTGCTCAATCACTTCGATACGAGCCGGCGTATTCAGCACTTTGTAGAACAGCCCCGCACCCCGCAACCGCAGATACATCAGCGCAAAGTCGATGTCGTAATACCCGCCAGGCCCCGCCTTCAACGGATTCTGCCCGCCCTGCTCGCGCTCCAGCTTCGCCCGCATCAGCGCCAGTTCCGTCCGCGACCGTCCGCTCTGCCCATACCGCCGCCAGTCCACCTGCTGCAGCTGATTCAGAAACGCGGTGCCCCGCTCGATATCGCCTGCCACCGCCCGGGCCTTCATGTAGGAGATACCCTCCCACGCCTCGGCATGCTTCTCAAAGTAATCCCGATACGCCGTCACCGTCTGCACCAGTGACCCTTCGCGCCCGTTCGGCCGCAACCGCGCATCAATATTGAAAATCACCCCGTCGCCGGTATACGCCCCGATAATCTGGATAATCTTCTCCGCCACCGTCGTCCAGAACTGCAGCGCCTCGAAATCCTCGTCCGGAATCACAAACACCAGATCCGCATCCGACGCCAGATCGAACTCCCGCAGCCCCAGTCGCCCCAGCCCGACCACCATCATCTGCCCCGCCGGCTGATACCCCGCGGCTGGCGGACAACTCTCCAGCGTTTCCGCCAGACCCACTTCATAGGCCGCGACAATCAGCGCCTCTGCCAGATCTGACGTGCGCTCCAGCGTTCGGAACACCGGCACCCGGTGATACACACTGTCGCTCTGAATCCGCACCATCTGCTCCCGGAAGAACCGCCGCAACGCCACCGGGTCCCTCGGGGCCACAAACCCAGTCCGCCCCTGCCGCTCCCCGCACGCCTGTTCCACTTCCAGCAACAATTCCGGCCGCCGAATCAGCTGATCGGCAAAATACTGGCTGTGCTCAAAAACATCCACCGTGCACCGCGCCAGATCCACATTCCCGTCCAGCATGTGCAGCCACTCCGGCCGCGCCACAATTTTTTCCAGGAACGACTCCATGCTCTCCCGGCCACGCAGAATCCCGGCTTCCAGCAGCGTACGTGACAGCTGCGGAGCCTCCGCGTCCAGCAGACGAGCCAGATTTTTCGAAGGGAAATCCGGTCGCTCCGGAGCATCCGCCACCGCCACCCTCGGCGTCACCACTTCAGGCTCCGGAACCGGCGCCGCAGCCGTCACCGCACTCGGACGCTGCGAATCCACCACCCGGTCATACAGGCTTTGCACATTGCCGAAGTGCTTATCCAGCGTTCGCTGCAGGGCACTCGCTCTCGGTACTCCAGGCAACCCCGGCGGCATCTTCCGCGCCAGACTGTCCAGCGCCTCCGGGTCCTTCGGCAAAGTATGCGTCTGCCGGTCTTCATCAAACTGCAGCCGGTGCTCCAGATGCCGCAAAAACTGATACGCCGACGCCAGCCGCGAATACTCCGCGCTCGACAGCAGTTCCTTATCCCGCAGCCGCGAAAGCGCCCGCAGCGTTCCGCCATGCCGAACCCACGGCTCCCGACCCCCATGCAGCCGCTGCAAACACTGCACCAGGAACTCGATATCCCGAATCCCGCCGCGCGCCAGCTTTACATCGAGGCCCGTCGGCCGATTCCGCTTTTCCTGCTTTTCATGAATCCGCGCCCGCGTCTCGGAAACCGCTTCAACAGTCCGGAAATCCGTGGTCGTGGCATAAATCCGGGGTTCCGCGAACTCCAGCAACTCCCGCCCCGGACCGGCATCACCCGCCGCCACCCGGGCCTTGATCAGCATCTGCAGTTCCCAGTCCCGAGCCCGCCCGCCGTAATACTTCTGGGCCGCCGACAAAGGCTGGCACAACTCCCCCAGACTCCCGTCCGGCCGCAGCCGCAGATCCACCCGGTAACACATGCCCTCCGGGGTGTATGTCGAGAGCATCTCCGTCAGCCGCCGCGCCGCCGCCCGGAAGAAATCCGCCGCGTCTTCCGACCCGCTGCCATACACAAACATCAGGTCGATATCGGAACTGTAATTCAGTTCCCGCCCACCCAGCTTGCCGAGTGCGATCACCGAAAACTCGTTCTCGATCGGCCCGCGTAACGCGGAAATCTCAGCCCGAACCGTCCGCCACGCAACATTCAGAATCGCGTCCGCCAGATTCGACAAATCCTCGGCCGTCTCCGAAACATCTGCAAAACGCAAAGTATCCCGCAGGACAATCCGAAGAATCTGCTTCCGCCGGAACAAAGCCAGATCCACCGGACGAGCCACACCCGGGGTTGGCAAGGAGGCCTCCAAAGCGGCCTCATACTCTTCTTCCAGGAACCCGCGATGCAGATTATCCGCAGTGGCGATCTCAATCACCCACTCCGGATACTTGATCAGGACAGCAGCCAGGAACTGGCTATAGGAAAAAACGGTGAGCGCATACCGAAGCGCCTTCAGGTTCGCAGCGACCGCCGAAGCCCCCTCAGGAGCCTCCAATATCAGCCGTTTAAGGAAGTGGGCGGACTGTTCCGGATTCGGTAAGGACGGAAGCAAAGCCCGGACCGTCCGCAAAGCCTCCTCCGGCAACCGAAGGATCGGCGCAACCTCAGGGCGTGCGCGACCCGGATCCTGACTCTGGATCTCATCAAGGAGATTCAGCACTGTTCAAATTATAGGCGGACTCAACCGGAACAAGCACAAAACGACCCCGCCGTTAACCTATAATCCCCTCGTGCGCCTGGTCTGGCTAACTGACATCCACCTCAACTTCGTCCCGCTTGCCCGCCGAATCGAGTTTTACACTGCGGTTCGTAACGAGAACCCCGACGCCATCCTCCTCGGCGGAGACACCGGCGAAGCCGATACCCTTATCCTTTACCTCGGCGAGATGGAAAGGAATCTCCGCGTCCCCATCTACTTTGTCCTGGGCAATCACGACTTTTACCGTGGCTCCATAGCCGCAACTCGCGACTTGGTGACCGCCACCTGCGCAGGTTCCAATTCACTCCACTGGCTGCCCGTCACCGGCATCGTTCCCCTCGTTTCCGATACCGCTCTCATCGGCCATGACTCGTGGGCAGACGTCCGCCTTGGCAACTTCTTCGGCTCTGACGTCCGTCTCAACGACTACCAGTGCATCCACGAACTCACCGGTCTCTCCAAACAGGCCTGTTTCAGGGAACTCAACGCCCTTGGCGACGAAGCGGCCAACTATCTCCGACAGCGAGCTACTGAAGTGCTCGCCTCCGGCAGGAACGTCCTGTTGCTGACTCACGTTCCGCCCTTCCGTGAAGCCTGCTGGCACGAAGGTCAGATCTCCGACGATAACTGGCTGCCCCACTTCACCTGCAAAGCCGTCGGTGATGCACTCATCGCCCTGATGCGGGAACATCCGGACCGGACGATGACCGTCCTCTGCGGCCACACGCACGGAGCCGGGACCGCCAATATCCTACCCAATCTGACTGTCTACACGGGAGGTGCCGAATATGGGGCCCCTCAAGTCCAGGCTGTCTTGAACCTGACAGACTAAACTGCGCCCCTACTTCAGCACAATCTCCACCCCGCCCATCACCGTCCACGGACAACCGTCAGACCTTGATCCCACCAAACCTCTGCTTGATTATTGCGCTCGAGAGCTTGAATCCGTCGACCAGGACGACCGGATTCTTCCCGTTCTCACCGGCCTCATAGATTGCTGCCTTTGTGAAGTGGCTTGTGGTCACAACCGCACCGTGCGCGAAGGGTTGCAGGCTCCCACGCAGTTCGGCGACTTCTTTTCTCCCTACCGAATGAAGCCACCGCTTGGCCTGGACCTGAACCAACGAATTCTCAAGTATCCAGGCGTTCCCGCTGACTCTGGCGTTCACGTCCACACCACCGTCCCCGCTGAAGCGCGTAACACACACGTCCTTAAATCCGGAATGAACCAGAAACTCCTTCAAAAATACCTCGAACCGGCGCGGCTCCATTGCCAGCAATTGCGAGCGAACACGCTCCACCTCTTCCGGGCTTACATTGAGGTCCGACGCAAACTCATGCACGCTCTCCTCATCTGCCTCCCTTGCAGAGGACAGCGTAGGTGTCATCGCCTGCCAAATCGCAGCATCAAACGAAATCGGAACCAGTTGCACTTCATCGCGGATAGAAAACTCAAATAGCCATACCCGACGGACTTTTCCATCTTTATCCAATTGGGTATCTGGGTAATGGCGGAGATACTCAAGCAAGCCAAGATACCGCCATCGCTTCGGGCCAACAACCTTATCTCGACGACTCGCCGTTAGAATAAAGCCATGAATTGGGTACCTGCTCGCTCTTTGCTCCAGTAAGCGCTGGTTAACGCCGGACAGTGTCTGCTCTCCGACCTTCCCCGCTGCCGTATAAGTCAAAATGTCCGCTTCAAGCCGGTCATAGTAGGGGTTCTCACCCGTGCCGTGCAGGCCCGGCAATGAGGTCATGATGGCCGCCCGCTCCATCCTTCCTTTTGGGCAACACACTCTGATCCCACCAGCATTTGAGACCTTGAGCGAACGAAACAATTCCTCGTTGGAGTACAACTGGCCAACCGAAAGCTCCGTCATCGGGGCGGTCCTGTGCAGTCTCTGGTCGCTTGCTTCATATCAACTCACCGAACTGCATTATAAAGCGCAGCGCCCCTACTTCAGCACAATCTCCACCCCACCCGTCACCGTCCGCCCCGGCAACGCCACCCCAGGAATCTCCTGATACCGCGTGCTCGTAATATTCGCCACCTGCACAAACGGACGCCACCGCCCACTAGCCCAGGTCGCCGACGTATCCCAAACACCATATGGATCCCGCCCCAGTCGCGCAACCGCACCCACCCTTGTCCGCGCCGCAATCTTCCCCGCGATCAAGCCCCGCCACTCCGCCACACCCGATTGCACCGGATAGTTAAACGTGTACTTACTCAGCAACACATCTGCTCCCGCCCGAACTCCATGTAGTCCCGCGAAACTCAACCGCACTGTCTGCCCCTTCACCGGCTGAAACTCACCCGAAGCCTCCACCCCCGTAAAGTTCAACTTATCGAAATTCGTAGCCTGCCAGAAATCCGTCGGATTCGCCCGCACATAATCAATCACATTCCGGTCCCGCCGATGAAACACAGTAACCGAAGCTTTCACGCCATCCCGAATATAAGCATCCACGCCGCCCTCATAATTCGTAGCGGTCTCATGTTTCAAATTCGGATTCCCCTTATTCGCCGGATCCGAATAATACAGATCCGTATAAGTCGGTA
>CANIHR010000043.1 GCA_947467185.1 Bryobacterales bacterium
AATTATGCTGTCATCCACAACCGGGTTATTAAAGAACCCTCCGCCGGTCGCGGTAATCACAACATACTGTTTCCCGTCTGCGCCCTGATACGTCATCGGCGTGGCTTCCGCCGCACCCTTCAGTTTCCAGGTCCAGACTTCCTTGCCGGTCTTTGCGTCAAAAGCGCGGAAACGGGCATCGTCGGTTGCACCCACGAACACCAGGCCACCGGCGGTCGCGATGGTTCCACCATTGCCCGGACGTCCCGTGGCCTGCTTGTCGGCCGGCAGGCTGTCGGTCACGCCCAGCGGCACACGCCAGGCGAACTCACCCGTATTCACATTGACCGCCGTCAGCGTGCCCCATGGCGGCTGCTGGCAGGGCAACTGCTGCGTGGAGTCACCAATGGGCGACAGGCTGAAACGACCGCCACCAATGCCTTCATACGGACCATTCGGGTCCACACGATTGCCCTGACCACGGCCAATCGCGCGACCTGCGGCCTGATCGTGATCCTTCAATCCGGAAAGCTGGCCCAGTTCGTTCGCATTGATGAAGAGGAGACCGAGTTGTGGGTTGAACGACGTACCGAACCAGTTCACACCACCGTGGTTTCCGGGGAACTGCACGCGCAAACGGTTGTAGCTGACGGGCAGATACGGTCCGCCCAGCTGCAAACCTTCCATCAGCTTCCGGCAGCCCGCTTCAATCTCGGGCGTCACGGTCGCCACATCTTCGGCTTTCATGGACATCCGCGCAAGTGGCAGTGGCTTCAGCGGGAACGGCTGCGTCTTCGACGTCCGCTCCAGAGGCACTTCGCTTTGCGGCACGGGACGTTCTTCCACACCGTAGATCGGCTTACCGGTCACACGATCCAGCAGGAAAAGGAGACCTGTCTTGTTGATCGCGGCCACCGCCGGAATGGTTCGGCCATTGCGCTTCACATCGATCAGCGCCGGGGCGCCGGTCATATCGTAGTCCCAGATGTCATGGTGGACCACCTGGAAATGCCACAGATACTTGCCGGTATTCGCGTCAATAGCGACCAGCGAAGTGGAGAAAAGGTTATCGCCCGCGCGGTCGCCACCGTACTGATCAACAGACGGCGCACCGAACGGAAGATAGGCGATCCCGCGCTGGGCATCCACCGTAATGTGGCCCCAGATATTCACGCCTGTGCGATTGATCCAGCTGTCTTTGGCCCAGGTGTCGTTGTACTTTTCGCCCGCCTGTGGAATCGAGTGGAACTTCCAGACGACTTTTCCGGTACGCATGTCCCAGGCGCGGATGTCGCCGGCCGGACCCTGCGGCGGGTTTTCCTGCGTGGTACCGCCCGCGATCACGAGGTTCTTGTACACAATCGGAGGAGCCGTGAGGCCATTGATGCCCGGGAGCCCCCGCATAATGTCCTCGGTATTCATGTTGACGATGCCGTTGTCGCCGAACGCCATGTTCGGCTTGCCGGTCTTCGCATCCACCGAATACATCTTGCCGTCGCGGGCACCGAAGACGATTTGCGGCGGAGTCTTGCCATCGCCACCCCAGTACTCAACACCACGGGTGGAGGGGCTACCCGAAGGAAGCTGGTAGTTCCAGAGCTCTTTGCCAGTAACCGGATCGACCGCCACGAGGCGCTGGTACGGCGAGGAAATGTACATGACGCCATTGATAACGAGCGGCGTGTCCTGGCTGGGCAGGAAGCTGGGGCCGCGACCACGTCCACGACCGGCAGCAGCGGCGGCTGGCGGGGCATCGGGATTGTCACCCACGGGACCGCGTCCCGGACCGCCGGCACCACCGCGACCGGCTGGTGCCACAAAGCCCTCCGGCTTCATGTGGTAAGTCCAGGCCACTTTCAGCTTGCTGACGTTGGCCGGGGTAATCTCGCTCAGGGGCGAGAACCGCATTCCACCGGGGTCGTGGCCATAGGTGGGCCATTCTTTGGAGAGGTCGGGCGCCTTGGTCTGGGCGAACGAACTACCCGCCGCCAGAACCGCAAGGGTCGCGCCCGTGAGGATTGTGCCTGAAAGTCTTTTGATGGTGTCCATGTCCGATCTGATCGTTCGTCAGTTTATCAGCGCAGGACGTGGTTTCCGCCAGCCGTTCGATTGGGGCAGCCGATTTGGCTTAACGGAAGAGAGCTTCCAGGGTTGATGTAGCCACATGGGAGTTTAGACGCACACGCGGAGTTTTCTCTCTCTACGTTCCCGATTTTTCCGGTAGCGTGAACAGCCAGGAGATAAGATCCTGCATTTCCTTTTTCGCCAAAGGGTAGACCGGCATGGGGGTACCCGGAGACAGCTTCTGCGGATTCACAAAGTGCTCCGCTGTCCAGGCTTCCGTCCGACGGGCTGCGAGGCCATTCAGATTCGGCCCGATCTTCCCGCCAACGCCGTTCACCAGATGGCAGGCCCCACAGTTGTATTTCTGATACAGGGCCGCGCCTGAAGAGGCAAAATCCGGCGTGATCGCCATCAAATCCCCGCTTTCGGGGGTGAGGGCTGAAACCGCCGCCGCGAGATCCCCCTGCTGGGCCACGGTGAGTTGCACGGGAGGCATCGCCGACCCGGGACTGGTGGATTGCGGATCGGCAAAGTGCTTCAGCATCCACTCCTTGTCATGACGGCGCGCCGTATCAGCCAGTACTGGCCCTGCCTTCGCTTCCCCGCCCCGCAGAACGTTGTGGCAGTTGGCGCACTTCTCCTGTTTGAAGTAGTGCACGCCTGCCAGTTCCGCCGGTTTGAGTTGCATCCACTGGGTCGGTCCGGAGAAGTCAATCGATCCGGCAGCCGTCTGTGGCGGTGTACTGCGCACCGCGGCGAGGGTCAAACCACCCCAGCCGATGCCCGCGAGGGCAACAATCCCGATGGCCAGCGTTCGCTGACGGACCCGGACCAGCTTGCTCCGGTCGATGAAAGGCGTTGCAATCATGGCGAGAATGGCCAGGGTGGGAAAGATGACGGTTCCCATGAGTTCCAGCGGGCCTTCAAAGAGCTTCAGCATCTGGAAGAGGAACAGGAAGTACCACTCGGGACGGGGGATGTAGCTGGTGTCTGTGGGGTCGGCCATACGCTCCAGAGGGACGCGCACCACAGCTGCCAGCGTGAACAGGATGGCAAACGCGACGAAGATGGCCACGGTATCGCGGAAGACCTGCTGCGGGAAGAATTTCTTCTTTGGCAGCATGGCGTCCTCGGGGGCGGGGGCCACACCATGGCGGCGCACCAGATAGACGTGGAAGACGATCAGCAGCATGGTGAGAGGCGGCAGGAGCAGGACGTGGAGCGCATAAAAGCGAGCGAAGGTCACGACGCCGATCTCGCCGGCCGAGCCGAGCAGGCGGCTGACCCATGGCCCGGCGCCGGGTACTGACGCGCCGATCTGGGTGGTGACGACGGTTCCCCAGTAGGCGCGGTTATCCCAGGGCAGCAGATAGCCGGTGAGGCCGTAGGCCAGGGTCAAAAGCAGAAGAATGACGCCGGCGATCCAGGTGGCCTCACGTGGCTTTTTGTAAGCGCCCCAGATGAAGACCTGAACCATGTGGAGAACAACGATTACGATCACCATGCTGGCACCCCAGTGGTGCAGCCCCCGCATCAACCGTCCGCCTGTGACTTCGGTGAGGATGTAGCGCAGGCTGTCATACGACTGGCCCGGAGTCGGCGCGTAGTTGAACGCCAGCATGATGCCGGTGAAGAACTGGACGAGAATCATGAACAGTGCGACGCTGCCGAAGACCTGGTGCCAACCGCTGGACGCGGGAATCTCCTCGCCCAGAAAGTGGCGAATAGCGGACGGGATGCCGGTACGGTCGTCGAGGGCGTCCCGGAATTGCCGGAGGGCCGTCTTCATGCGGCGTCTCCGGAACTTACCTGGCGAAGCGGACCCAGAAACAGCCGCCCGTTCTCAATCTTTGCCACGTAGCGGTCCAGAGGCCGGGGCGCGGGACCCGCCACCACCTTGCCCTGCAGGGAAAACAGCGACGCGTGGCAGGGGCAGATGAACTGTTTCGGTTTCTCCTCCCAGTGGTAGGCGCAGCCCAGATGGGTGCACTGTGGCCCATAAGCGATCACTTCGTTGGTGGGCGTCTTCACCACCCACGCGGTCCGCTTTTCAGTCAAGACCCTCCAGCCATCTACCCGGCTCTGCTGAAAACTCATCTCGACGGGAACCCCGGGCGTGAGCTGACTCACATCTCCGGCGTCAACAAACGTTTCTTTGCGGCGACGCCCCCCGGGGACGAGAAGGTAAACCAAGGTGGGAACGGCGAGGGCCGCCCCGAGAATTGCGTTGAGTGCGAAGATCGCCTGCGCGTAGAAACCGCGTCGATTGATGGAGTTGTCGGAAGTCATAGGCCCCTGTGGTCTGGACCTATCTTGCCGGATGTGAGAGCCACTTTTGACCGCCCCCAGCAGTTTTTACAAACTCATTACACCCCTCAAACAGAACACAGTCTTTTCGGGCCAAAAGCCCCATTCCTGGCCGAATTGCGATATATTGAACCGGGGAGGAAATCCTTCTATGGCCTTTAAACTCAACGTAAACGGGCACACCACTTCGGTCGATGTGCCACCAGACATGCCCCTTCTGTGGGTTCTTCGCGACGTCCTGAACCTCAAAGCGGCCAAATTCGGCTGTGGCATGGCCCAGTGCGGCGCCTGCACGGTCCATGTGGCCGGCGTCCCGGTCCGCTCCTGCGTGACTCCGATTTCCTCGGTCGGAACCAAAGCGGTCACCACGCTCGAAGGCCTTTCGCCGACGGGAAACCACCCTCTGCAGCAGGCATGGGAAACGGTCGATGTGCCGCAGTGCGGTTACTGCCAGGCCGGCCAGATCATGTCCGCCGCCGCGCTTCTGGCCAAAACGCCGAAGCCGACCGACAAGGACATTGACACCGCCATGAGCGGTAATCTGTGCCGTTGCGGCACCTACCTTCGCATCCGCGAAGCCATTCATAAGGCAGCCGATATGGGTCCAAACGCCGCTGCCAAACCCGCCCAGACGGCTGGTCAGGATTAAGAGAGGAGACCGAACATGAAGCGTAAAGACACCACTGTGATGGATCGACGTTCGTTCTTTAAGGTCAGCGCTATCGCCGGCGGCGGAGTGATGTTCACCCTCCCCTTCGCCTCAGACCTGCTGGCCCAGGGCCGTGGCGGTGCCCCCCCACCTCCTCCGAACCCCAACAATTTCATTAAGGTCGCCCTCGACGGCACCGTTACCATCGTCGCCAAGAACCCGGAAACGGGGCAGGGCGTCCGCAACATGCTCCCCATGATGATTGCCGATGAACTGGATGTCGACTGGAAGAACGTCAAGCTCGAACAGGCCGATTTCGACGACACGAAGTACACCGCGCAGTCCTCCGGTGGCTCCACCGCCACCCCGAACGCCTGGACGCCGATGCGTCAGGCTGGTGCCGCCGGCCGCGCTATGTTCGTCACCGCCGCCGCTCAGAAGTGGGGCGTACCGGAAGCGGAACTGACCACGGGTGGCGGCAAAGTGAACCATGCGTCGTCAAAGCGTACGGCTACCTATGGCGAACTCGCCGCAGCAGTTGCCAAACTGCCCGCCCCGGACCTCAGCCGCATCAAACTGAAGGACGCTTCGGAATACAAGATCATCGGTAAGAAGCACTCCGCGTACGACATTAAGCAGATCGTCACCGGCGTGCCCATCTTCGGCGTTGACGTTACCCTGCCCAACATGTTGCACGCCTGCTTTGAAAAATGCGGCGTCTTCGGCGGCAAGGTCAAGAAGGCCAACCTCGACGAGATTAAGAAGTTGCCCGGCGTGAAGCACGCCTTCATCGTGGAACGTCCGCTCGTCACCGATGCGGTCATTCCCGGTGAACCCGGCCTCGAAAACGGTATTGCCATTGTGGCCGAAACCTGGTGGCATGCCAACTCCGCCCGCAAAAAGCTGGTGGTGGAATGGGACGAAGGCCCCAACGCCAATGACAGCAGCGTGGGCTATCAGGCCAAAGCCGAAGCTCTCGGTAAAGCAAATCCGCAGCGCACTCTCCGCAACGATGGCGATGCCGATGCTGCGCTGAAGTCTGCCGCGAAGGTCGTCGAAGCCTCATACTCTTACCCGTTCATCGCACACGCGCCTCTGGAGCCTCAGAACTGCACCGCGATGTTCAATAACGGCAAGCTCGAGATGTGGGGCAACAGTCAGCAGCCCGGTCGCGGCCGCAAGCTGGTTTCCGACACCCTCGGCGTCGCCGAAAGTGACATCTCGCTTCACATGGTCCGCGCAGGTGGTGGCTTCGGCCGCCGCCTCACCAACGACTACATGGTGGAAGCTGCCTGGATCGCGAAACAGGTTCCCGGTATCCCCGTGAAGCTCATCTGGTCGCGTGAAGATGACATGCGCCACGATTATTACCGCCCCGGCGGCTGGCAGAATCTGAAGGCCGGTATCGACGCTTCGGGCAAGATCGTGGGCTGGAAGAACCACTTCCTCAGCTACGGCGATGGTGAGACGTTCGCGTCCTCCGCCGCTATGGGCCCCACCGAATTCCCGCAGCGCTTCATTCCGAACTACACGCTGCAGTCTTCGGTACAGCGCCTCGGCATCCGCACCGGCGCTCTGCGCGCTCCTTCCAGCAACGCTTTCGCGTTCGTCATCCAGAGCTTCATTGATGAGCTCGCGCATGCCGCCGGCAAGGACCCGGCACAGTTCCGGCTGGACCTGCTGGCTTCCGGCGCACCGCTTCCCGCGCCCCCCGCTGCAGGTGGTGGCCGTGGTGGCTTTGCGCCTCCGGGGCTGAACGCCGAACGCATGATCGGCGCCATGAAACTCGCCATGGAAAAGTCCGGATGGGGCAAGAAGAAATACCCCGCCGGCACCGCCCAGGGCATCGCCTTCCACTTCAGCCACATGGGCTACTTCGCCGAAGTTGCCGAAGTCACCGTCGTCGGCACCAAAGTGAAGCTCAACAAGGTCTGGGTCGCCGGTGACATCGGTAGCCAGATCATCAACCCCAGCGGCGCGGAAAACCTCGTCCACGGCGGCGTCATCGACGGCATGAGCGAACTCATGATGCAGGAAATCACCGTCGAAAAGGGCAAAGTCGTACAGGGCAACTACAATACGCACGGTATGGTCCGGATGAACCAGGCCCCCCCGGTCATCGAGACTCATTTCGTGAAATCGACGTTCTCTCCCACCGGTCTGGGCGAACCGTCGCTCCCGCCCATCCTGCCGGCGATCGCCAATGCGATCTTCACCGCCAGCGGAAAGAGACTCCGGCAGCTCCCGCTGTCGAAGTCCGGCATGAGCTGGGCCTAAGCAGTGTTGATTCAATCAAAGGGGGCTCGCCGGTATGCCGGTGGGCCCTTTTTTGCTTTCCTGGCGGTCCTCTTCGCCCTGGCCGGCACAACCCGGGCGCAGGACCTGAAGACCGTAAAATCTCCAGACGGGAAACTGGAGTACCGTATTTTCATCGCCGGACAGGAAGATACCGCGCTCTTCCGCCTCGCCTACCAGGTCTTCTACCAGGGGAAAATGCTGCTCGATACCTCGTTCCTGGGCTTCGACATCTGGGAGCAGGAACCGTTGCTCGGGGAGAATGTGGGCCTCATCGGAGCCTCGACAGCCTCCGGCAAGGGATGGAATGGCTTCACGGGGCGCTATATGCAGAACGGGTCGCTCGGTCGCGCCCTGGAAGTTGAAACCCGCGTTTATAACGACGGCATTGCCTTCCGTTACCACCTGATGCGCTCGATGCCTATGGCGGACCTCTATCTGTCGGAAGAAACCACCGAGTTCTCCCTGGACCAACCGCCTCCTGCCTCGCCTTCCCTGCCCCTGCGCGTGGAACGTCCCGGCGCCGGCTGGCTCGAAATTGACGAAGTCCCGCTCAAGGGCTTTCCCCGAATGAACCTCGGCAAATCTGCCGACAAGGTTCTGGTCTCGCGCCTCTCCCGTGACCTCGGTAATCCCCGCTATGTTCTCGCTGCGAAAACACCCCTCACCGGGCCGTGGCGCATCATTGGGGTGTCTAGTACCGCAAACGATCTGACAACCCGGCAAATCCGCTCTGACCTCGCCCAAACGATGCCACAATAGCCGTAGATGGTTCGGGCACTCGTTAACGGGGCCGGGGGGTTCATTGGTGGGCACCTCGTCCAGAATTTGAAATCAAAGGGGTATTGGGTTCGGGGCGCTGACCTCGTCCCTCATGAATACTCGGCATCGCACGCCGATGAATTTCTCCTCGGCGACCTGCGCGATCCAGCTTTCTCCCGTCGGGTATCCGAAGGGATCGACGTCGTCTACCAACTGGCCGCCGACATGGGTGGAGCCGGTTATATCTTCACAGGCGACCATGACGCAGAGGTGATGCACAACTCCGCAACGATCAACCTAAACGCCCTCGAACAGGGCCGCCTAGCTGGAGTGAAGCGTTTCTTCTACTCTTCCTCCGCATGCATCTACCCCGAGTACAACCAGCTCGATCCCGACAACCCAAAGTGCTCGGAAGACTCGGCCTACCCGGCCGCCCCCGACAGCGAATACGGCTGGGAAAAGCTCTTCAGCGAACGCCTGTATCTGGCATACGCGCGCAACTACAGCCTCGACATCAAGATCGCCCGATTTCACAACGTGTTTGGCACCGAAGGAGCCTTTGAAGGCGGGCGCGAGAAGGCCCCCGCCGCCATCTGCCGCAAGGTCGCAGCCACTCCCGACGGAGGCGAAATCGAGATCTGGGGTGACGGCAAACAGACCCGCTCATTCCTCTATGTCGATGAATGCCTGGACGGCATCAACCGCCTGGTGGAATCCACTTTTCCCGGCCCTGTAAACATCGGTTCGGAAGAGATGGTGACCATCAATCAACTGGCCGAAATGGTCATCGCGATCTCGGGCAAGAAGCTGACACTCCGCCACATCCCGGGGCCTCTCGGAGTCCGGGGCCGCAACTCAGACAACCACCTGATCCGCGAGAAGCTCGGCTGGTCGCCCTCACGCCCGCTGGTGGAAGGGCTGGAAAAGACGTACCGCTGGATTTCGAGCCAGCTTCAGAAAGCCTGAAGCTGGCCCTAAGCCCCGATTACAACCGGCAAATCAGCAGTTCGCGCTCATAGACAATTTCGGACGGCAAGTGGTCATGAAGTTCGATAAACAACTCCTCGTGCCCCATTACCTCTGAGCGCCACGCTGCGCGATCCACACTCTGCAGGCTGTCAAACACATCCTTCGGGAAATCGAGACCATCCCAGTGGATGTCCTCATACCGCGGAACCCAGCCAATCGGCGTTTCCCGCCCTGCGGCACGGCCCCTGGCACGATCCACAATCCACTTCAGCACGCGCATATTCTCGCGGAACCCAGGCCACAGGAAGTTGCCATCAGCATCCTTGCGGAACCAGTTCACATGGAACACACGCGGCGTCTCCGAAAGCAGCCGCTGCACCTTCAGCCAGTGGCGGAAGTAATCCCCCATGTGATACCCACAGAACGGCAGCATCGCCATGGGGTCGCGCCGGACCTTGCCCACCGCCCCCGTCGCCGCAGCCGTCGTTTCTGAGCCCATCGTGGCCCCCGTGTACACACCGGAGCTCCAGTTGAAAGCCTGGAACACCAGCGGCATCGTCGTCGCCCGACGGCCACCAAAGATAATCGCGCTGATCGGTACCCCGTTCGGTGACTCCCAATCGGGATCGATCGTCGGACACTGTGAAGCCGGCGCCGTAAACCGCGAATTCGGATGAGCAGCCTTTGTGCCCTTCTCCTTCGCAATGGCGGGCGTCCAGGGGTTTCCCTGCCAGTCTGTACACTCAGCCGGTGGCGCGTCCGTCATACCTTCCCACCAGACACCGCCTTCAGGAGTCAGCGCCACATTGGTGAAGATCGTATTCCGCGAAAGCGCGGCCATCGCATTGGGGTTGGTCTTCATTGACGTTCCCGGAGCGACACCAAAGAAGCCTGCTTCGGGATTAATCGCCCGTAACTGCCCCGTGGCATCCGGCTTGATCCAGGCAATATCGTCACCGATCGTCCAGACCTTCCAGCCATCAAACCCATCCGGCGGAATCAGCATCGCGAAATTCGTCTTGCCGCAAGCGCTCGGGAAAGCCGCCGCAACATACGTTTTTTCGCCTTCCGGATTCTCCACGCCCAGAATCAGCATGTGCTCGGCCAGCCAGCCCTCGTCGCGCGCGATGTTCGACGCAATACGCAACGCGAAGCACTTCTTGCCCAGAAGCGCATTCCCGCCGTAGCCCGAGCCATACGACCAAATTTCGCGCGTTTCCGGGAAATGCACGATGTACTTTTCCTTGTTGCACGGCCACGGCACATCCGTCTGCCCTGGAGCCAGCGGCGCACCCACCGAGTGAACGCAAGGCACCACGCGCTTCACGTCTTTGTCGATCTCGGCGTAAACCGGCAGCCCGATCCGCGCCATGATCCGCATGTTCACCACCACATACGGCGAGTCGGTCAACTGCACGCCAATCTGCGACATCGGCGAATCAATCGGCCCCATGCTGTACGGCAGCACATACATCGTGCGTCCCCGCATGGAGCCATTAAACAGGCCCTTCAGCTTGCGGCGCATTTCGAATGGATTGACCCAGTTATTCGTCGGGCCAGCGGCGTCTTTCGAGAGCGAACAGATGTAGGTGCGGTCTTCGACACGAGCCACGTCATCCTTGTCAGAACGCGCATAAAAGCAGCCAGGCCACAGGTCCTGGTTCAGCTTCGTAAAGGTCCCGCCCGTGACCATCTGTTCGCAAAGGCGGTCGTACTCCTCCTGCGAACCATCCACCCAGTAGATGCTGTCCGGCTGCGTTAGCTGGGCCATTTTTTCGACCCATCTCCGAAGGTGCTTATTCTTCGCCAGAGGCGTTGCGCCATTGCGCGGTTCAGACAACACTGGTGAGTTTGTCATTTTCGTTATCTCTAAAATAACAGCAGCCTCGCAGAGACAAACCGACTGCGATACCCTCGTACAGATGAGACAGTTCGCACTCGCTCTGGCAATAACTCTCGCCGCCTCGGCTGCGACGGCAGATGAAACGATTCAGGCTTTCGGCCATTCCTGGTCTGTGCAGCAGGCTTCCGACTGGTCGGTGGAAAACGGAACCCTCCGCCTGAAGGTTTCCGGCGAACCGGCGCCCGGCCAGCCACGTCGGCCCCAGAAGTTCGCCATCCTCGATTCAAAGCCCTACAAAAAGGTCACCATTGAGGCCGAGATGAAGCACAACGGCCGCAGTCTCATCATCGTTTACGGCTACCAGGACAAGGACCACTACAACTACGCCCACATCTCCAGCGACGAAGCCGTCAAGCAGAACGTCCACAACGGCTTCTTCCACGTCTTCAACGGCGAGCGGTCCCGCATCTCTTCGCTGGACGGCCCCGCGTCCTTCACTACCGCGGAATGGACCCCCGTGAAGTTCGTGTTCGACGGCGACACCGGCCGCGCGTATGTGGAAGTGAACGGCAAGAAGAATCCCAGCCTGGAAGCAGTGGACTTAAGCCTCCGCTGGGGCAAAATTGGCTTCGGTTCCTTCAATGAAACCGGCGACTTCCGCAATGTCAAATTCACTGGCGAAACCCGCGAACCCGGCCCCTTCGGCCGTCAGTAACTAGTTCCGAAACGACACGCCCTGCGCCTGGAGGAAGGTCTTTGCAATCCGCGCCGCCTCCAGCGCGGGCATGGGGTCGTTGCGCCCACCGCCATCCAGTTCCACCATCACCTGACCCGCCATTTCGCTTTTGGCATCCATGATGTCGAGCAGGTTCGCCAGTTCCACGCGACCAAACCCGAGCGGACAATAGCCGCCGTAATACTTCCCACCGCTGTAATCCTTCAGGTGCATATGGTGCACAATCGCCACGTGGTCCTTCACAAGCTTCGTCACGGCCGCCGGGTCCGCCCCCCCTTTCACCAATTGCCCAACATCCGGCCCGAACTTCACGTACCGCGTGTCAACCGAATCGAGCGTCGCAATCGTTTCGTCGAGGGTTTCGACCACCGTGCCGGTATGCGGGTGCAGCACTCCCGTCACCCCTAAGTCGGTGATCGCCTTCCCGATCTCATTCAGACACGCAGCAATGTCCGCGCGATGTTCCGTGAACTGATACCCGGTCTGCGCGCGGCGTGCCCCGTTCGGGCCGAGGATCATGATTCGCCCGCCGTTCTTCCGGATCACCTTCGCCCACCCGACCATGCGCGCCACACTGTCTTTGCGCTTCGCCGGATCCACCAGGTCCACAGTGCAATAGCCCGAAATCAGCGGCAGTTGCGCGGCCTCCAGATACCGCGACAGCCCGCCCTCTTTTTCGTACTGATCCAGAACCTCGCCGAAGGTCTCCAGTCCCGCGTAACCCAGGCTGCCGAGATCCTGAATTGCCACCTCGATACCGCGTTTGTCTGCGCCGCCAGGCCAGGTAATGCCGGTGTGGCCGATCTTCAGCTTCTTCGGTTTCACAGCTGCCGGAGCCTGCGCCCACGCCACCGCACCAGCGGCCAGCGAACCGGAAAATACACGTCGGGTGAGTTGCATCGACAGACTCCTTCTGTGCCATCATATTTCCTGCCAACATGAAGGGACAACTGAAAGTTTCCACCCCCGCCGAATACATCGCCGGAGTCGATGAAAAGCGCCGCGCCGATATCGAAGCCCTCGACAAACTCATCCGCCAACACGCGCCCGATCTCGAGCCCTGCATCATGATGGGAATGCTCGGTTACGGCCCCTACCACTATAAGTACGCCAGCGGTCGCGAAGGCGATGCTGTGCGCATCGGCCTCGCCAGCAACGCCGGCTACATCTCTCTTTACGTCACCGCCAGCGATGGAACCTGTTATGTGGCCGAGAGCTTCAAAGCTGCTCTCCCCAAAGCCAGCATTGGTAAGGCGTGCGTCCGTTTCAAAAAACTGACCGACCTCGACGAAAAAGCCCTTATCGAGCTAATCAGGGCCGGGGCAAAGGCCGCTGATACGGTATCGTAACCACATGCTGAATCGTCGCGATCTGCTGGCCCTTGTGCCTGCTTTGCAGCTTCGTGGTGAGGCCAACAAACGAATGACCCTCTGCATCCACCAAAACACTTCCCTCGACGCGGGCTACCGCAAGTCCCTTGAAGGCTATTCCCGCGCCGGGATCAAACTCGTTGAAGTCATCCGCCCTCACCTCAACCAGTTCATCAAGGACGAGGGTCTGCCCGCCACGAAGCAACTCCTCGCCGACCTTGGCCTGAGGGCCGTTTCCCACGGCGGCCTCACCGGTCTGTGGGCACCACGCCCCGAGCGCCACGAAGCCCTCGAAGAACTCAAACGCCACGCCCACATCGCCGCCGAGATGGGTATTGATCGGATCATGGCCCCCTGCACCGGCGCAGGGCAGTTCACAGCGGACGATTACCGACTGGCTGTGGATCACATGCGCGAAGCGGGCGAAATCGGGAAGCAGTTCGGCGTGGTGGTGATGCCGGAATTCAACCGCTCTTCGACGTTCATTTCGACCCTGCCGACCGTGCTGCGGCTCACGCGCGAAGCGGGCCATCCGAACGTCCGGCCGATGCTCGATTTCTACCACTTCTGGTCGGGCCTGAGTAAGTTTGAGGATCTGGAACTTTTGCGACAGGGCGAACTGCACCATGTCCATTTCCAGGACGTGCCGGACATGCCTCGGGAACTACTCAGTGGCATCACACGCGAGATCCCGGGCACTGGCATCGCGCCGATTCCCCGAATCCTCAAGGCCCTTGCCGAGAAGGGATATTCGGGGCCGCTCTCGGTAGAACTTTTCTACCCGAAATATCAGGCAATGGACCCCTTCGAACTCGCCACCACCATCCGGCAGAAGGCCCAGCCTTTCGTCTAAAACGAACCCCGGTGATATTGTGCCAGAGTGAACATCGGAATCATTGGAATCGGACGGATGGGCTGGGTGCATGCCACCCACATGCTGGAACTGGAGCGGGAAGAAGGCGTCTGTAAACTCGTCGCAGTCGTCGATACGAACCCGGCCCGGCTAACCAGCTTTCAGGCCACCATGGGCTACACCGGCCAGACCTTCACCTCGATTGAGGACTATCTGGCTTCGGGTATCTGCCAGGCCACTATGGTCGTCACACCGACCGAGCACCACCGGCCTCACGCGATGGCGCTGGTACGCGCCGGACACCGCGTCCTGCTCGAAAAACCCCTCACCGGCACGCTCCCGGGCGATCTGGTCTGTTGCGAGGAACTCGACCGCGACTACCCCAACTCACTCATGCTGGCCTTCCAGCGGCGCTACGACGCCGCGCTCGCCTTTGGCCGCGACCTGATGCGCCAGGGCACCATCGGGCGTGTCTTTAAAATCTACTCCGCGCTCGAAGACTCCGGTCCGCCGCCCGAGGGCTACCAGAGCGACGGCATTCTGCCCGATATGTCGGTCCACAACGTGGACGAGATTCTGTGGCTATCAGGATCATTCCCCGACCGCGCCCAGGTGGTGGGTTCCGTGCTGCACAACAAACACGTCGCCTCCTGCAAAGAGGATTTCGACGACGCCATGCTCTACATGTGGTTCGGTACGGACCTCCTCGGCCAGGTGCAAGTCACCCGCAACCACGTCTCCGGCTACCGCATCGAGACCGTCATCTACGGCGACAAGGGCCAGATCCAGGTTGGGCACTTTGCCCAGAACCCCGCCGAAATCGTCGTGGAAGCCTTCGGCCCCCGCGGCACAGCAGAACCGCTGGCCCGCCGCGTCTTCCCCGGAGGAAAGGGCGGGCCTGGAGCACCGGAATTCCTCGAACGTTATGGCCCCGCCTACAAAGCCGAACTGGCGGCCTTCATCGACTGCTGCCGCACTAATTCACCCTTCCCCGCAACGCATGCCGACGGTCTCCGTGCCCAGCGAGTCATCGCCGCTGGTATGAGCCGCGTCCACACTCGCGAAGACGCTGCCGAGATTGGCTGAGACAACCCGCAGAAACGACAAAACCCCGAGGCCGTGAAGCCTCGGGGTTTTGCTTTTGGTTGTTGATCAGCTTTAGAAGTACAGCTTCAGAGCCAACTGCAACTGGCGCGGCGTGTTGAGAAGATCGCCGCTCGAGGTGAGCTGACCGAAGGTTGCACTCTGGATCTGCAGGGAACCCGTGCCGAAACGCGTCCGGTTGAACACGTTGAAGGCTTCCGCGCGGAAGTCGAGCCGCTTCGAGGAGTCCTTGCCACCCAGAACAAAAGTCTTGGTGATGGAGAGGTTTTCCGCGTAGTTGCCAAACTGACGGAAGTTCGGGTTGAACCGGGTCTGGTTGCCGAAGTACTGCGTGGTGCCGGTGAACTGCGTACCAACCTGAGCCGGGAAGAACGAAGCAGGCTGCACGAAGCGGTCACGAGACGGATCGAACTTGTCGCCCGCAATCGCGCCATTCCAGCCGTCGTAGGTTGAGATCAGCGGACGGTTGCCACCGGCGAACAGCACCGAAGGCGTACCCACGGAAGTACCGAGGCCGAGGGGCTGACCGCTGGAGTAATAACCGATTGCACTGACGCGCCAGTTGCCCAGAAGCTGAGCCGCTGCGCCCTGGTTCATCCACTTCTGACCACGACCGAACGGCAGGTCATAGATGGCAGTGAACTTCGCGTTGTGCGTGATGTCAAATGCGCCAATCGACTTTTCGAGGCCGCGATTGAAGTGATCCATCGCGACGCCGCTGCCCCAGTAGCTGTCCGAATCGGTCAGCAGCTTGGAGAAGACGTAGGAGGCATTGAGCGTCAGGCCACGACCACCACGACGTTCCACGCGGATGATGCCGGCGTGGTACGTGGAGTGACCGCTGTGGTCACCGCCACCTGCGTAGGTGTCGATGCCGTTGTACTGCGGGAACGGACGCAGAGAGCGGGCCACGGTGGCCGCGCTGCCCCACCAGCCATCCTGCGCAGGGCCGGACGTGTTGGTGAAGTTCGGGTACGGGCTCTTGAAGCCGGCCGCAACAGCGGCGGGCGACGTGACCAGGCTGTTCATCAGCGCAAAACCGTACTTGCTGAGCTGCGCGGGGTTCACCTGGTTGTAGTTCAGCAACTGCGTCTGCAGGTGCGAACCGACTGAGGCGTTGTACGAAACTTCCACCAGCATCTTCGAATCCAGCTGACGCTGCACCGAGAGGTTGAAGAAGTCCGAGGTCGGAAGCTTGGTCGCTTCGTTACCCTGCCACCACGGAATATTGTCCTTGTTGGCAAACGACGGATCGATGAACGGGGGCACCGGGTAGGCCGGGAAGCCGTCGCGCAGGATCATGTTGGGCAGAATGCCGTTGGTACCCTGGTCGGGCACACCGTAGGTCTGGGTGAAGCCGCGCTGGTGAGTGGAGCCGCTGACGGTGGTCACGGCGCCATAGGAACGGCCCACGGAACCACGGACAACCGTCTTGTCATCCAGCTTGTAGGCGAAGCCAAAGCGGGGGCCAAAACCTTTGTACCAGCCATCGGCCAGCGTCCGGCTGCCTTCGCGGCCCGCACCGGTTCCGGCGTAGATCAGAGCGCCGGGGATGTTGCCGGCCCTGGGGTTGGCGCGGGTCGGCGAGAAGTCGCTCCAGCGATCTTCCAGGCCCGTGGGCGGCATCTGTACTTCCCAACGCAGACCATAGTTGAGGGTCAGCTTGTCGTTGACGCGCCAGTCGTCCTGCACATAACCGGCGTAGTAGGGCCACTGCTGACCGATGAAGCGGATGGTGTCAATGGAACCACCGTTGGCATAACCGAGCAGGAACGAAGCGAAGGACGAACCGCCCAGTTGCGGGTTGTTGCCGTTCGGCACGCCGGTGTTGAGGTAGCTGAAGCTGGCGCAACCAGCGATGCACTGACGGCCGAAACCGTTGTAGTGGCTGAGCTGCATCATGCCGCCGATTTTGTAGGTGTGGTTATTGCGAACCCACGTGAAATCGTCGTTGTAAGAGTAGATGGTATTTTCGCTGCCGTTGTTGGCCGGACCACCCCATGCTGTGAGATCGCCGAAGTTCAGGTTCAGCAGGTTCTGACCGCAATCGGGAACGTTACCAAGGCAAACCTTATCCTTCCAGTTGATGCCGCTCTGGACGGTCGCCTGGGGAGGATCATGGTTTTCGCGCCAGTTGTTGCCACCAGCGTAGAAGTGGTTCAGCTTGGTGGGCGAGAGCGTCCAGTCCCAGCTCCAGCGAACAACGTCGGAGTGACGCTGCGTGTCGTTGTAGTTGGTGTACAGGCCAGGCAGGGTAGCCGGACCATTCGCGCTCGGCTTGACGTAGGAACGGTTGTAGCCGTAGTAGCCCGACATGCGGTGCTTGTCGTTGAAAATGTGGTCGCCCTTCACGCTGATCTTCGTGTTGGGGCGAACTTCGGAACCCGACGCGATGAAGTAGTTGTTGCGAACGTAAGCGACACTGCCGACGGCAGCATTGTTGTTCGGGAGCAGTTGGCCGTTCGAAGTGAACGCCGAGAGAGCCTTCACGGAGACCGGGTCAAACTTGCTGGCCGGGATCACGTTACCAGGGAACGGGGTGCGGGTGTAGGAGCCATCCGCATTGCGAACCTGGGTGGTCGGGTCGTAGATCGGGATACGCGTCGTCGCGCCGTTCAGGCTGGTCACCCAGTTGCTGAAGTCGCCGCCGTACATTTCCTTGGTGGGGACGTTTGCGGTAACGCCGGTGGCACCGGCACGGTTGCGGAAGGCTTCGTACGAGGTGAAGAAGAAGGTCTTGTTCTTGCCCTTGTAGATTTTCGGAATCCAGACGGGACCGCCGAAGCTGCCGCCGAAATCGTGCTGCTTGTAAACCGGGGTCGCCAGACCGGCACGGTTGTTGAAGAAGTTGTTCGCATCGAACGCATTGTTGCGAATGAATTCGTACGCCGTACCGTGATATTCGTTGGTGCCGCCCTTGGACACGAAGTTCATGAGACCACCGCCGGCGTGGCCGAATTCCGCCTTGAAGCCGTTGGAGTCGACCGTGAATTCGCTGATCGCTTCGAGCGAGGGAGCGTTGACCGCCACCCAGCTCTGCGAGAGAGCGCGAGTCGTGTTGGCAGAAACGCCGTCGAGGTTGGTGCCGTAGCTGGCCGCCTGGCCGCCACCGAGGATAAAGCCGTTGTCGCCGCCGAGGTTCTTGGCTTCGGGCGTCGTGTTGGCCAGATCGAAGGGGCTACGCATGGCGCCCGAGACCACCAGCGGCAGTTCGTCAACCATTTTGTTGGTGACGGCCGAGGTGGACTTCGCGCTTTCCGTGGAAAGCTGCAGCGCCGAGGCTTCCACTTCGACTGCTGTCGTGGTGGAGCCGACTTCGAGCGTGACGTCCGCACGGACGTTGACGCCGGCGTTCAGAGCAATCCGCGAGACAACTGCGGGCCGGAAGCCTTCTTTTTCCACGCGGACGGAGTACGTGCCCGCCTGGAGACTGGGGGCGGCGAAGTCGCCCGTATCGTTAGAGGTGATGTTAACTGCGGAAGCGGTATCTGCGTTGGTGACAGTAACCCGGGCGCCTACAACTACCGCGCCCGAGGAGTCTTTCACAGACCCCTGGATTGTGCCGCGTTCGGACTGTGCGAACGCCGCCATTGAGCAAAGCAGCAACATTGCCGCCAGCTTGATGCGATTCATATTTTCTCCTGAAAAAAACCCTGGTGAAGCCTTCGAAATTGTATCAACTGAGTGACAGGGTTTCAAGGCCGGAACCCAAACAAAAGACCCGGCAGCAGAAAAGCACAATGATTCGGCCCTGTCGGCTTCGAAAACGTTTGCGAACCTACGGGAGATCGGCCGCGAGACGGAGCCAGGAAGCGTAGCGTGCGGAGGTCTCATCGCGGTGCGCACATCCCGGTTCTGTGCGGTGCGTGCAGTCCGCAAAGCGGCAGGTATTATCGTCAAAATCCGGAAATGCGGCCCGGAGTTCCGCCAGCGTGAGTTGGCCTGGATCGAAGGCCCGGATGCCCGGAGTATCGATGACCCGGGCACCATCCCCCAGGTCAACCAGGGCGGAGGAAGTCGTCGTGTGCTGCCCGCGCTTCGAGCCGTCGCTGATGCCGCCAGTACGAGCTACAGCAGCCCCCGCCAGGGCATTGAGCACCGAACTTTTACCGACGCCGCTGTGTCCGGCGAGAACGGTAAGCTTGCCGGCCAGCAGGACGCGGAGTTCTTCGATACCCTCGCCGGTTTTAGTGGAACAGCGAACCCAGGGGATCGCGAAACGGTTGACGGCTTCGGCGATCTGCTCGGGCGTGGAGAGATCGGCTTTGTTGATACAGAGAATCGGGTCGATTCCGCCGCGAGCGGCCGCCACGAGATAGCGATCGACCAGACCGGGGCGAAACGGAGGGTCGTCAATGGAGGCGACAATCACCAGCAGGTCGATATTGGCGGCGATCACGCGCTGGCGGTGTTTATTGGCGGGGTCGGTGCGGCAGAGAGTTGTGCGCCGGGGCGCGATCGCGATGACTTTTTCGTACTGGATAGCCACCAGGTCACCCGGAGCCACTGGTGTCTCGCAGCGAACCCTGCTCACTTTACCGTTCTGGGTGACCGTGCAGCCACCCAGACCCGCCCCGATCACCAGAGCCGTTGGCTCAGGCGGAGCAGCCTTCTGCGCCCCGGGAACTTTCTTCCGGAACTTTCGGGGGCGTTCTTCTGACTCGTACTCGGAGAACTCTGAAATAGGCGGGCCTTAGTTTTTGATCAGCTCGATATCGAGAGTGATCTTTACTTCGTCGCTGACGGCGACGCCGCCGGTTTCCATGACGGGGTTGTAGAGGATTCCGTACTCTTTGCGGCTGATCTGCGTCGTCGCGGTGACACCGACCTTGATCCGGTTGTTGGTGTCTTTGATTTCGTCAGTGGGTCCGTCTAGCGTCAGCACCACCTGCTTTGTTATGGCGTTGATGGTCAGGTCGCCCGTCACTTTCATATTGCCTTTGCTGATGACCTGGACGCTCTTCGACTTGAACTTCATGACCGGGTACTTCTTCACGTCGAAGAACTCTTCTCCCTTCAGATCGTTGTCACGCTTCGGCTCGCCGGTGTTGAGGGTGGTGCAGTCGATGGTGGCTTCCACGGTCGATGCCGCCGGATTCTTCGCGTCGTAAATGATGGTGCCCCTTACACCGCCAAAGGTGCCGCGGACTGTGGAGATCATCATGTGCCGGACCGTGAAGTTCGCCTGGCTGTGAAGGGGGTCGATGCGCCAGGAGTTAGCGGGCGCAGGGGCTTGCGAAAAAAGTGAGGCCGCAAGCAGGAGAGTCAGGCTGAAGATCTTCATTATTTCTTTGGTTTCCACTCGCGGGCCCGTTTGCGGGCCTCGGCTATCTGGTCAGGCGTCATCAACTTAGTGACGTCGTCGAGCATATCGGCGATGGATTCATGATCGCCACCTTTGGAACCATTGGAGGCCAGCGTGTACCACATGCAGGCTTCCACCAGATCCACTTTCACACCCTTGCCGAACTGGTAGAGAATCGCCAGGCCCGCCTGGGCGAACGGGTCGCCCTGGTCTGCTGCCATGTGATACCAGTGCTCGGCCTGGACCAGGTCCTTCTTCAGCCCGATGCGGCCGGTTTCGTAATTCTTGCCGAGATCATACTGCGCCTCAGTATCACCCTTCAGCGCGCGCTCCAGCAGGCGTTCGCGAAGAGGTTTCTGGGGCGCGGCCTCCTGAGAGAAAGCCACGGCGGCAAGGGCGAGGGCAGTGATGATCAGGCGCATTAGAATTTGGGAGCGTAGTAGCCCTTACGAGCGCGGACGACGAGATCCTTGCGGGACTTGGTCTTCACCTGGACGGGGTGGTAGAGACCGTCTGTCTTCAGCGGTTCCGGGCGGTAGAAAATGTTGTACTGGTGGCGCAGTTCGTTGGCGATGTTTTCGAAGCTCTGGTCAAGATCTTCCACCTTGAAGGGGAAGAAAGCCTGACCACCGGTTTCCTCGGTCATGTACTTCAGAACCTTGTCGCCGTCCTGGTCGTCACGCTTCGTGTTGGTGGAGATGGCGTAGATGACGACGTCGGCTTTCTGGGCCATTTCGAGAGCCTGATCGCGGGTGTAGCGGCTTTCCGTGTCGTCGCCATCACTGATCAAAATCAGCGCACGGCGGAACTTATCACGAGGCTGATCAAGCATCAGTTTGTCTTTGCAGGCGAAGTAGATGGCGTCGTAGACGGACGTGCCACCGCCGGGGCGCATGGCGCGGATGCCTTTTTCGAGCGCGCGCATGTCATTGGTCAGGTCGCTGACCAGCGATACAGTGCTGTCAAAGCCGACCAGCATCATACGGTCGGCATTTGGACGCAGCACGCTCTGCATGAAGCGGATGGCGGCTTCCTGTTCGAACTTGAATTCGGTCCGGATACTGTTGCTGGTATCGACCAGCACCGCCAGGCGAAGAGGGAGGTCGGATTCGGCGGTGAATTCCTGAACGGTCTGCTGCTTCTTGTTTTCGACGATGTCGAAGTCGTCTTTACCGAGGTCGGTGATGAACCTGCCCTTTTTGTCGGTAACAGTGAACAGGATATTGACGCGGGTCACATCGAGGGTGATCCGGGTTTCGGCTTCCTGACCCGGGGCTCCGGCGACCTGCTGGGTGGACATGGACTGCTGCCCGGCAACCGGTTTCTTCTGGGTCTTCTGGGCGGCCAAAATGCTCGCGGCAGTCAGAGCCAGAGCGAGTCCCTTGCGCAATCTCATATCCCGTCATTCTACCTGTTCGGGAGGGTGCGGATGTAGGCCGGGTCGGGTTAGGGATTGTTTCCACTCGACGAGGGCGGGCGCGAGGGGCGCTTCGACAGTGGTGATTTCGCCCGTCGCCGGGCTGCGGAAGGTCAGACGGTGGGCATGAAGGAAGTAGCGCGCCCACTCCGAGCGCGCGCCGCCATACATCATGTCGCCCGCTACAGGGTGCCCAATGGCGGCCATGTGAGCACGGATCTGGTGGGTGCGCCCCGTGCCGAGATGGATGCGCAGGAACGTGTAACCGTCGAAGTTTTCAAGGACTTCCCAGTCAGTGAGGGCGGTGCGGCCCCGGTCGAGACGGGCGGTCATGCGCATGCGGTTGACGGGGTCCCGGGCGATGGGTTTGATGATGCGGCCGGACCCCGTGAGGCGACCTTCGACGAGCGTCAGGTAAATTTTCGTGACTTTGCGGGAGGAGAACTGCAGGGCGACGTCGCGATGGGCCTCGTCGTTGCGGGCGGCGATCAGGACTCCGCTGGTGAAACGGTCCAGGCGATGGACGATGCCGGGGCGAACGTCTCCGCCGACCGATGACAGGTGCTTGTACCGGTGGAGCAGCGCGTTGACGACGGTACCGGAATGAACGCCGGCTCCCGCATGAACGACCATACCGGCGGGCTTATTGATGACGATGACAGACGGGTCTTCGTAGAGGATCTCGAGCGGAATCTGTTCCGGGACCGCGCTGAGGCCGGGAATGATGCCGATGGCGAACTCGACCGTATCGCCCAAGCGGAGGACGCGGGACGGCTTCTCGACCTTGCCGTTTACCGAGGCTTTGCCTTCTTTGACCCAGCTTTGCAGCCGGGAGCGGCTGTACTTCGGGAGCTGGTCGTGCAGGAAGGCGTCGAGTCGTTTGCCTTTATCGCCCTCTTCCACAATCAGTTGCATGCTCATTCAGGATACGCGCTGTGATATTTTGAGCCGTTGACTCAGACACGACCTTTGCGCTGGGCGTTGCTCGCGCTGCTGACCCTCGGGATGTTCTTCTGCTATGCGCAGAGGGGGACGCTGGCCCCCGCCGCGCCCTTCATGATGAAGGAGCTGCACCTGAACGCGGCGGTGATGGGGCTGATGCTTTCCGCCTTTTCCTGGACGTATCTGGCGGCGCAGGTTCCTGCGGGCTGGCTGGTGGACCGCTGGGGGTTCGCGAGGGTTTATGCCGTCGGGTTCACGATCTGGGCGGTGGCCACTGCGCTGATGGGGTTTACGGCTTCAACGGTCGGGATTCTGGCGGCAAGGATGCTGGCCGGGTTCGGACAGGGGGCCATTTTTCCGGCCAGTAACCGGGCGGTGGCCAGCTGGTTCCAGGCCAGCCAGCGCGGGGCGGTGACGGGTGTCTATATCGCCGGGAACCGACTGGGGCAGGCGGCGATTGTGGCAGTAGGACCGATCACGATCAAGATGTTCGGCTGGCGGTACTTCTTTATCGCGGCGGGCGTGGCCGGGCTGTTATGGCTGATTCCGTGGCTGCTGCTTACGCCAAAGTGGGAGCCGGAGCCGCCGTCCGTGGAGACCCGGAAGGGGTCGTCGGGGAGTTTGCGGCTACTCGCGAACCGGAACATGGCCGGGATCTTCTTTGGGTTCTTCGCTTACGACTATGCGTGGTTCCTGTTCATCACGTGGATGCCGGGTTACCTGATGCTGGAGCGAAAGTTCGGCCCCCGGGAGATGGCGATCTACTCGGCAGTGCCGCTGGTAATTGTCTCGGTGGTGATCCTGCTGGCGGGCATCCTGGGCGACTACATGGTCAGGAAGGGAATGAACGAAGTGGTGGCACGGAAGGGCCTGATCAGTGTGGGGCTGGCGATCGCTTTGCTGATTGTTCCCGCCGCTCTGGTGCAGGATAACTACACGTCGGCCCTGCTGCTGGGGTTTTCGCTGGCGGGTCTTGGCCTGGCGGCTCCGAATGCCTGGGCACTAACCCAGGCGGTTTGCCCGAAGGAGTTCGTGGCGACGGCGTCGGGGTTGCAGAACATGGGGGGCAACATCGGCGGGGCACTGGCTCCGGCGGTCACGGGGCTGATCGTCCACCAGACGGGGTCGTTTGTGGCCGGGTTCCTGCTGACCGGGGTGATTCTGGTGGCGGGGATCGCTTGTTACTGGTTCCTGATTAGTCCCGTAAAGCAAGACGCGGCATCGCTGCAACCAACTGGCGTGTAAACGGTTGCTGCGGCGTTTGGAAGACCGCAGCGGGCGAGCCGGATTCGACCAGGCGACCTTCGTGCAGAATATCTACCCGATGACTGATGCCTGCGACCGACATTAAGTCATGCGAAATGAATAAGATAGACGTTCCTCTCTCGCGATTGATCTTCGAGAAGAGTTCGAGGACGGCGGCCTGCGTGATGGCATCGAGGGCGCTGGTTGGT
Source organism: Bryobacterales bacterium (assembly GCA_947467185.1). Lineage (GTDB taxonomy): Bacteria > Acidobacteriota > Terriglobia > Bryobacterales > Bryobacteraceae > BOG-234. The sequence goes on from CANIHR010000043.1 coordinate 24,050, forward strand.
TCGTCGGCCAGGAGCAGCGCGGGGCTGTGCATCAGAGCTAAAGCGATGAGTAAGCGCTGACCCTGCCCGGTGGAGAGTTCACCGGCACGTTTGCGGAGGAAGGCTGCGTCGGAGGGCAACTGGACGCTTTCGAGAAGCGCCTGGTGACTGGTGGAGCCGGAGGCATGTGCTCGCCAGGTTTCTTCGAGGAGAGTTTTGACGCGGAGGCGGGGATTCAGCGACAGGCCCGGACTTTGCGGGACATAGCCGATGCGGCGGCCGCGGATGGCTCGCATAGCGCTCTCCGAATGGGTCGTCAGCTCTGTGCCTTCGAGGTTGATGGTGCCGGTGACCTCGCCACCCCGATAGCGGAGCAGGCGCAGGAGAGCCAGCGCGAGGGTGCTCTTGCCGGAGCCGCTGAGACCAACAAGAGAGACGATTTCGCCGGGAGCAATGCTGGAGGCTACTTCGTGGAGGACTTCGGTGGCTCCGTAGCTGGCGGAAATGCGAAAATCGAGGACGTTACTCAAGCCGGAACGACTCCACGTTCCAAAGAAGCTGGGGAGGGACCACGGCGGGAATAACGCCTTTCAGCGATTGGGAGACGGCCACGAGATAGTCGGGATTCAGGAGATAAATGATGGGTTCCTCGTCGCGGACGATCTGCTGGAATTCATCGACCAGCTTTTTACGGGCTGCGCGGGAACTCTCGGCGGCCTGCTTCAGTTCCAGTTCATCGATGCGGGCTTCCCAAGGCGTGGCGGGGGTCTTTTGGGAGGGCCACCAGGCGTGCTGAGCGCCGGAACTGAGCCAGACGTTCAGTTCTTCGGCGGGATCAGCTTCGACGTTCGAAAAACCGAGGAGAGCGGCTTCGTAGTCGAGGGATTTGCCGATGCGGTCAAGCATAGAGCCAAAGTCGAGGGTGACCACGTTGACTTTGATGCCGAGAGCCTTGAGGTCAGCGGCGACGAGGGAGGCCATGCGTTCTCTCGGGCGATTTCCGGCCTGGGTGATGAGTGAGAACTCGACGAGGTGCCCGGCCTTGTCGCGAAGAACGTTGTCGCGAAAGGTGAAACCTTCTTTGGTGAGCTGGGCGAGAGCGCCTTTGGGATCGAGTGCCGGAGGCTTGAGGGCCACGTTGACCCAGAATTTATTCGCCGGGGAGATTGGACCGACAGCGGGGCGGGCGTGGCCCTTGAAGACGATACGGGCCATGTCCTCACGCCGAATGGAGGAGCTCACAGCATGGCGGAAGATGGCGGAGGTGAACCAGGCGCGCTTCCAGTCGGGGAGGGTTTTAGCGGGGGCCTGATTGAACCAGATGAACTCGGAATCGAGGGAGGGGCCCAGGGTGGTGACGTTGCGGCGGCCGGGGGCTTTGCTCAGGCGATCGAAAGAGTCCGCATCCAGCTTATTGATGAGGTGGAGTTCGCCGCGTTCGAAACGGGTGAGAGCGATGTCGGGGTTGGTCTGGATGTCGAGACGGATGGTGTCCAGGTAGGGGAGCTGGACGCCTTTGGGATCGCGCTTGAAGTAGCGGGGATTGCGCCGCAGGAGGACCAACGTTCCGGGCTGGTAATCGGCCACGAAGAAGGAGCCGGAGGAGGCGGGCAGTTTGGCCTGAGTGGCGGGGGCGATGCCGACGGAGTCGAAGAGACGGTCGATGTTGGGCTTGGGCGCTTTGTAGCGGATCGTGATTTCGCGGGGATTCGCGACGGTGATTTCGGGGACTGCGTCACCGGCACGGAGAGTGTCGCCGGTGGGGGAGCCGGATTTGGGGTCGAGGGCTCGGCGGAGGGTGCGTTCGACGTCGGCGGCAGTGAGGGGCGCGCCGTCC